>JAGANS010000071.1 GCA_017624155.1 Muribaculaceae bacterium | reverse complement strand
CGCCACCCACATCAGTTCCGGGTGCCGCGCCCACATCAGTACCCGGTGCACCTCCGACATCAGTACCCGGCGCACCTCCGACATCAGTACCCGGTGCACCTCCGACATCAGTACCCGGCGCACCTCCCACCGCGGTCCCGGGTGCAGCGCCTACGGCCGTTCCGGGTGCCGCGCCCACAGCTGTTCCCGGCGGCGCACGTCCGTCGGCTCCCGGCGCAATCAGTGACATTCCCGTCCTCGACGAGTATGTGATCAACGGCATACGCTACAAGGTAGACAAGGAAGAGAGCCGCCGCACGCTCAAGACGCGTTCGGGCGAGGCCCGTATACTTGTGGTGGAGAACGGCGGCCGCAAATTTGTGCTCAAGCTGTATATTCCTAACCACGGGCCCAATCATAATATCCTCGAGAAGGTGAAGAATGCCCGCGGCGGTTTCCTTGTGAGTCTCCGCGACCACGGCAAGTGGGGCGATGCGCGCGGCATGCAGTTCGACTATGAGATAATGGATTATGCTCCCAACGGCTCGCTGGCCGACATGACGCTGCGCGGGTCGGAGACGCGCTTCAAGGAAGTGGCCATGCGCATGGCCTTTGCCATCAGGCAATGTCACGAGCTGGGATTTATCCACCGCGACATCAAGCCCGAGAATTTCCTGTTCACCGGGCCGGAGCGCAAGGAATTTGTCGTGATCGACTTTGGTATCGCACGCGAGATCAGCGGCGACAATCCGGTCAAGGTCGATGCCGCCAAGTCGAGCTACTTCGTGTCGCCTGAGGGAGCCATCAGTTCCAACGACCGCAATACCTATGTGGGCCGCGCCACCGACTACTACTCGATGGGCATGACCCTGCTGGCTCTGTGGATGGGCGTCGACAACTTCTACAAGATGTTCCCGGCCAACGACCTGGCCGAGCTCGACCGACTGAAACGCAACAATAATGTTATCGGCAAGTTGCGTTCCAAACTCAATATAAGCGATCATCTGGCCTCGCTGCTCGAGCGCCTGCTGGAATTCTCCGACGGATCGCGTGCAGGATTCGATGACGTGCAGCGCTGGTTCAAGGGCGAGACACTCAAGACCGGTTCGGCCGCCGAAGCCGAGCACGCTACAGGCGATTTCCATGTAGTGTTCAACGATGTGAAGAAGCAGGTGGCGCGCTCGCCTAAGGAACTGGCCGCGCTGATGCTCGGTGACGTAGAGTTTGCCAAGAAATTCCTCTACAAGGGCCTGGCCAAGAGTGCGCTTCAGGGTATACGTCCCACGCTCGCCATCGAGATAGACGATATAGTCAATGTCAAATATCCGCGTCCCGAGGAACAGGGCGGCGGTGTGTATGCAGCGGCTCTGCTGCTCGACCCTTCGTCGCCTTTCTTTGGTGTCAAAGGAAATAAGTGTGTCACCGCCAAGGAAATAGCGGCAGAGGTATGGACTAACCGTCAGGCATATATCAAGGATCTTGCCTCGCGTGGCAGCGCTCTGTGGGTCTACATGACGATACGTGGCGATTCGGCGATGCGCGCGTTGCCCGACAAGTACCGCCCGATAATAGTGTCGGACGGCCAGCACGGTATATATGCTCTTGTCAAGAAGCTCGACCCGTCGCTGCCCTTCTATTCCATCGGCGGCAAGGAGTTGCGCGATCAGAAGGCTATCGCTGCCGAGTTGTGGGGCGAACGGCGTACCTATGCGTCACAGCTGGCGATGGACAACCACATGCTGTGGACATACATGTTGTCGCTGGGTCCCAATGCCGCAGAAATCGAGCGCAAATACCGGCCGATGTTCAAATTCGGGGCCGACGAACTCGACAAGAATATCAACCGTCTGTATAAACTGTGCCTTGCGCTCGACCCGTCGTTCCCGCTCTACAGTCCCAAGGGCAAGGCCCTGCGCACCGACAGCGATCTGGCCGCATGCTTCCTCGACTCATGGATCGGAGCCTCAAAGGAACTCAGTGACCCCGACCATCAGGTGTGGAGCTTCCTCGCGGCCAAGGGCGGAAAATGGGCCGAGATAGCCCGCACCTATCCCGGACTGCTCGCCAAGAGCAACAACCAATATCTGTGGGACGTGTACTATCGCCTCGGCTCCGATGCCAAGCCGTTCTCGGTACAGCGCAAGGACGACAACAAGTGGTATTACGTCTACTCGATGGACGAATTTGCCAAAGAGATACACGACCACGGGGTGACACCGCTCACGATGGAATGTCTGAGCCGCGTGCACTTCCCCACCTGGCTGCTCAACAACCGCTGCAAGGAGGACGCCAAGCTCGCCCCCGTGCTCGAAAAACTTGTGAAGGAGGCCGGAAGCAACGCCAAGAATCGCGGATGGTATATGTTCTATGCTCTCATGCCCAACGTGTCGCTCAACTGCTCGACCGATAAGGGTAAGGAACACTATATATATTCAGCCGCCGACATCGGCCGGGCCCTCAACCTTGAGATGTCCACCGAGTCGAGGACTTATATGATGAACAGCTCCGCGCCCAACATATTCACCATGCTTACCGATGGTGTTGACAACTTCCGCAAGTCGCAGCTTCACCAGTATCTCGAGGCGCGCAAGATGACCGCGCAGGCCGACGGCATCGCCCGCATCGTCGACCTTCCGGCCAACAGGAAGGCACACCCGGCAGCGCCATATACCAAGTTCACCGCGGCATGGAAGGTGATACAATATCTCGGTTATACTCCCTATTTCACCTTCCCAAAGGCTAATGTCAAGGCCACGACGCTGGCTCAGGTGAAGAGCGTGAGTCAGGAGGAGCGCAATCAGCTCATCAAGGATTCGGCCCTGCCGCAGTTCCTTGCGCTTTTCTTCCACGAAGGAATCAAGAACACGTACAGTGTCACCGAGCTGCGCGGCTACTTCAACTTCCTGCAGCAATATGCCCCGGCATATCCCGGCATGTCGAAGGCCATGGCCTCGATAGCCCGCGTGGACAATGCCATCGAGGCGCGCGACAAGGCCTGGGCCGGTGTCAAGCGCAAGCGCACCCTGATAACGCTACTGTGTCTGCTGCCGATGCTCGTGCTGCTGATATGGATGATGGCCGTGACACTTACCGAGGGCTCAGCCACCGTTATCAAGGCCTTCGAGGCCATCGGCACGTTTGTGGCGGTGCTGCTCGCCATAGTCGGCGGTCTTGCCGGCCTGTCGGGCGGTATAATAGGCGCCATTATCGGCGCTTTGGCCGGTTACTGGATACCGACATGGATATTCGGACTGCTCAGCGGCTTCGCCCCGTTCCTGCTCGTATTGCTTCTCGGTGCTGCGGCCGTATGGTGTGCCGTGAAGTTCTTCAACCAGACATCCGACAAGTATATTCCCAACAAGGCCAAGTATGACGACCTTGTGGAACAGGCCGACATATACAAGATGTGCGAGGCATTCGGCACCACATCGGCAACCTTCGGCTCGTCCAACCCCGATCCCTCATCGATATTCCAGAAGTCTACGCAGCTGGCCAAGGATCAGTCGAAGAGCTCGGGTGTGGCTGCATGGTGCATGATAGGACTTACGGTAATAACGCTGGTTATCACCGTGCTGCTCACCGATTCTGTAAACGCTGTCGACAAGCAGGAACTCGTCGAGACGGCAGCCGAGCCGGCTCATCCCAACCAGCTCCCCGGCACGTTCAAGGGCGAATTCCATGAGCGCCCGGCCACACTCTTTATGTCCAAGACCGACGACGGCACAATCAAAGGCAAACTGCGAATAGAATACTCCACACCCATGACAATCAACCTTGTCGTTGACGGCTACGACGGTGATACCGGCAAGCTGACAATGCACTCAACCGAGAGCAGCAGCATCACCCTGGCCGCCGATGTATATTACGGCGACGGCAACAAGGTGTACATGACCGGCGAATACGTCAACAACCTCAAGGGCACGCGCCACAACTTCTATCTGTCGAAAAATCAGGTAGTGGCGCCTTACGGCGGTTATCTGATAGCTCCCAGCGGGCTGCGCTACCGACTGATATCAGTCGGCTCGGGCCGTTCGCCCAAAGACAACTCTACGGTGTCGGTGAAATACAAGGGTATGCTTCCCGACGGCACCGTGTTTGACGAGGCGGTCGAACCGGTGGAGTTTAATCTGAAGAATGTGATTCCCGGTTTTGCCGAGGGTGTGAAGATGCTGCGCGAGGGCGGCCACGCCATGCTGTATATACCGGCCGACATGGCTTACGGCGAGAAGGGTGTGGAAGGAAGTATACCGCCCGACGCCGATCTCGTTTTTGATGTGGAACTTGTAAAAGTAAAATAAATGGACTGCTCCAAATGCCATAAACCCAACCGGCCGTCGGCCAAGTACTGCAAGTGGTGCGGTACGCCTGTGGCGGCCGCAGCGACTGCCGCTACGGCGACAAGCGGTGGCTCGCCGCTCGACTCGCTCGTGGGCAAAGATACCGCGGTGGCCCTGCTCAAGGACGTGCTCACCAGCGCCTCCAATATAGCGGCGCAGGGCCGTGCCCGCGGCACCGAGATGCGCCGCGATCTGTGCTTTGCCATAACCGGTGCTCCCGGCACGGGCAAAAATGTCACCGCCGAGGCTCTTACGGCCGCCCTGGCTGCCGCAGGCATTATCAAGAAGCCCGTTCCCACGGTGGTGAAAGCGATCGACTATGCGAAATTCGTGGAAAAACTCGCCGACAACATCAAGCCTGTCGGCGGCAATGTACTTATAATCGACGACGCGCAGAAGCACTCGCCCACCACACGTGCCGACAGTCTGTGCGAACTTGAGAAGATTCTCGCCTACTGCGACGACTGGGGTCCCGACCCCGAGAAGCCGGTGGTTATATTCCTCGGCGACGACGACCTGCTCAAATTCTTTGAGAACAATCCCTCGGCACGTGCCAAAATCAAGGAGATGATCAGCCTCAACGCACCCGATATCCCCGACTTAGTGGAGATATGCGCGCGGCGGCTCGAACAAGTATGGCACAGCAAGCCCCTCGAGGCCGGTGTGCGCGCCAAGATAGGCCGTGTCATCACTCATGCCAAGCGCAGCAATCCCGATACATTCCCCAACGGCCACTACGCCCACAACCTCGCCGACCGCATCTACGAGGCATACTGCAATGCGGGAGCGACCGACGGCATAATCACCCCGGCAATGGTGGTAGGCAAGGAATACATTCCCAAGACCCTCGACGACGTGATGCGCGACTTCGACAAATATGTCGGTGTCGAGGACATCAAGGAGCAGATCAGGCTTATAGCCCTGGGTGTGGAGGATGCCCGCAAGCGCGGAGGCGACGCTGCCGCAGCCGGCTCGGTGAAGAGCCACTTCGTATTCGTCGGCAATCCCGGCACCGGCAAGACTACCATGGCGCGTCTCTTTGCCGAGGCCCTCAGTGCCATGGGCGCCCTGCCAAGCGGCCACCTTGTGGAGACCGACCGCGGCAAGCTGGTGTCGCAGTATGTGGGTGACACTCCCAAGCTGGTGCGCAAGGCGGTCAACGACGCCATGGGCGGCGTTCTCTTCATCGACGAGGCTTACGAGCTGTGCCGCGACGAGAACGACTCCTACGGCAACCAGGCGATTGCCACCTTGCTTAAGGACTGTGAGGACCTGCGCGGCAAGTTTGTGTGTCTGCTGGCCGGCTACCCGGTGGAGATGCAGCGCATGCTCGGCGCCAATCCCGGCCTGCAGAGCCGATTCAACAAGACTATAACATTCCGCGACTACACCGGTCCCGAGCTGACCCAGATCTTCCGCAATATGGCCGCCGGCGGCGACGACCCCGTGAAACTCGACGCCGAGGCCGACGCGCAGATCGGAGCTTTCTTCGACAAGATGTATGCCACGCGCACGGCCCGATTCGGCAACGCACGCAACGTGCGCAACGTGCTCGACGAGGCCCGCGGGCGCATGAAGGAACGCCTCGACCGGGCAGCCGCCGAGGGTACGCCTGTATCCGAACCAATGCTCACCATGCGCGACATCGAGGGCGAGAACGCTACGAAGGCCGTAGATGATATTCTGGCCTCGTTCGACGACCTTGTAGGCATGGAGGATGTCAAGCAACAGATAAGTACCATCGCCAAGCGTGTGCGGCTCAACCGCCGCCGCATGGCCGCCGGTCGCGGCAAGGTGATGGTCGACAACATACACATCATAATCACCGGTAATCCCGGTACGGGCAAGACCACCGTGGCCAAGCGCCTCGGCAAGGTATTCAAGGCCATAGGTGCCATACCAACCGACAAGGTGATAATTAAGGAACGCAAGGATATCCTCGACTCCTACGCCAACTCGGCCGGCAAGAACATGCAGAAGGCCGTCGACGATGCCATGGGCGGCATACTCTTCATCGACGAGGCATACAACCTGATGCCTGTCGGTCAGCCCGGCACGGTCGACAGTACCGGCGCCGAGGCCGTCGATGCCCTGATGACATGCATGAGCGAGCGTGCCGGACAGTTCATAACTGTCATAGCCGGCTACAAGGACAAGATGGACGAGTTTATCCGCAACGCCAACCCAGGTCTGCAGCGCCGCTTTACCCACAGCATCCATATTCCAGATTATTCGGTAGATGATCTGCTCACCATCTATGCTCTGCAGGCCCGCACCTACGGCTGCACGCTTACCGATGAGGCATACGACCTGTTGCAGCGCAAAGTCGAGGAGATGGTCAGTGCCAAGGACGAGAAATTCGGCAACGCAGGCGAAATGGTAAAGCTGTTTGAGAAAACCCTTGAGCGCCAGTCGGAGCGCCTCAGCGATATGGCCGACGACTATAACGAGGACGCCCTCTATACCATCGAGGCAGCCGATATTCCATACGACGCTCCCAAGAAGCTCGATATCGACGAGATAATGGGTCGCCTTGATCACCTCGAAGGCCTCGCCGAGGTCAAGAAGGCCGTGCGCGACATGGCCGACACCCTGCAGGCCATGCAGATGCGCGAGCAGGCCACCGGCGTGCGCGGCGGCATCAACCTCGACCACTATCTGTTCCTCGGCAATCCCGGCACGGGCAAGACTACCGTTGCCCGCATCATGGGCGACATATTTTATTCGCTGGGGCTGCTGCCGTCCAACAAGGTGGTGGAGCTGTCGGCCAAGGACCTCAAGGGCGTCCACGTGGGCGAGACAGCGCCCAAGACCCACGCCGCACTGATGCGCGGTATGGGCGGCGTGGTGTTCATCGACGAGGCTTACAGCATCACACAGGGCGACGGCAACGTGGGCTACGGCACCGAAGCTGTGGCCGAGCTGCTGCAGGTGATGGAGAACTACAAGAACAAGTTTATCTGTATCGCTGCCGGCTATCCCCGCGAGATGAGCCAGTGGCTCGACTCCAATTCGGGACTGTCGTCGCGATTCACCACAACGATCAACTTTGCCGACTACAATGCTGCCGAGCTCACCCACATAGCCGAGGGCATATTCACCAAGAAGAATCTGCGCATCACCGACGATGCCCGTCAGGCCATGCTGTTCTATTTCACCCGCCTTGTCAATGCCCGCAGTGCCAATTTTGCCAACGCACGCGAGGCCCGCAACTATGTGGACAAGGTTATCCTCAACCAGGGGCGCCGTCTGCGCGCCGAGATGCGTATGCCCGACTTCGATACCAACCGGGCCTTTGTAATCGAGGCCCCCGACATGCAAATCGATTGATATGACACAGACTCCATGCCCCCACTGCGGGGCCGATATAGATAATGACAGCATATTCTGCGACCAATGTGGCGCGGAGTTGCTCAAATGCCCCAAGTGCGGCAGTTTCCGCAAGGGAAAGTTCTGCATGAAATGCGGTGTGGCTACTGTGCCTGCCGGACAGGCCGGTACGCAGAGCGGACAGGCAGCTCCCGGCCCTCAGCCCGTAAATCCCGGGCCACAACCGGTCACTCCCGGCCCTCAGCCTGTTAACCCCGGGCCTCAGCCGGTATCACCCGGCCCGCGTCCCGTCGCTCCGGATCCGCAGCCCGTTACCCCTCCCGGTCCGCGCCCCACTACTATCCCGCCGGCACAACAGCAGCCGGTGCGTATCACTTGTCCGGCTATGGGTGTCACCCTGATGATGCAGCCCGGTGCGATAATCGGCCGCGGCAACGGCCCGTATACAGCCCAGCTGGCTACGTTCCAGTATATATCCGGGACACATGCGCGGCTCGACTTCGACGGTATGCGCTGGACAATCACCGACATAGGCTCGCGCAACGGCACCGCTGTCAACGGCATGCCCTGCCGGGTATCGGTACCTGTGGCCATCCGCCCCGGTGATGTGATTCGATTTGCCACCGTATACGATTTTAATGTTGAATAAAACCTCTCCCCGATGAAAATAAAATACGATGCAGTGAGCCACGTAGGCTCGGTACGCACCAATAATGAAGATATGGCCCTGGTATTCGGAGCGTTCCTGCGCGACGATGCTCAGCGATCGATGGTCCCGATGAAACAGCGCCCGCGTTTCTCGGCCCTGGTGGCCGACGGCATGGGCGGCTATGGCGGCGGCGAGATAGCCTCGGAGATGACTCTGCGCTCCTTCGATGAATTTCTTACCGACCTGCCTGCCGGGCTGGATGCCGATGCCGTGAAAGTGGCCGTGAAGGATTGGTTCAGGAGCAACAACGCTGCCGTGATATCGCGTGCCGCCACCGATCCCGAGCTTGCACGCATGGGCACAACGCTCACCGGTATCTTCACTTACGGGCCCTATGAATTTATGCTCAATACCGGCGACAGCCGAGTGTACCGCCGCCGCTATGATGTGCTGCGTCAGATAAGCACCGATCACTCGGAGCGCGAGCGCCTCGGCGACCCGACCGTTGCTTCCAATCTCATCTACAACGCTATCGGTATTCCCGAGGCATTTGTCGACGTTACATGCCTGACGGAGGAACTGCCGGTGATCGACGGCGATACATACGTGATATGTTCCGACGGCCTGTGCGACATGATATCCGACGATGAGATTGACAGCATCCTTGCTGCCGGCGGCAATGCCCGGGCTCTTGTCGACGCTGCCATTGCCGCCGGTGGCCGCGACAACTGTACCGTAGTGCTGCTTAATGTCGCTATGCCGCCCGAAGACGAGGTGTCAACACCCGAGCCAGCCCGTGTGGAGGAACCGGAAAAAGAGCCTGAAAAGAAGTCCACGGAGGAAACTCCCGAAGAACGCATTCCTGAAATAGACCCGGCATCATTGCGCTCGGATGCCTGCGGCACCGGCCTGCCGGATGCCGACGCACCCGCAAGGCCGTCGCCATGCCCTGTGAATGTGCCTGTCGAGGCCGCGATAGGCTTCACAATCGACAGCGATGAGGGCAATGAGGCTCCGATATCCGACGAAATAATGCCGCCGCCGATACCTGAGGCGATGAAAGAACAGGTAGCGAATGCCGCCGTCCCTGAAGTTCCCGCCGCTCCTGACGATTCTGTACAGGCTCGTGCCAAGACTGCCGGCAGCCTGATAAAGGAAGCGTTCAACGTTCTGTTCAGGAAGAACTGACTTCACTGTCTCCGGGCCTTGCTGATCTTGGAGCCGGATTACTGATATAGCGCTCATAGTAAGTCATGATGATGGCTGTTACCGGGAGCGCTATTATCATACCTATAATGCCCAGCAGGCTGCCCCATACCGACAGCGACAGCAGTATGATAGCCGGATTCATACCCATTTCTTTACCCATGACATGCGGCGTGATTACATAGTCGCATATGCACTGGCTTATCACATACACCAGTCCGCACTTCCCGAGTTCGGTAAAGAATTCCACCTCGCCGCCCAGTGAGAATATGAAGCAGATGGCCGTTACCGGTATCAGAGTCACATATTGGAAGTAAGGAATCATGTACAGTATGCCGACAATCACGCCCATAGGTATGGCCAGCGGCAGCCCCACCATCGAGAAGCCGATGCAGTAGAATACCATAGCGCATAGAGCCACGAAGCCCTGACCGCGGAAGTACCGGTCCATGCTGTTCTCTACGTCGTGTACCACTACCATGGTGCGGGGACGGTATTTGTGAGGAATTATGAGTTTGAATCCCCGGCATATCTGCGGATAATCGATGAGTATGAACAGTATATATATTATTGTCAGCAGCCACGACAGGATGTTGAGCACCACGTCGAGCGATTCCTCGAGCAGTGACGATCCCTTGCTGATGAGCGCCTCGATGTGTGAACCGTCGAATACGGCCTTCAGATGTCCGGGGTCGAAGTACCGGTTGATGAAGTCGATTATGCCTACATAAAAGGCGGGAAGATGGCGTTTGCCGTCGGAAACGCTCTTTATTATATCGCCGAGCATGTCGAGATCGCGTATCACCGATGGCAGGAACAGGTAAATCACTGCTACGATTAATGCCGAAACATCTATTATGGTGAGTACCGAGGCGAGCGCCCGGCTCTTGCCTCGTATCAGCCGCATGTTGAAGCCGACCAATGGCTGCAGCAGGTATGCCACGGCACATGCCACGAAGAAAGGCAGCAGCACATTGCTCAGCGAGCGTATGAGCCATACTAAGGCGGCTGTTATGGCAAGACTTATGACAAGCCGCATTATTCGGTCGACTGTCCAGTAGCGCATATATTTGAATTTTCGGTTATTCGATATTCAGCATTCAGCATTCAACATTCTCAGAACGGGTATCCGATCGCCAGGTGAAAGGCCAGCGACTTGCCGAACGACTCCATGTTGTAATATCCGCGGTGGCCGGTGTTGTATGGTGCATGTATGCCGATGCCGAGGTCAGCGCGGATCACCAGCATGGAGATGTCGAGGCGAAGGCCTGCGCCTGTACCCGTAGCGAGGTCGCGCAGGAATGTCGAGCCCTTGAGTTTGCCGCCCGGGCGTGCGGCATCGTCTTTGAGGAGCCATACGTTTCCTGCGTCGAGGAATACAGCGCCGTGCAGGGCGCCTGCTATCGGGAAGCGGTATTCCAGATTGGCCTCGAACTTGAATGTACCCGTCTGGTCGAAATAATCGTCGGGTGTGCCTTGCGGCGCATGATATGAACCAGGGCCAATACTGCGCACGGTAAACGCGCGTACCGAGTTGGCGCCCCCGCAGTAGAATTGCTCGGCGTATGGGACTTCGGCCGAATTGCCGTATGCGTGCTCGGCGCCCACGGCCACACGGCTTACAAGGTGATGATCGCCCCACAGCCGCCGGCTATATACCAGCTGGGTCTGTCCTTTTATAAATTGAGAAAAAGGTGTGCCGAACAGTTCTTTCTCGCCTTTCTTGCCGCAGGCGCGATATATGGCCCAGAATATGTTGCCGGCTTCCTGTACCGTGAACGACCAGTTGAGGGCGTTGTCGCGGTCGAACTGCCGGTCGTAAGTATACGAATACATCATCTGCGGAATGAACTGGCTCTGGAAACTGAGTGCGATGGCAGGGTTGACGGCCATTATCGAGTCGAACTCGGCTGTGGTGTTGATAAGCTTGGTGTATGTGAGTTTCAGCGGCGTGAAAGTCTGCGACACGTGGCGCCGGATGCGCCAGTCGTAGCTCATGGAGGCATTGAACTGTGCCATGCGGAAGTAGTGTGGGCGGTTGAGCAGGTCGGCGTTGAGCTGGAAGCGTGTCCAGTTGAGCTGCCACTGACTGCGCGGTATGAACTTGGGCGCGAGCAGCCTCGGGAAAGCCAGAGATCCTGTGATACCGGCTTCGTATGAGTTGAATATACCTCCGCGGGTACGGCGTCCGGTCTGCCATTCGTATGTACCGGTGAGCTGGACGCTCAACTGTTCGCCGCCACCGAATATGTTGTTGTTGGTTACGCCGAGGGTAAGTCCCGGCCCGAGATATGAGTTGGATTTAGACGATACGTTTACCTCGACGGATGCTTCCAGTGGCTGGTCGAGAGTGGTGTTGACGAGAACGTCGAGGGTAGGGCTTATCGCGGTGGAGTCGGGGATGGCCTGTATGTCGATAGAGCGGAATATGCCGAGTCGCGACAGCAAGGTCTGTGTGAAGTCCATGTTACGTACGGCAAAGATGCTGCCCGGGCGGAATGTCACGCACTCATCCACTATCTTGCGGCGGAATTTCGACGGCATCATCTGCACAAGTTCTACCCCGGGCTTTATCTGTATCGTGTCGGGCCGCTGTCGTCCGCGGTAACGGTTCACCACCATGGTCACCTTGCCCGTACGGAAGCGCTGCGAAGTGAAGTGCGGCATGTCATTGGCAAGATCGAGCCGCAGCATCACGCTGCCCGGGTGCTGTATCGAATCGGCGAGATACTGTATGTAGTCGGGACGGAAGAAATAGTAGCCGCGGTTGCGCAGAGAGTTGGTGATGCGGTTGCGGGCGGTGGACAGGGAATCCGTGCAATAGCGAGAGCCTGCGCGCAGATACGGATCGCGCGATGCCAGTGAGTCGATGAGCATTCCCAGGTGGGTGGAGTCGCCGAGCATCTCGACGGTATCAAGCAGGAACGCCGGGCCGGGAGTGACGTCATAGCGTATCTTGGCCTTTTTGGGATTGCGGGCCTGAAGAAGCTCGTAGGACGCCTTGCCGCGGAAGTATCCGTTGTTGTCGAGTATCTGTTCTATCATGTGTGTGCGTACCTCGGGACGGACGTCCGATACCAGCACGGGCTCGGCCACGAGCTTCTCGTACAGCCAGTGCTTGAGCCCTTTGGGCGGATTCGACCAGTTGTTGTATACCCACAGTCCCAGCGGGAATGGGTAGCGCCAGCGCACGAGCTTCCAGTAGTTGTTGGGCGCCACGTCGACCGATGTGAATATGGCCTCCTGAACCTCGTCGGGGATGTGTGCCGTGGTGTCGGTGGAATATTTGTAATCCACGCCCTTGAGGCCGGTGTACAGGTGATCGCCCTCGGGCACACGGCGCGTGGTGGAGCAGGCTGCCAGGAGCAGGGTCGCGATGGCTGCTGCGAGTAGCATCAGTTTATTTGGAGCTTTCATTACCGGCGGGTTTAAGGTTCGTTTCTGTATTCGTGGTCACATCGGGCGAGGCCGTCTGGTCCTGCCGGCGGCGATACCTGCGGAAGCGGAACAGGTCGCGCAGCCGGTTGAGCTTGCGCTTGTATACAAAGCCCACGCCTGTGCGGGTTATCTCGCCTTCGAGAATCGATTCGTAGCCCGTGTGGCGGAACAGGCGCACATACATCGTCTGTGCCTTATTGATGAAGTATTCAAACGATATGTCCTTGATGAGGTTCTGCGAGAAGTTCTCGTCGGCGTTGGCGTCGGTGGAGTAGTTGCCGCCGACCACGATTTTGAAGCGGTCGTTGAACAGCGATTTGGATACCTGATAGCTGTAGCTGGTGGTCTGCGATGTGCTGCCGCCGATGGTGCGGTCGTACTGGTCGATGCCGAATGTAAGGTCGACGCCCTTGATATTGCTGGCGGCCCAGTTGTTGAGCTGCGACGAGAGGAATGAATAGAGGGCGTTGCCCGACAGATTGGAGTCGCCGCGTGTGCCGGGACCGGTATATACGTTGTAGAGCAGCATGTTCATGGCCTGGTTGGCGCGCTGCTCGGCGCTCATCGACTGCAATTCGTTGGCTACGGTGATGTCGTCGTCGGTGCTGAGGTCAAATCCCACGTTCATGTTGGACAGTGTGCCGGTGACGTTGAGATGTACGTCGAAGTCGACCAGACGGGAGTTCTGTCCCGATTGTGTCACGTTGGCTCTTAGCACGTCGATGGCATGTATATTGAGCTGCGGGTTCATTATGTCGCCGTTGAAGGCCACATACGAGTTGTTCTCGAAGTTGAACAGTTTCTCGGACAATACGGGTGGTGTATATCGCACGAATCCTTTTGGAATGTTGATGCGTCCGGTGAGACGCGGCTCGCCGAAGGGCTGCATGGAGAAGTCGACAGTACCGTTGGGCTGTATGCTCACGCGGTCGCGGCCGTTGGACGACAGATCCACATTGATGGTTGAGCCGGTCTGTATGGTCAGGGTGGCCTCGATAAGCATGGCGAGTTGCGACTGGCTGATGCTGTCGGCCTGTTGTACGGCGGCTGTGTCGGCGAAGTTAACGAATTTCACCATGTCGTCGTTGGCCTTGTTGGTGATAGCGCTCTCGGCATTGGTCATCACATAAGTGATATTGGTGCCCGGAAGAATGGTGAGGCCGGCGTTGACCGACATGAATTTCATGTTGCCGCGTATGTCGGCGTTGAGGTTGATGAAGCCTTTGCCGTATATGTCGGCACCCTTGGATGCGCGGCGGGTGTTGCATATCTGCATGTTGGCGGCCCTGAGATGCAGGTTTATGTCAGGATCGGCGAAGTTGTGTATGTCGACGGTACCGTTGACTGTGAGCGGGTTGTCATTGGTACCTCTGATAGCGAAGTCGGTAAACCGCACAAGGCTTGAATCGACCGGAATCTTTACATTATTGAACGTATATGATGTGCCGGTCATGGCCAGGCGCATGGCTGCGGAGTCGAGTTGCAGCCAGCCGTCGAGACGTGGCGATGTGGCCGAGCCGGATACGTCCATTGAGCCGTTGAGAACTCCGCTAAGTGATGCTGCGGTGCCTATGAACGGGTTGGCAACGCGCAGAGGAAGATGTATCACCGACAGATCCATCGACAGGGGCGAACCGGCTGTGGAATCGTTGAGCGCGCCTGCCAGAGTGATTGTCTTCTGCCCGTCGATCATAAGGTCGGCACCCGCGCGTATACGGCCTGCGAGGTCAGTGCTCACTTTGAGGTCTGTACGGATGTCGCCTACCTTCTGTCGGTCGTAGAAGAAGTCGGAGAGGGTGATGGTGCCGTCGCCGTTGATGTCGGTGCCTTCGCCGCTCACCTGAATGTCGGCTGACAATTTTCCGGTTATGGGCGGTGCGAATGGGTTGAGTCTGATCCAGTCGGAGATGTTGATGTCGGAGATGTTGACGACGAGGGCTTCCTGATGGTCGTCGTCACCCTCGACGTGGTCGGTGTATATCGCCAGCGATGACTTGTCGGAGTGCATGTGCAGGTTGGCGTCGAGATGTTTGTGAGCGAACGACCATGTGACGAAGTTGTCGTCGTTGACGGTCCAGGGCATGTAGGCGATGGTGGGATCGACGGGATCGAGCATCAGGCGCAGAGTGGAGTCGTTGAGTTCGGCTTTAAGCCCCAGGTCGTAGCCTTCCTTGCCCTGGATGTTCTGCTGGTTGATCTGTATGCCGAGTGTATTGTCGGCCATGTATCCGTCGAGGCGTACATGTGCCCACTCGTCGAATGTGCCGGGCCGGTTCTCCACCCGCCCGTCGAATATCAGCTTGTCGGCATACTGCGCGAGATCGAATGTTATGGTGTCGAGCCGCATCGAAGGTGTGCCGAGTCCGAGCAGGGCAGCGCTCAGCGACAGCGACGAGTCGTTGGCCGCGGTGATATGCAGTGAGCTGAAAGTTGTTTTGCTGTCGGCAAGCATGTCGGTGATAAGGTTGTTGCTGCCTGCGGTTATGTCGAGGTTGAACGGTGGCAGGGCCTGCTGTATCCGCTCCACATTGATAGTGCGTGTAGCGATTTCATTGTCGATTACGCCCGAGAGGCCGGTCATGCGGGCCATGATAGTGTCAAGCGATGATTCCGACGACAGGAATGCGTACAGGTCGCCATTGCCTGCCGAGATGTTGGTAACCGAGTCGTTGGCATTGAGGCGTGCCACGATGTTTTTAAGAACTGTTGTGCCGGGGTCGGTGTCGTATGTTAGTGAGTTAAGGGTTAGCTTGGCGCCGATCTCGTTGTCTTTTGGTGTGATGGCCGCTGTGGCGTGGAGGGTGGTGGCGAGAACGGCCTTTGTGGGCGAAAGCCCCAGTGCCTGCAGGTCGATGTGACGGCCGTCGAGCGATGCTGTCCAGCTATATGTGTCGCCGTCGAGGTTGCCGTCGGCATCGAGGGTAAGAACCGCGTTGGGATTCTTTGATTCGAGGCGTATATCGGCGTGGCCGTCGGCCAAATGTGCGTTGGCGGAGATGTCGGCGTAGTCGTATTTCTGATAGATGGCCTTGGTGACGTCGAGGGTGGCGTCAAGGCGCATGGTCTTGGCAAATGGGTTGTAGCCGTGACCGTCGGCATCGAGGGTGGCGCTGATCTCGCCGACGCCGAGCAGGGGCATGAAGGCGTTGACAGGGAAGCGGTCGGCTACGAGGTGCAGGGTATAGTTCTCGAGGCGCGACTGCCAGTCGGCGGCGAGGTTTATCTTGCCTTGTCCGGTGCGGCCCTCGAGTTTGCCGCGGATATTGCCTGAATTCATGTTGATATTGCCGGTGAAGGCGGTGCGCGGGATATCGAAGCCGGCTGAGGATGATTTGTCGAAGAATGCGGGCTTGAGCCGGTTGAAGTCCAACAGCTCGCCGCTCAGTTGCAGGCTGCCGCCGATACGCGGGGGGGCGAATACACTCAGCAAGCGTCCCTTGGCTCCGAGACGTGCCATGCCGTTGACTACGATGCTCAGCTCAGAGATGTCGAGGTCTCCTGCTGTGCCGTCGATATCGGCGCGGGCGTGTATCGGCGAGTTGCGGGGCAGAGTAAGCAGGTATGGCGCGAAGGCCGGAAACATCTTCAAAGCGTCGCGGGGGGCAAGGTGGCCGTCGAGATTCAGCCGCAGGGGCGTGGATGGCTCGGTGGTCATGTCGCCCATGCCTATGAGAGCGTCAAACACGATTCCGGTGGCATCGGGGGTCGATACGTTAAATCCGTTGAGGCCTGTGCCGAGCGAGTCGACATCGAGCGTACCCGAGGCGTCGATCGTCACACCGCAGCGCTCGGTGCCGTGGACCTGCAGCGGCACACGTACCGTCGAGGCCCGGTTGTAGAAGTCTTTCACGCGCAGGTCGAGCGAGTCGACCTGTATGTAGGTGAAGTCGAGGCCCGGCATCGGTTTGACCCCGCGGGTGGTGTAGAGAGCTTGTGAACGGTCGAATCCGACAGAGTCGATGGTGATAGTCCACGGGGCGGTTGACGGAGCGGCGGTGTCGGTGGGTATGACGGGTGTTGCCGCTATTGTGGCCGAGTCGGGTGCGATATATGATACATCAAGTCCGGAGCCGGTAAATGAGTTGAGACAGATGGCCTGCCGGTACAGGTCGATGCTGATGTCGGTCGCAGTGGCAGCCGGGATGGCTGCGCCGAGCGAGTCTATAGCGGGCAGCATGCGCATGTTGTAGGCGAAGTCGTCGAGTATCAGACGATGCACGGCGATACTCATGCGTGTGGGAGGGGTTGCGGCAGTGTCGGCGGCGGTTGTGTCGGGATTCAGAGTCATAGACACGCGGCCGCCCTTTATGATGCCTTCGTTGAGGCTGATGTCCATCGAGGACAGAGCAACGTCGGCATTGCTGAGTGTTATCGTGCGGCCTTTGATGGTCATGTACATGGCCGAATCGGGTGTGCCGATGACAAATGCTCCGTCGGTGAGGTCGGCCTGCGATATCATGGCATGGCCGCGCAGGAGCGGGAGCAGGCCTACCGAGGCGTCGAGGCGGCCGGCGGCGATACTTTGCCCGGGCATGTCGAGGGCGAGGCCGGTGAGATGGACGTCGAGAGGAAAGCTGAGTTCGAGCGATTCGAGCTGTATCTTCATATCTCCCTGATTCATCATCTTTATGGCATACTGCCGTATGTACTCCTGGCTCCATGATGCGTAGAGCAGAGTAATAAGCGCACCGGCCAGCAGCACGATCCCCATAAGGACCCATGCTGCTGTTTTAAAAAGTCTGTATATAAATGTGGTGACCTTCACGGCGATGATGAATTAGCTGGTTTCGATAGGATGAATTACATATAATACAACCATCGGGGCTCCCCGATGGTTCGTATCATAGGTGAAAATGACTGCAGCGCGGTTCTCTTATCTGATGATCGCTGCTGCCGGCGGGTATGAGAGCTGGTAGGCCGGTACGGGCCTGAGGGAGCTGTCGAGCGATGCCGTGTCGTAGGCTTCAACGGGATATATTCCTGCGGCCACGGCATCGGCCGATGAGTTGACGAAATATACTGTTTCGATACCGGCGCGCATTATGGCGTTGAGGGCTGCGGCGGTGGGCTGGTTTACCGTATATATTCTGGCACCGGTGAGGCGGGCGCTGTGGGTCTTCTGAATAGCGTTTTCCTCGGGCGTGAGGCCGCCTTCGGGGGTACCGGTGGCCTTCCATGCGCCGTTGAGTATAATTACGGCTCCGGATGCGGGAAGGCCCGAGGCCTTGGCCTGTGAGGCCGCCGTAACTGCCATGTCCATGAATATCTCGTCGGTAGGCTGCACCTTGTCGACCTTGGTGATGTTGACCTGAGCAGCTGCGGCGAGGGCCATCGCCGCAGCTGACAGGGTGAGGAGGATTCGTTTCATCATTTTATCTTTTGTAATATAACGCGGTCGATAAGGGCATGGTTTGTGCCGAGATTCATATTCTCATCCTGAGGGCGGAAGCTGATCGACAGGCGGTGTGTACCGGCTTTCAAAGCTGTATGGACACTGTTGCTGCGGCCCCAGTCGTTCCAGTTGGCCACGCCGCGCTGCGGCATCACTACTGTGCCGACGGGGGTGCCGTCAATCTCAATGGTGCGGATGGCGCATTTGTTTTCGGTGTTCACAGGGCCGTTGCCGTTGGCGTAGACCAGTGTGACGGCGTATTCACCGTCGGCAGCCACAGGTATGGGCAGCTCGATATTGCCGGTGGTGTGATCGGTTTCCACAAATCCCTTGCCGTGGTAGCCGCGCAGGGGTACTGAGGGCTTGTAGGAGATTTCGGGCGAGTTGAGGAATGTCGTTTCGCCGGGCATTTCGTAGACAAAAGTGTCGAAATTGGCCAGTGGCTCGGATGCGAACGATTCCACCGAGTCGGTGCTGACGCCGATTACCTGATATTCGCCCGGAATGGTGGCTTCGAATGTAGTGCTGCGGGTTTCGGCCACGGGTTTGCCGTCGCGGAGCACACGGTAGAGGCCGATGTATTCGATGGGATTCCATTCGAGCAGGTTGTTGACGGGGATGCCCTCGCCTGCAAGCTCGGGGCTGTGGCTAAGCCGTGCGATCGGGGTGAGTGGCGCCTTGACGTTGGCGGTGTGGTTCACCTTCATGGTGTCGACGTCGTTGTCGGCCAGGGTTATCACAATGTCGCCGGTGCCCTTGAAGTCGGCCGGGATAAACGGCTCATGCTTCTTGCCGTTGAGGGTAAAGCTCCTGATGATGCTGCCGTAGCCGCTGACGGTGATGTTGAGGGTGGCATTGCGATATCTGAAGCCGCTGAGCGTGCGGGTGCCGGCGAGAGCCTCGGGTACGAAGGGACGGAATGCGAGGCCGTCTTTCTCGAAGTTTATGCCGAAAAGGATGCGGTGGGTCAGAGCCAGATTGCCTGCCAGGCACCACAGCATATTGGATGAGTTGAGTTCGGTGGCGATGTCGCCGTTGTCGAGCACGAAATTCTCCTTATTGGTGGTGAAGAGTGCCGCGGGGCGGAATATCGAGCCGATGGCCTCGAGGACTCCGCGGCCGTTGCCTGTCTTGGCGTTGGCGAGCGCCCAGTATGATGCTACCCAGGGCCACAGGGCGTTGTTGTGATAGGACGGCATGTCGGCGATCTGCGGGAAGAAGATGGCTGCGCCGAAGGGCGTGGTGGGGTTGTTCTCGGTGATGCTGCGGGCGCGGTCGGCGGGGGCGATGTCGTAGAGTATGGCCAGCGATTCGCCGAGGGTTTCGGCCCGAGGGTTCACGATGGGAAAGTTGCGGCCGTAGTTGTACATTGCGTAGTATCCCTTGTCGCCGAGCCACAGCTGATCGTTGATGGCCTTGGCGATGGCTTCGGAGCGGGCGGCATATTCCTTGGCCTCAGCCTTGTGGCCGAGTTCGGCGGCTATGTCGGACAGCACGCGCAGGGCCCGGGCGTGAACTACCGATGTGCCGAGGGCCTCCGAGTTGTAGATGTCGGCGGTCTGCATCCACCTGGGATAGCTCTGTTCGCGCCAGTCGATAAATGAGGTTTCGCCCTTGACAAGGCCTGTGTTGGTCGACTGGGTCACTTTCAGGTCATCCTCCACCGAGGCAGCGATTATGGGATATATATATTCGAGCCACTGACGGTCGCCGGTCACTTTGTACAGCTCGTAGGCGGCAAGGGCCCATACAAGGCGGTCGCTGCTCACGGGCCAGGCGCCACCGCTGCCGGTGTCCTGGATGATACGCCCGGTCGGTGTCACTTTGCGCATCAGCGATATCTTCGAGGCCTCCGGCTGCAGATAGGCCATGGAGAGCAGTATGGAATAGGACACGTCGCGGGTCCATACACCGGCCCATTCCTTGCCTGTACGCAGGGTGGTGTCGGGCTCCACGGCGTTGATCATCTCCTCGAGGCCGAGGTTGTATATGGCGGTGTGGAGCTTGTTGGGTGTCGACAGCTGCGGATATGCCGAGATGTCGCGGCTCAGGTGCCACTCTTTGCTGACGGGCATGAAATAGCCCGGTTGAGCCGAGTAGGTGGATATGAGGCTGATACCGTCGGGCGAATAAGCCATATATTCGCCCTGTGTGATGGTGTCGCCGTGCCAGCGGTAGGCGTCCGTGGCCACGATGTCGGCCTCTGCAAGAGCCGGTAAGGCGGTTATGGCCGCCAATGTGATAAGTAAGTGCTTCATGATATACTTTTGGTTATTCTGAGTCTTCGTCGTAGTTTTGGTACAGGAGGTCGTTGTAGGGGAAGCGGGTGAGGTGGATTTCCTTGGCCATGTCGTAGAGCTTGCGCTTGAGTTCGTCGATGTTCTTGCCGGTGCGTGCCGATATGAACACACAGTTGTCGTTCATGCGGGCCATCCATGAGGCGCGCAGATCGTCGAGCGACAGGTTTTCGCGTGTGGCAGGCGTGAGGTCGTCGGCGTCCTTGGGTTTGTAGCTGAAGGCATCGATCTTGTTGAATACAAGTATGGTGGGCTTATCCTGACCGCCGCACACGTCGCGCAGGGTCTGGTTCACCACCTCGATCTGTTCCTCGAAGTTGGGGTGGGAGATATCCACCACGTGCACCAGTATGTCGGCCTCGCGCACCTCGTCGAGGGTCGATTTGAACGATTCGATAAGACCGGTGGGCAGCTTGCGGATGAATCCCACGGTGTCGCTCAGCAGGAAGGGCAGATTGTCGATCACTACCTTGCGCACTGTGGTGTCGAGCGTGGCGAAGAGCTTGTTCTCGGCAAAGACGTCGCTCTTGGCCAGCAGGTCCATCAGCGTCGATTTGCCAACGTTTGTATAGCCCACGAGAGCCACGCGGGTGAGCTTGCCGCGGTTCTTGCGCTGTATGCTCTTCTGCTTGTCAATCGAGCGCAACTCCTCCTTGAGGCGGGCGATCTTGTCGAGGATTATGCGGCGGTCGGTTTCGATCTGGGTCTCGCCCGGGCCGCGCATGCCGATGCCGCCGCGCTGGCGCTCGAGGTGAGTCCACAGGCGTGTGAGCCGCGGCAGCAGGTACTGGTACTGTGCCAGCTCGACCTGCGTCTTGGCGTGGGCCGTCTGGGCGCGGCGGGCGAATATATCGAGAATAAGGCTTGTGCGGTCGAGGATTTTCACCTGAAGCTCGCGCTCGATGTTCGATACCTGCTTGGGGGTTAGCTCATCGTCAAAGATCACCATGCCCACCTCGTTGGCCTCCACAAAGGCCTTGATTTCCTCGAGCTTGCCTTTGCCGACGAAAGTGCGCGGATTAGGGTAATCGAGCCGCTGGGTAAAACGGCCCACAGTCTCGGCGCCGGCCGTGTCGGCGAGAAATTCCAGTTCGTCAAGATATTCCTTCACCTTGGCCTCGTCCTGACTGTCGTTGACAAGGCCCACGAGCACCGCCCTCTCCGAACTTTCCTGACTTATTACAAATTCTTTCATTACACTTCTATATAATATGACGCAAAGTTACGCAAAATTAACATAAATAACAATTCCGTGCCAAAAACGGCACACGGCTGAGGCAACTTGTGGCCTACGGGCGATAATAGGCAGGGGGCGTGCGAAGCCCGCCGATTTACTCGTAACCGGGCCCGTCGAGCCCCAAGGCGAGACGTGCCCGGACAGTCGCCCATCACGTACCGGCGCCCGAAGGCCGCCGATTTGAGCCACGATGCCCAATGTAGCTCCGTTGATATAATCGGCGGCCTTCGCACGCCTCCTGCTTAACACCGCCCGTCCGTACCGACTCATTTGAATGAATATTATGTTTAAAAACACATTTCTGAATTTTTTCGGTGAAATGATAGGATTCCCCGAAAATTGACAGTATATTTGCAAAATGAAGCCGGCCACCTTGCCGCCCTCATCCGTAAAAGAAAAAAGACCTAATAAACCAATAAACCGACTGATATGGCTAAAGTAAAAGGAGCTGTCACAATCGATGACGCACGCTGCAAAGGCTGTGAACTCTGCGTTGTGGCCTGCCCTACCGACGTGCTGCTGCTCCAGCCCAAAGAAGTGAACGACCGCGGCTACCACTTCGCGTTTGCCGCCAATCCCGACGCCTGTATCGGCTGTGCCTCATGCGCTATGGTGTGTCCCGACGCCTGCATCGAGGTGTACCGCGTCGTGTTGCCTAACTCTTAATCTACAGAGAAATGGAAGAAGTAAAATTGATGAAAGGCAATGAGGCCATAGCCCATGCCGCCATCCGCTACGGCGTTGATGGCTATTTCGGATACCCCATTACCCCGCAGTCCGAGGTGCTCGAAACACTTGAGGACGAGCAGCCCTGGGACACCACCGGCATGGTAGTGCTCCAGGCCGAGAGCGAAGTCGCCGCCATCAATATGGTATACGGCGGCGCGTCGTCGGGCAAGGCCGTGATGACATCTTCGTCGTCGCCCGGCGTCAGCCTCAAGCAGGAAGGCATCAGCTACATCGCCGCTGCCGAGCTACCAGCACTCATTGTCAATGTGATGCGCGGCGGCCCCGGTCTCGGTACCATCCAGCCCTCGCAGGCTGATTATTTCCAGGCCACCAAGGGCGGCGGCCACGGCGACTACCACCTCATAGTCCTCTCCCCCGCCACCGTACAGGAGATGGCCGACTTCGTGGGCCTCGGATTTGACCTCGCATTCAAATACCGTACCCCCGCCATGATCCTTGCCGACGGCATCGTGGGCCAGATGATGGAAAAGGTGGTGCTGCCGCCCTTCCGTCCCCGCCGCACCGACGCCGAGATTGCCGCACAGTGTCCCTGGGCCACCACCGCCAAGCGCGGCCGCGGCCACCGCAACATCGTCACATCACTCGAGATGGACTCGCCCAAAATGGAGGAGAACAACCGCCGCTTTCAGGAGACATACGCCCGTATCCAGGAAAACGAGGTCCGCTTCCAGGAATATTACACCGAGGATGCCGAATATCTCATGGTAGCCTTCGGCTCCGTGGCCCGTATATGTCTCAAGGCCATCGAGGACGCCCGCGCCGCCGGCATCAAGGTAGGCCTGTTGCGCCCCATCACCCTGTGGCCATTCCCTACCAAGGAAATCGCAGCGCTGAGCCGTCGCGTCAAGGGCATGCTCGTAGTAGAGCTCAACGCCGGTCAGATGATCGAAGACGTGCGCCTCGCCACAGAGGGCCGCGTGCCCGTATACCACTTCGGCCGCATGGGCGGCATGATCCCCAACCCCGACGAAGTGCTCGACGCCCTCAAGAAAGATTTTCCCGAAATCAAATGATCCGTAGCCATGACTCCCGAAGAAATCATCAAACCCGAAAATAAAGTCTACGCCCGTCCGCGCCTGCTCGACGACCGTAACACCCACTACTGCCCCGGATGCTCGCACGGCGTGGTACACCGTATCATCGCCGAGCTTATCGACGAAATGGGCCTTGAGGACAATACCATCGGCGTAGCACCCGTAGGCTGCGCGGTATTCGCCTACAACTATATCGACGTCGACTGGGTGGAAGCCGCCCACGGCCGCGCCCCCGCAGTAGCCACAGCTCTCCACCGCCTCAACCCCGACCGTCTCGTATTCACATATCAGGGCGACGGCGACCTCGCCGCCATCGGTACAGCCGAAACCATCCACGCCGCCAACCGTGGCGAGAACATCGCCATAATATTCATCAACAACGGCATATACGGCATGACCGGCGGACAGATGGCCCCCACGACCCTCCTGGGCATGAAGACCGCCACCACACCCTACGGCCGCCGCGCCGACCTCAACGGATACCCCCTGCGCATCACCGAGCTCCTCGCCCCACTCGACGGCACATGCTACGTCACTCGCCAGGCAGTCCACACCCCCGCAGCCGTGCGCAAGGCCAAGGCCGCCATCAAAAAAGCCTTCCAGAACGCCCTCGACGGCCGCGGTACATCCGTAGTCGAAATCGTGTCGACCTGCAACTCAGGCTGGAAAATGTCGCCCGCCAAGAGCAACGAATGGATGGCCGAGCACATGTTTGAACGCTACCCCCTCGGCGACCTTAAAAACATCTAAACCCAACCGCAATGAAAGAAGAAATAATCATAGCAGGCTTCGGCGGCCAGGGCGTCCTCTCCATGGGCAAGATTCTCGCCTATGCCGGCCTTATGAACAACCTCGAAGTCACCTGGATGCCCGCATACGGTCCCGAACAGCGCGGCGGCACAGCCAACGTCACCGTCATCCTGTCCGACAGCCCTATATCATCGCCTGTACTTGACCGATACGACACTGCCGTAATCCTCAACCAGCAGAGCCTCGACAAGTTTGAAAGCAAGGTGAAGCCCGGCGGCACACTTATCTACGATCCCTCGGGCATACACCATCTGCCTACACGCACCGATATCAACATAGTGCCCGTCGACGCCATGGAAGCAGCCATCGAGATGAACAACACCAAGACTTACAACATGATTCTCCTTGGCTCCCTGCTGGCCCTCCGTCCTATCGTCGACACCGAGGCCGTGGTGAAAGCCCTCCGCAAGACACTCCCCGAACGCCATCACCACCTCATCCCCCTCAACGAGCAGGCTATCGCCAAGGGCATGGAACTCGCCCGCAAATAATCATCCCACTCCCCACATAACGCACAGCGGCGGCCACCCGGCCGCCGCTGTCGCATTATCAGACAGGATGCTCTTACCTGAACTCCATCAGAGGCACGTTGATCACGATCTGATGATCATAGGTGAAGCGGACCTTGCCTTGCCGCAGGGCCTGTATCATCGGTTTCTCCACAAAACCGTACACCGCCAGCGTCTTGCCCTGATAAGCCTGATCCACAAGTATCAGCACCTCATATCTGTCGCCGTCGGCCGCCCGGGCGTACATATAGAATATATTCTGAAAATTGGCCCCGTAAAGGATGCGGTCTTCCTGCGGCAGCGTCTTGGCTATCTCCTCCACCTTGCTGCCATAATACACTGTTTGGCCGTTACCCACCTCGTGGAGAGCACCCGTCACCACGCAGCCCTCAATCGGCAGAGATTCAATCCAGCCCGTTTTCGGCTGAATATCAGTCAACGCCGTCACACCCTCGGGCGGAGCAATCTTCGCAATCTCATCGAATCCCTCACGGAGTGTCATAGCCGAAGCCGCAGCAGCGCACCCGGCGGCAAAAGCCAGTGCAAGCAATATCTTTTTCATATTCACGTCAGTCTTTTAGAAATAAAACACCCGCCGCGCAATATGGTTCTTGCCCGGAATAATTAACTTAGAGCTTGTTTAAAAACAAATGTTGACGTCAGGGTCGCATATCGCGGAGCGTTTTTTGGTCTGTGACGAAGGAGTGTACTTGATGTACACGACTGAGGAGTAGACCGGAAAACACCCGCGATATGCGATGCTTTGGAAATCTTTATCTGAGGAGAACCTATTATTATATGTCTTATTTTTCAAGAATTTTAATAATCATAAACTGTTGTTTGAACAGATGCTGCGGCCCCGGCCATTCGCCGGCGCTGTTCAACACGCTCTTCGGTCACGATGGAGTCCCATCGCTCCCTCATCGCGTATTGAACATCGCTCGCCGACTGACCGCCCTGACGTTAACATTTGTTTTTAAACAAGCTCTTAGTTTTGACGAGTGAAGAAAATTTATTAATTTTGCATCGGATTCTAAAAACACTTTGGAAATCGTTCGGAAGGCGATTGTCGAATATTTTTAGTTCTTAACCGATGACATCAAAAATCCTTCTTGCTGTTGCCGCCGCAGCCATCGCAGCTACGGCAGGTGATGTAAGTGCCGAAAATACAATAACATGGGAAACACTCGGTAACGCGTATACCTCCGAGACCGGCAACAAATACATACAGCGCTTCACAATCGAGGCAGACACTCCCTTCGACCGGCTGGCATTCTGTATGTTCAAGCGCGGAATGACACCGGCAAATCCCGCCGACACCATAATCGAGATTCTCCCCGGCTACTATGCCGTGGCCTCCGGCCGCTTCGCACAGGCCTCCGCCGGTGTCCCTCTCACCGTCGACATCATCACCGACGGCGCTCTGCGCAATATCTCCTTCATCCCCGACGGCATGCACCTTGTGGCCGACGGCAGGCCGGTCCGTGCACGCAACATACGCAAATCCATAATCAGCCATTCCGCCCGATACACCGCCCCCGGAGCCGATGGCCGCGCCGACGGCATGATTTACGGTCCCGAGGCTTATGCCGTCAACGACAGCCTGCGTACCTCGCTGCGTCCGGCACCATATCAAGGTATCCCTACACCCAAGTCGGTAAAATTGAGCGGCAAGTCTGTTACGCGTCCCGATGCCTCGCAGGTGAAAGTCATCCGCGTCAGCGACCCGCGTCACGACTACTGGCGTGCCCGCATCAACGGCCGAAAACTCACCGTATACACCAACAGCGCCACCCCCGACGCCATAGTAGCCTCCCTGCTTGCCCGTATCGACGATGCCGCCACGGCTGATGGCAAGGTACCGGCCGCTGTGATCGAGGACTGGGCCGATCTGCCTTACCGCGGCCTCATGATCGACGTGGCCCGCAACTTCACCGGGACCGGGGATATGAAGAGCCTTATCGACCTCATGGCCTCCTACGGCCTCAACGTGCTCCACTTCCATGTGGGCGACGACGAGGGCTGGCGTGTCGAGCTCCCCGAGCTCCCCGAGCTTACTCAGGTCGGCGCCCGCCGCGGATACACCCTTACCGACGACGCTCCCTTCCTCAAGCAGATTTACAGCGGTGACGGCAATCCCGACGCCACCGATACACCTGCCAACGGCTATTATACCGTCGACGAGTACATCGACCTGCTCCGCTACGCCAAAGCCCGTGGCATCGACATCATACCCGAATTCGATACTCCCGGCCACAGTCGCGCCGCCATACGAGCCATGGAGCACCGCTACCGTTCCACCGGCGACGCATCCCTGCGTCTGATTCACGACGGCGACACATCGCGCTACACCACAGCCCAGGATTTCCACGACAATATAATGAATCCGGCCCTCGACGGTCCCTACAAATTTTGGGATATCGTAATGGGTTCGCTCATCGATACCTATGCCAAGGCGGGCGTACCCCTGCGAGCCATCCATGTGGGCGGCGACGAGGTCCCGGCCCACGCCTGGGACGGCAGCGAAGCCGCCAACCGCCTGATGGCCGACAAGGGCATGAAACACCAGCGCGAGCTCCACGCCTACTTCATGGAGCGTGTGGCCGAGATCGCCGCCCGTCGCGGAGTGAAGATCGCCGGCTGGCAGGAAGTGGCTCTTGACCACTCGCCCGAATACAACGCCACCGTCCTTCCCCACGTGGCAGCCGTCAACTGCTGGACGAGCACCGGCGACTATGGCAGGCAGATAGCCTCACAGGGATATCCCCTCATCCTCAGCAATGTCGATTACCTCTACTTTGACCAGACCCACACATCCCATCCCCAGGAGCCAGGCCTTACATGGGGCGGGATCGTCGATGAGTTCAGCCCTCTCCATGCCACCGTCGACCGCCTGTGTCCCGGCGACGCCGATACACAGGCGCGAGTGCAAGGCATATCGGGCCAGCTCTTTGCCGAGACAGTCCGTTCACGGGCCATGATCGAGCGCTATATACTGCCGCGGATGCTTGGCCTCGCCGAGCGCGCCCACAACACTACTGCCACACTGAGCGATGCCGAGTACTTCGGCGCAATCACAGCCGAGATGGACCACTGGGCCGCCGACGGCCGCAACTTCTTCCTGCGCCAGCCCGGCATCAGGCTCCACGACGGTAAGATCGAGATGAACGACGCCTATGACAAGGGTGAGATCCGATACACCCTCGACGGCTCGGAACCCACACGCGACAGCACTCTCTATACCGCTCCGCTCGATGCCGCCGGTATTGCCGGGGTGCGTGCGCGCCTGTTCTACGGACCCGCCGAGAGCGTCACCACGATATTTGACCTTAATTAAACAGATATTTATGCGCCGACTGTTTCTGATACTGCTAATGTCCCTCATCAGCCTGATGACTATACAGGCTGCGGTGCGCCATATCAATGTGCGCGACGGCCTCTCGAGCCGTCAGGTGTATGAGGTAGAAGAAGATCCCGACGGTTTTATATGGATATACACCAACTCGGGCCTCGACCGCTTCGACGGCCACACCGTGAAGCACTACCGTATCGATCCCAATGAGGAACATAGCGATCATATACAGTCGGCGACATCGATGGAAACGGCTCCCGACGGCACAGTATGGATTGCCGTGAAGTCGGGCGCTATTTACCGTTACAACCGTCTTCTCGACCGCTTTGAGGTAGCCTTTCGCTTCACCGACCCGTCGGTGCTGCTTTATAATTTCGTCATCGTTGACGACGGGCGGCTTGTGGTATGCACCAACCGCGGTCTGTATATCTGCACGCCGGACAAGGGCATCGAACTCATGGCTCTCGACGGCAAACTCGTGCGGGCAGTCATTTCCGACGGTGCGGGCGGCTTCTATGCCGGCACCGACCACGGTATGTATCGTGTGACGCCCAATGGCGGCGGATACCGCAGCCGCTTTGTCAGCGGCACCGAAGGCCTGTATGTGCTGTCGCTGGCGATATCCTCGGAGCGCCTGTTCGTAGGCACGTTTTCCAACGGTATCGTGACAATAGGCACCGACGGACATACAGCCGGCCTTCCGTTCCATATACCGCCGCTACCGGTCAATGTCATAAAGAGCTATGACAGCGACAGCCTTCTTATAGGTGTCGACGGCGCCGGTGTCTACATCGTAGATTCGTCCGACGGCACATTGCTGCATCACTATCGCGACGGCGACGATACTGACGATGATCTGTCGGGCAATACGGTGACCGACATACATGTCGGCCGCGACAAGGGAATATGGGTGGCTACAAGTCACAACGGCATCAACTACATACCGCCCCTCAGTCACACTGTGAATATTCTGCGATCTAAAAGCGGAAATCCGGCGTCCCTTATTTCCGATTATGTCAATGTGATTTTCGAGGATTCGGATGGCGATCTGTGGTTCGGCACCGACAAAGGTGTGAGCCGTTACAGCCCCTCGCTCGACCGATGGTGGCGCTATATGCAGCGTTCCGATTATATGGCCGGGGTGGTGCTGTCGCTGGGCGAGGATAGTCGGGGCCGCATCCTCGTAGGCACATACGGCGACGGGCTCAATATCATCGATAAAGTTACCGGCTCGGTGATACGTATGCCTGTCCAGGCGCCCGGCTCGGCAAGCGGGGTCGGGACCGATTATGTTTTTGCCGGCTACGGCATGCCCGACGGCAATATATGGATAGGCGGTATCCACGGCCCGCTTACACGCTACAACATCAACGACGGCTCGTACCGATATTATGACGAGGACTGCATAGCCACAATCGTGCCCGATGCCGGCGGTCCGCTTTTCGGCGGCAACAAGGGGGTGGGGCGCTATCAGCCTGTTTCCGATTCGTTTGCGTGGACGCAGACATTCGACAGCATCACCCTCCGATATCCGGTGCGTGCGCTGCTTGCCGACACCGTGGCCGACGTGCTGTGGATAGGCACTCAGGGCGACGGATTGCTGCGCCACGACCGTGGCAGCGGCAAGACCCGCAGGTTCACCACTGACGACGGCCTAAGTTCAAACACTATCTACTCGCTCGCCCGCGATGGAAGCGGATGCGTATGGGTATGTACCGAAACCGACCTGTACCGTTTTGCCGCAGCCGGCGACAGCATGATGCGGTTCACATACTTTCTCGGTACCAACCGCGGTGTGTTCAATGCCGGCGGAGGCATGAGTACACGCGCCGGTGATATAATGCTCGGTTCCGCTGAGGGATGTGTGGTGTTCAATCCGTCGGAGCAATTCCGCGAGGATGTGAAGGGCGCTATATTGCTTACCGACTTCCTTGTCCACGACCGTCCTATGCAGCCCGGTGTTGATGGTTCGCCGCTGTCGCGCAATATCAACCTTACCGACCATATAGAGCTAAGTCATAAGCAGAACTCATTCGAGTTGAGATATGCGTTGATCGACTATGTGTCGCCGCGACGCATAGGATTCGAGTATATGCTTGAAGGCTACGACGACCGGCCCGTCACTGCCGGTGCCGGAGCAGGAATCCGTTACTCCGATCTGCCGTCGGGCAGCTATACCCTCGTCATCAGGGCCATCGACCTGTATAGCGGCAAAGCCTTCACCGAGCGCCGTCTCGGTATCGTGGTCCGTCCGCCGATGTGGCTTAGTCCGTGGGCCATATGCATTTATGCGCTGTTGATGGCCGCGCTGCTGTGGTTTGTGATAACGACCCTGCGACGTGTGCGGCACGAGCGGCATATAGAGTCACAGTTGCGATCGTATGCTGCTATCGCCCATGATATACGCACGCCTATGTCAATGATTAAGTCGCCGTTGCTGAATATTGAACTCGAGGGCGGCCTCAGCGAAAGCGCCCGCGCCAACCTGTTGCAGGCCCGTGCCGGTATAGAGAAGACAATGGGTATGCTCGACGAGATGCTTGGCTTGCGACGCGAGGCAAAGGGCGCGAGGCAGTTGCGGGTACAGAGTGTCGACATCCTCGAATATCTGCATGTAAAGATTGAGGAATATTCTACTTTGGCGCTGTTCAAGGGTATAAGCATTGAGTGTGACGTGGCCCCCGACATGCCGCGGGTGATGATCGACCCTGATAAATTCGACCATATCGTCGACAATCTGATGTCGAATGCCATAAAGTATACCAACCACGGCAAGGTGACCCTGTCGGCCCGTCGGTCGGGACGCCGTCACTGGGCGCTGTCGGTGGCCGATACCGGCATAGGAATGTCGGTGGCTGATGCCCGCTATGTATTCAAGCGGCGTCACCGCTCGCCCGAGGCCGCCGGCTGCGATGCTTCGGGTACGGGACTCGGCCTGCTCATCACCGGCAGGCTTGTACATGATCACCGCGGTAAAATAACATTTATAAGCGAGCAGGGCCGCGGCTCCACATTCACTGTTACCCTTCCGGTCGAATTCGCTACCCGCTACCGGACTGTGCCGCTGCCCGGCACAGATGAAACCGGCAACGCGGCCGATACCGCCGATACAGATGATTCCGCTCAGCACAGGAGCACTGTATATGTCATAGACGACGATCCCGACATGCGTGCCTTCCTCAAAGCGCAGTTGGGTGATGAATATAATGTGATTACCTCCGACAATCCCGCCTCGGCTCTCGATGATATACGTTCGGGAAATCCCGATCTGGTGATTTCCGACATCATGATGCCGCGCCTGCGCGGCGATGAGATGTGCCGTATGCTCAAGACCAACATCGACACCAGCCATATCCCGGTGATACTGCTCACCGGACTGGCCGGTCGCGAGGACATAGTGTCAGGACTCGAGGCCCGCGCCGACGATTATATAATAAAGCCATTCGACATAGTGGTGCTCAAGGCCCGCATACGCAACATCATCAAGAGTCGCCGCGAACTCGGCAAGAGGGTGCTCGCCGAGGACTGTGAACCGGCCCAGGAGGAATTCTCCAGCGAGCTGGACCGCCGCTTCATGACCCGGACTATGGAGATAATCAATGAGCATCTGTCCGACTCCGAGTATTCGGTCAACGAACTGTGTGCCGACCTCGGCATGAGCCGCACATCGGTCTACAACAAGATAAAGTCGCTCAGCGGACAGTCGCCCAACGAGTTTATGCGTATCATGCGCCTCAACCGCTCCAAGGAACTCCTTGCCACACGCAACTACAACATCAGCGAGGTGGCATATATGGTGGGATTCTCCGATCCCAAATATTTCAGTACCTGTTTCAAGAAACAATTTGGTTTCAGCCCCAGTAAAATATAGCGTCGTTTGTTCAATCGGACAATCTCTAAACCGATTTTGGCAGTTTTTAAACCAATCATGACGTTTTACAGGCTAAATTTGCAAGCGTTATATAATCTAACAACCAACCTGCAATCACATGGAAACATATTTAGGACTGGATTTTGGAGGGACAAAACTGCTTATCGGTGAAGTCGACACCGATGGCAACATCCTTGCCAGCAAAAGATACACCACAGGCTACGTCAACCAGCAGTCGGCAGTCGACATCATCAAGTCGTCGCTCTGCGACTATCTGCGTACCGTCGGTTGTGGCGACCGCAGGCCCTCGGCGATCGGCATAGGTATGATAGGACGTGTCGACAGCGAGGCCGGTCAATGGCTCCAGATAGATCTCGACCGTTCGCAGCCCATCGAGCTCGCGTATGAGATTACAAAGACATTCGGTATGCCATGTTATCTGAGCAACGACGTGAAGAGTGCCACGGCGGCCGAGCAGCTGTGGGGCTATGGTCGCATAAGCGATAATTTCATTTATATCAATATCGGCACAGGCATCGCTGCCGGCACGGTTGTCAACGGTCGCATCACCCGCGGCAGCCATTTTAATGCCGGTGAGGTAGGACATACACAGGTGGGTATAAGCACCGGCGTGAAGTGCTGCTGCGGCCGCACCGACTGTGTCGAGGCCATCGCATCGGGCATTGGCTTTGATCTGTGCGCCCGCATGTTGCGTCCTCATTATCCTGATTCGGCTCTTGAGGTGCCCGAGCTGGGCAGTGTCCGTGTGGATGTGCGTCGCATATATGAACTTGCACGCAAGAACGACAGCCTGTGCGGTTTGCTCGTCGACAACGCCGCCCGCGGCATCGCCAATCTGATAATGAATCTGGTGCGTGTCACCGATCCCGACACCGTGGTGCTCGGCGGAGGCATTGTGAGCGATCCCATGATGTTCAACAGCATTATTATGCGTCTCCACAAGCACACAATGAGATTTGTCACCAACGGTGTTGTGCTCACCCGGCTCAATCCCGCCAATATAGGTCTCCTCGGCGCCGCCGCGGTGGCCATGAACGCTAAATCAGTAATGGCATGAATATAACAGTAGCCGACAATGAGAAGCAATTCGACACCACCGCCGCATGGCGTATAGTCGACATGATATGTGCCCGTCCGCAGTCTGTAATCGGACTCTCGACGGGGCGTACTACCGGCAACATACACCGCCTTGTATGCGACATTCACCGCAACCTCGATTTCGATGCTTCGCGAGTGACATTTTTCGGCCTCGACGAGGTGACCGGTGTCGACCGCGAATATGCCGGTGCCTGCTATACCATGCTGCGCACCGAGATAATCGACGGAATGGACATCGACGACGAGCATTTCCTGATGCTGCCTACGCGCTCCGGCGATTTTGCCGCCGATTGCCGTAAGTTTACCGGTGAAATCAAGCGCCGCGGAGGCATCGATCTGCTCATCCTCGGCCTGGGAGAGAACGGACATCTCGGATTCAATCAGCCCGGCTCGGCACTTAACTGTACTGCCGGCACCGCCTCGATGGATCCCGTCCTCGAAGCCCGCATTCGCCGCGAGACGGCCACGCCTGCCGGTGTACCTCTCGGAGGTGTGACACTGGGCCTGCGCGACATTATGCACGCGCGCCGCATCGTACTTGTAGCCAAGGGCGACAACAAGGCCGCAATAGTGCGGCAGATGCTCTGCGGTTCCATCTCATCCGATGTACCCGCGTCTATTCTCCAACTCCATCCGGCATGTGAGTTCCTGCTCGACAGCAAGGCTGCTGCCCTCATTGATGTCAATTCACTCCGAAACGCCTGACAACCATGGAACAGAAAATAGAAACACCTGCGGCCGCACAGACTAATTATGTAACCGCCTTCATCACAATGGTGGTGCTATTCTTCGTGGTGGGATTCCTCACTACGGTGAACACACAGTTTCAGGCACCTCTCAAACAGGCATTTCTCAACGGCATGGGTTCGCTGCAGAATACTTTTGCCACCCTTATCACATTCTCGTGGTTCCTGGCTTATCCGGTGTGCGGCGGCCTTGGCTCGCGCTGGATCAACCGCTACGGATATCGTTCGACACTCGTGCGCGGCCTTATGATGATGAGCGCCGGACTGCTGCTGTTCTTTGTGTCGGCCTGGTCAGCCTCGTCATGGCCCGAATCGGCCATTGCCCTCGGCAGTCTGTCGCTGCCCCCGGCATTTCTTGTTTTCCTGCTCGGCTCGTTTACAGTCGGCGGCAGTGCCACAGTGCTTCAGGTGGTCATCAATCCATATCTTGCAGCCTGTGATGTGCGCGGCACCCAAAGTGTGCAGCGACTCGCCATAGGCGGTTCTGCCAATGCAATAGGCACAACGGTGGCTCCATACTTTGTGTCGGGCATTGTATTCGGCGGCGTGGCTGTCGATGCGATCGACGTTGACATGCTCATGGTTCCGTTTCTGTCGCTCGCCTGTATTATGACATTTATCGGTCTGGGCCTGCTGCGTGTTCCTCTGCCCGATATCAGCGGCACCCGTGCTGCGGGCGGCGAAGCCCTCCCGCGCAGCGTGTGGTCGTTCCGCCATCTCACACTCGGTGTCGTGGCCATATTTTTCTATGTGGGTGCCGAGGTATGTATAGGCGCCAACATCACGATGTATGCCTTCGATCTCAATATGCCCTCGCCCGCTCTGATCGCAACCATATATTGGGGGGGAATCCTCGTAGGACGTCTCGTAGGCAGCACGCTCAGCACTGTGCCTCCGCGTGTGCAGCTTACTGTCACCACCGTGGGTGCCACTATCCTCACCGTAGCCGCCATCATGGCCGACAGCCCATGGATTCTCGCAGCTGTGGGTCTGTGCCACTCCATAATGTGGGGTGCGATCTTCACCCTGGCCGTCAAGGATCTCGGCCGCTATACCACCATCGCTTCGGGTGTGTTCATGATCGGTGTGGTCGGCGGAGCCGTTCTGCCTCTGCTGCAGGGTGTGTGTGCCGATATCATCGGATCGTGGCGCAGCACCTGGTGGCTTGTTGTGGCATGCGAACTCATCATGCTGTCGTATGCCTTGTGGGGCTCGCGTATCCGTCCCTGTGATCATGACATTGAAAGCTAATCTTAAAACATTATACCAATTATGTACAAAACACGAATTCTTGCCATCCTGCTCGCCTGCTTGCTCGGCGGCTTCGCAGTCAAGGCCGAAAAAGGGCCCGAGAAGGTCATCGTGGGCTATGTGACATCATGGTCCGAAGTTATGCCTGATCCTTCCACGCTCACACATATCAACTATGCCTTTGGCCTTGTCAAGGACACCTTTGACGGCGTAATTGTGCAAAATCCCGACCGTCTGCGCGCTATTGCGGCCCTCAAGAATACCGATCCCGACCTCAAGGTACTGCTGTCGGTGGGCGGCTGGGGCGCCGGCAACTTCAGCGAGATGGTCGCCACAGACGACAACCGACGCAAATTTGCCGATGACTGCCTGCGTATTGTCAAGGAATTCAATCTCGACGGTATCGACATCGACTGGGAATATCCCGGCAGCAGTGTCGCCGGCATTTCCTCAAGTCCCAACGACAAGGATAACTTCACGTTGCTCCTCAAACAGTTGCGCGAGACACTCGGTGACGACCGCCTCGTCACTATTGCCACCGATGCCGGTGCCGCGCATGTCGACTACCGTGGCGCAGTGCCGTATCTCGACTTCGTCAACATGATGACCTACGACATGGGCAACGCTCCCATCCACCATGCAGCCCTTTATCCTTCCGAGAACACCTCGTCGGCTACCTGCGACAGCTCGGCCAAGGCTCATATCGCCGGTGGTGTGCCTGCCGGAAAGCTTGTGATGGGTGTGCCGTTCTATGGCCGCGGCGGCAAGGAAATGAAAGGTTCCAAATTCCGTAATATCAAGGAGAGCGACGGCTATAAGCTCATTTTCGACAACGTTGCCAAGGTGCCGATGATGGTCAATGCCGACGGTGTCCCCGTAATGGGCTATGATGATGCGCATTCGCTCGGTCTGAAGTGCGACTATATTCTCGAGAACGACCTCCGCGGTGTCATGTACTGGGATTACAGCGGCGATGACGAGCAGGGCACGCTGCGCAACACTCTCGCATCGCGCCTCAAAGGCAAGACCGGCAAGCCTCACATCCTTGTGCTCAGTGAGGGAGGCGGTCAGCACGGTCCATTCACCGCCCGTGCAATGACATGGCTCAAGGGCTATGCCGACACTCACGGCATGGCAATCACCGAGATCCGCAACGCAGATCCGATAACCGAGGCTTTCCTTGCCGACTACGACCTTATCATTCAGCTTGATTTTCCGCCGTATACCTGGCCTGCCGAGGCTCAGAAAGCCTTCATCGACTATATTGAGAACGGCCGCGGCGGCTGGATCGGATTCCATCATGCCACACTCCTCGGCGAATTTGACGGCTATCCCTTGTGGCACTGGTTCTCCAACTTCATGGGTGACGTCACATTTAAGAATTATATCGCTCCTCTTGCCGACGGCACTGTAACGGTTGAAGATGCCGCTCACCCCGTAATGAAGGGTGCCGACACCACATTCGTGCTCCCCGACGACGAGTGGTACACCTACAATACCACACCCCGTCCCAATGTTACTGTTCTCGCCTCGGTCGACGAGAACAGCTATACTCCCGCCTCCGACGTCCGTATGGGCGATCATCCGGTGGTATGGACCAATCCATACAAGAAGGCCCGCAATGTCTACTTCCAGCCCGGCCACAGCCCTAAGTTGTTTGAGTCGGAGGCCTTCCGCCGCATGTTTGCCAACGCTATCGGCTGGGCAATGGGTGATGACTGATAATGCAAACCTTTTCAGAACACGAAATAAGATAATAGATAATTTGGATGCAATACATAAGAGCCGGTTCGATAATATATTTTAACGTCAGGGTCGCATAGCGTGGAGCGATTTTTAGACTGTGAGGAAGGAGTGTACTTGACGTACACAACTGACGAAAAGGCTGAAAATCGCCCGCGATATGCGATGCGATGGTAATCTGTTCATGCTCTGGTACTGTTGACAGATATATACAAAGGGCAACATATATTTATTTGATAGGCAGAAGTTTCATTCGCCACGGTCACTCGTCGGCGCTTTTCTTTATCTCTTTCGGTCACGATGGAGCCCCATCGCTCCCTCAAGAGATAAAGAAAATCACTCAACGACTGACCGCCCTGACGTCAAAATATATTATCGAACCGGCTCTAAACTGAGGTAAAGAAGATCAGTGAGTGGCAGGCCCGCGGCGACGCGGGCCTGCTTTCGTTTTTAATCGGTTGAATTTCAGTCGTATCTGTTTAAGGTTGAATAATGTAAATTAACGTCTTTTGATAAAAAACAAACCGTTTTTGACTTTTTTTCAACTCTGTCCTCGGCCTCTGTGCCTAATTTTGCCACAAAATAACAAGTCCTTCCGAACGACTGAACAAAACCATTTTAATTAACCAAAAACTAATCACATGAAACTAAGGATCACCTTACTGATTCTCGCTTTAGTGAGTCTGCTGTCGGTTTCGGCACAGAATGTTTCACTCAGCGGTACGGTAGTTGACACCGGCGGAGAACCCCTTGTCGGCGTCAGTGTCGTAGGCGACGGTGCCGGCGCCGCCACTGTAACAGACATCGACGGAAACTTCAACATCCGCGTCGCTGTCGGTTCTACTCTTAAATTTTCTTATGTCGGCTATACACCAAAGTCTGTAAAGATAAAGGCCGGCGACACCAAGCTCAATGTTATCCTCGAAGAGAGCCAGACAATGCTCGACGAGGTAGTGGCCATTGGCTATGGCGTACAGAAAAAGAAACTTATCACCGGTGCCACCACCCAGGTGAAAGGCGATGACATCGCTTCACGCAACACCATGAGCTCAGTGGGCGCCCTGCAGGGCCAGACCCCCGGTGTCAATATCACCAGTCTCGGCGGTAAGCCTAATGCAGGCTTCAAGGTGAACATCCGCGGTGTCGGTACAAACGGCGACTCGAATCCTATCGTTGTTATCGACGGCCTTGTGGGTTCGCTCTCCAACCTCTCCGAGCTTAACCCCAACGACATCGAGAGCCTCGACGTGCTCAAGGATGCTGCCTCTACCGCCATCTATGGTGCACGTGCGGCCAACGGCGTTATCCTCGTTACCACCAAGCACGGCAGCGAAGGCCGCACCAATATCACCTTCGACGCCTATGTGGGCTGGCAGAATGTGGCTAAGCGCCCGCAGATGCTCAATGCCAAGGAATATATGTATATTTATGATGTGGCACGTATGTTTGAGGGCAACGCTCCCAACGACTGGGCTTCCATCGTCCCCGCCAATGTCTGGGAAAAAGTTCAGAACGGCTGGGATGGCACCGACTGGCTCGACCAGATTATCGGCAGCAACGCTCCCCAGCAGAGCTACAACTTCGGTGTCAGCGGCGGCAGCCAGATGGGTAGCTACTCCATCGGCCTCGGCTATCAGTCGCAGGAAGGTATCATGATGCGCGACTACTTCAAATCGAAGTTCGAGCGTATCACCGCCCGCATAAACTCCGACTGGAACCTCGTGAAGGCTTCCGACCGCACCATCCTCAAGTTTGGTGAAAACCTTATGATGGCCTTCAACAACTCCAAGGGCCTCGACGCATTCAGCACAGGCGGCGCATGGAGCAACAGCATGCGCTCTGCTCTTAAGGCTTCGCCCCTGATGCCCATGTATGATGAAGAGGGCAACCTCACACCCGGCGCAAGCTGGCTCAACGACTCGCAGGCCAACCCGGTCCGCGGCGCAACTCGCGGCGGCGCAGCCAACAACAACTACAAGGGTTATGTAGCCCGTGGCAACTTCTATCTCCAGCTGGAACCCATCAAGAATCTCGTGCTCCGCAGCACACTCGGTTTCGGCTACTATGGCTCGACAAGCCGCAGCTACTCTACACCCTATGACGACGGTGTATTCGGCTCGGCTACTCTCGACCGCATCAACCAAAGCTCGAGCAACGACTATGCATGGTCGTGGGAAAACACCATCTCCTACAACTTCAGGGTTGAGAAGAACAATGTAACCGCTCTCGTCGGCATGTCGGCCGAGAAGTGGGGTTACGGTGAAGGCGTTTCAGCCTCGCGCACCAAGAATACATTCGGCGACTGGCTCCATGCCTATGTAGGCAACGGTACTCCCATCGCCTCGCAGTCCGACTGGAGCAACGGCGGCTGGCCTTCAGGCCGCGGCGCCATCAACTCGTACTTCGGCCGTATCAGCTACGACTACGACGGCAAGTACATGGCCACCGCTACTGTCCGCGGTGACGGTTCCTCAAACTTTGCCCGCGGTCACCGCTGGGGCGTGTTCCCCTCGTTCTCGGCCGGCTGGAACATCAATGAAGAAAACTTCATGGAATCCACCCGCGACTGGCTAAATCAGCTCAAGCTCCGCGTCAGCTGGGGTCAGAACGGTAACTGCAATATCGCTAACTTCCAGTATCTTGCAACTGTTGCCGTAGGCGGTGCCGACTATTTCTTCGGCAGCGACAAGTGGGGCAAAGTCATCGGCTCATATCCCAACAAGATCGCCAATCCCGATCTCTCATGGGAACGCTCTGATCAGTGGGACGTCGGTGTTGACGCCCGCTTCCTCAACAGCCGTCTCGGATTCGTATTCGACTGGTATCGCAAGACTACCAAAGACTGGCTCGTAAACGCCCCCGTGCTCGCATCCTACGGCACAGGCGCTCCCACCATCAACGGCGGTGACGTCCGCAACGAAGGTATCGAACTCGGCCTCACATGGAATGATAAGGCAGGCGACTTCAGCTACAGCATCGGTGCCAACCTCGCCTACAACCGTAATAAGGTGACACGCCTCGCCAATGACTCGGGCACAATCGACGGCCCCGGCGACGCAGTGCTCCAGAATTCCGGCTTCATCTCGCGCATCAAGGTCGGCGAGCCTATCGGTTACTTCTATGGCTACAAGACTCTCGGCGTATTCCAGAATCAGGGTGAGATCGACGCCTATGTCAATGCCGACGGCAACAAGATCATGCCGACGGCTACCCCCGGCGACGTAATCTTCTACGACCGCGACGGCGACGGCCAGATCTCCGATAACGATAAGATGAACATCGGTGATCCGCATCCCGATGTGACAATGGGTCTCAACCTTCAGTTCTTCTACAAGGGCTTTGACCTCGGAGCCAACTTCTACGGTGCATTCGGCCACCAGATCGCCAACTGCTATCGCGATCACAACTCATCGGGCTACGATAACTGGACCTACAACCTCGCAAGCCAGGTATGGACCGGCGAAGGCACTTCCAACCGCTATCCGAAGCCGGCCACATCATCGAGCACCAACTGGTCGTACATCTCCGACATCTTTGTTGATGACGCCGACTTCTTCCGTCTGCAGAGCCTTACCCTCGGCTACGACTTCAAGAGCCTCTTCCCCAAGATGCCCCTCAGTCAGGTCCGTCTCTACGTGAGCGCCAACAACCTCTTCACCATCACCAAGTACAAAGGCTTCGACCCCGAAATCGGTACCGACGGCAACTGGGGCGGCACAGCCTGGGTACAGGGTGTCGATCAGGGCTTCTATCCCTCCACCCGCACTTATCTCGTAGGTGTTAACCTCAAATTCTAAAACAGACTCATGGATTACAAAAAGATATTAAGCGGCATGGCCGCGGCTCTGCTCCTGACAGGTTGCTCTGAGGCTTTCCTCGACACAGACAACCTCACGTCGAAGGACTCGAGCAACTTCCCCGTCAACATCAGCGACGCCGAAGAAATCGTCACCGGCATCTATCGTCCGGTTATGGGCGACGCCGACCAACCTCAGAACAATGTGCTCTTCGTTGCCGAGCTGATGAGCGACGAACGCCTCGGCGCCGCCGGTAAGGACGACGCTTTGGCACAGTCGATCGCCAACTACAAGAAGACAAACGATAACCTCTACTCGGGCCTCTGGAGCCGCATGTATCAGGGTATCTACCGCTGTAACTTTCTCCTCGCGTCCGACGGTATGATCGACTGGGCCGGCGATGAGGCTACCCGCAGCCGTATCCTCGGTGAGGCATACTTCATGCGCGCCTACTATTACTTTGACCTCGTCCGCTTGTTCGAGAACGTGCCTATGCCTCTTACCCCCGAACCCGCCAACCTGCCTCAGGCTCCCGTCGACGAGGCTTACGGCCAGATCGCTGCCGACCTCGTGAATGCTATCAAGATGCTGCCCGACAAGCGCCATGCAGCCCTCAACGGTGTAGGCACCGACGGCCACGGCACCAAGTGGACCGCCGAGGCACTTCTTGCCCGCGTTTACCTCTTCTACACCGGTGTATACGGCAAGGATGCCATCACACTGGCCGGTGAGGAAGCAGGCACAGTCGGCAAATCCGACGTTGTCAGCTACCTTGAGGACGTTATCAACAACTCGGGTCACGACCTGGCCAAGAACTTCGGCGACCTGTGGGCTTACTCGGCAGCCGGCGACTACTGGCTCAACAAGAAGTATGGCTACAACTGGCTCGGCGACTGCGACACATGGGCCGGCTGGGAAGGTCAGACCGAGGGCTACCGCGATAATCCCGAGGCTATCTTCTCGATCAAGCACGCCTATGGCGCTCAGTACTATGGCCGTAACCTCACAGTCCTGTTCTTCAGCCCCCGCTATCAGGACTCGGATAATCCCAACAGCGACGGCGACGGCTGGGGCGGTGTTTACCCCTTCGGCACAGGCTGGGGCGGTGGTACAGTCACCTACGATATATGGAACAGCTGGCCTGTAAACGATCCCCGTCGTAAGGCCTCCATCCTCAATGTCGACGACCCTGAGGAGGTGCTTCCCGACGGACGCCACATGATTTATCACGACAACGGCGGTCACCAGGTTGAGGACACCCACATGTTCAACAAGAAGTACATCGCCATCAACGTTCATACCGACAAGATGACAACCAAGGATCCGCAGAACGGTCCCGGTGCAGTGGCTCTCTACTGGTACTGCTATCCCGATCTGATGGATACCGACAACGACTATATGAGCTGCAACTTCATGGATGAGGTACCTCTGCGATTCGCCGATGTGCTGCTGATGCACTCCGAACTCACCGGTACGGCCAACGGCATCAACCGTGTGCGTGCACGTGTCGGCCTTGACCCCGTAGGCTACTCAATGGAGAATCTGATGAACGAACGCCGCTGGGAACTCGCATTCGAGGGTATCCGCTTCTTCGACCTCAAGCGCTGGGGCAAGATGGATCTTATCGATGCTCACCGCTCCAATATCGAGTGCTACTGCGACGGCAACCTCCGCACCATATCCATCAAGATGCGTCCCGAGACAAAGGGCTGGCTTCCCATACCCGACGACGAGGTACGCAAGAGCAACGGTGTACTTGTGCAGAACGCCGGCTGGAGCACCTCCGAGGGCAACTACTCCACTCCTTATTAATACCATCTTCACCTGAAAACAACAATGAAACTTCACTATATCTTAGCAGCCGGTGCTCTGGCCATCATGGCCCTCACGGCATGCGACGCTCACGTGAGCGATGATCACGAAGCGTTTGAGAACGCCAATGCCGACGTGGAGAAGCTTACCGCACAATATGCTTCAGCATTCTCATACGACAACGGCTCCAACGGCTCCAACAAGGTGCGTGTGATCAACAACTCTGGCTACGAGTGCCGCCTCGATTATATCGTCGGCACAACTATGCTCGGTTGCGGCAAGGAGAATTATGTCGATGTAGTCGTTCCATTTGCCGGCGACCTCGAGTTCACCGCAACCATGCTCTATAAGGGTGTGTTTGTCCCTGTTACCATTCCCGTTCATGTCGATGTGCTCGACAATGCTCTCGATCCCCTCTTCCAGGCCCTTACCAACGGCAGCGCCGACGGTAAGACATGGCAGTGGTGGGCCGACGAGAATCCCGACGGCTCGTATACCTACATCGACGGCTCATGGGGCTGTGTCGGTGGCGGCGGCTACGGCTGGTCGGCCACAGGCCCCAACTGGGTGTGCTACGGCATCGGCCAGGCCGACGAATGGACAGGTCAGATGGTAACGATGGACGAGTGGGTCAAGTTTGACCTCGACGGCGGTCCCAATGTAACCATGCACTATAGCGACGGCTCTGAAAAGAAAGGTACCTTCTCGCTCGTAAGCAGCACCACTCCCGAAAAGGCAGCTCTCGGCTGGGTCGGCACCATGAAGATGACCGTGCCCCTGCCACACCAGATTGTCGACGGCCAAAGCAGTTGGTATCTCGACCTTCCGGCTGAGTTTGACGTGGCAATGCTTGATGACGAGCACCTCATCCTTATCGCCCCCGGTGGCGGCGGTGCCCACATCATCTGCGATGACAGCTGGGCCATATCTTCCACACACTGGACTTTCAAGGTCAAGAAATAATTTTTCATCATGGCAGCGGGAACCGGTATGGGCCGGATCCCGCTGCTTTTTACACATAGCCAATACGCATTTCTATTTCTATATACCATGTCACCGGCCCGTATAGCCGTAGCATGCCTCACAGCGATGTCGCTGTCGGCTGCCGCATTATTCTCCATATCATCATACGCCCGTGGCAGTTTCGATTCTGCTCTGATGCGCTCGGGTTATATACACGAGCCATTGCGCCATACCGACGGAATCTCGCTTGAGGACGAAGCGCTTGCCAAGCCGGTGCTCGACTCGGTGGAGCTGCGCGGCAGCTGGGGAGTGTGGGGCGAGCGTGCGACGCTTGTCCCCGGCGACGCTGTGACGATGCGTGTCAATTTTGACACAGGTAGCGACCGTGCCAGGGGATCGGCAGGAGATCCTGATTATGCGCTTTATGGCCATGCCGTGGCTACGCTCGACCTCGGCGGTGTGGATCTCTCGGACTACAACCGCCTGTGCCTCCTTATTGAGCCTCACTGCCCGGGCATCAGGATAGTCAACATCAATCTCGCCTTTAACAACCGCAATGCCTATGGCGAGGGATTCAATCCGCCCACAGGCGCACACCTCATCCAGCTGCGCCCCGACACACTCAACCGCTGCTATCTCGAGATTGCCGACCTGCGCCGCGACTGTGTCGATAACATCAGCCTCAGCGTATCAATCAACGGTGCCGACCTGCCTGTGGCAGCAGAGGCCCTGTACACTATCCGCGGCATATCTGCCCAAAGGGTAGGGGAGGTGGAAAAACTCAGCGGCTGGGAGCCGGCCGCATCACACATTATCTATTCGCAGAGCGGCTATGTGGCCGAGAGTCCCAAGACAGCCATCTGCCACGAATCCTTTGCCGGACACCGCTATAAGATAGTTCGCACCACCGACAACGCAGAGGTGCTCAAGGGTAAAATATCGAAACAGAAAAGCACTATCGGTACATACGGTGTCATAGATTTCAGCAAGCTCACAACTCCGGGCTCATATTGCATTGTGGCCGATGGCACGTCGACCGCACCGTTTGTCATCGGCGACGATTCCATGTGGGACAGTTCCTGCTGGCGGGTGCTTAACTATATTTTCTGTCAGCGCTGCGGATATGCTGTTCCCGGCGTTCACTCGCTGTGCCATACAGATCTTTACAGCCTGCACAACGGTCTGCGCCGGCCCTTTGCAGGCGGCTGGCACGATGCCGGCGACCTGTCGCAACAGACGCTTCAGACGGCCGACGTGGCCTTTGCGCTGCTCGAACTTTATGAAAGCCGCCGCGACACCAATCCTGTCCTCGCCGCCCGACTGCGCGAGGAGGCCCTGTGGGGACTCGATTTCGTACTGCGCAACCGTCTCGGCGACGGATACCACGCCAGCAGCATGGGCCTGCTCATCTGGCAGGACGGCATCGTGGGCAGCCATGACGACATTGAGAGCGTGCGTGTGCAGAATCTTCCCTACGACAATTTTCTCTACTCGGCCTATGAAGCCTATGCCGCCCGGATACTTGACGACGGCACAGACCCCTCACTGATTCATTACCTCGCCCGGGCGGCCCGCGAGGATTACGACTATGCTCTGTGTCAGTTCGACTCGGTGGGCTTCGGCGGTTGGATAAGCCCCTACGAGCATACTTATTGTACGAGCGAGAGCCAGTTCATGGCCACCGCCTCGTGGGCTGCCTCGCAACTCTATGCCCTTACCGGCGATGCACGCTATGCCGGCGATGCCAGGCGCCATGCCGATTATGTGCTCGGCTGCCAGTGCACCGAGCCTCTCGGCGACACCGGTATATGCGGATTCTTCTATCGTAATCCCGAGCGGCGGTCGGTGGTGCACTATATTCATCAGTCGCGCGAGCAGCAGTACATGCAGGCCCTCGCCGAGCTGTGCCGCACCCAGCCCTCGCATCCCGATTGCGCCCGCTGGAGTCGTGCCATCGAACTTTATGGCGGCTATATCAAGAGCCTGATGGCCTATACCGCCCCCTATGGTATGATTCCCGCAGGTATTTATCGCGACGATGAATATCTCGACAAAGAAGCCTTCTTCTCGGTACACCTGTTCCCGCCGGCTGATGCCGCCGACCGTTTCCGTGCGCAGGCGGCCAACGGTGTGCATGTGGCTCCCGGCTATTTCGTGAAGCGTTTTCCCGTGTGGTTCAATATATTCAACGGCAACATCGCCGTTCACACGTCAATGGGCAAGGCCGCGGCTATATGCGCCAATATTCTTGGCGACGATGACCTGCGCGATATAGCGCGCGAGCAACTTTATTGGATCGTGGGCAAGAATCCTTTCGATCAGTCGTTAATATATGGTGAGGGCGCGCGATACCCGTCGCTCAATAACTTCTCGTCGGGCGAGATCGTCGGTGCAATGCCCGTGGGTATCCGCTCGCTTGCCGATACCGACGAGCCTTACTGGCCGCAGATCAACAATGCCTGTTACAAAGAGGTGTGGCTTACATCGGCCGGAAAATGGCTCTCGCTTGTTGCAGAAACAGATAAATCATAAAAATTACCATAAGACACCAGACAATGAACCGCCTTAAGTCAATCCTTCTGTTACTCTCCCTGCTCTTTGTGCTGCCGGCTTTCCCGCAGCAGAGCGGCTATCCCGCCAATTATGCCCGCGCTCCGCGTTTCAAAGCGCTGCTGTTCTACTCCGATACCGCCGAGGAGGCCCATGTACAGTTTGCCGAGCAAGCCAAGGAATTCTTTCACCGTCTTACATACGGCGACGGTTACATCCTCGACACCACGACCTCGCTGGCAGGCTACAGCTATGAGAAACTTGCCGGCTACAATATCATAATTGCCATCAACGCCGCTCCCGAGGGCAATGAACAGCGTGCCGCCTTCGAACAGTATATGGAGAATGGCGGAGGCTGGCTCGGCTTCCATGCCGCAGCATACAACGATGCCGGTACCGACTGGCCGTGGCTCAACAAATTCCTCGGTTGCGGACGCTTCTATTGCAACAACTGGCCGCCGCAGTGCGTGCTCCTCGACCTCGATGTAACTGACAGCCCCATTACCCGCAATATCCCTGCCACTTTCGTGGCTCCGGAGAGCGAGTGGTATATGTGGAATCCCTCGCCGCGCCAGAATCCCGACGTGGAGATACTTGCCTCGATATCGCCCAGGAACTATCCTCTCGGCATCAAGGACGTGATCAGCTACGGCGACTTTCCCGTAGCCTGGCGCAACAAGAACTACCGTATGGTATATCTCAACTATGGTCATGGCGACCGCGAGTTTACCGACGCCACACAGAATCTTCTCACCCTTCAGGCTTTTCGCTATGTGGTAAGCCTCGATCCAAAGGGCAACCCTTTTGAAAAATAACCGGAATCCATGAAAAAAATCACAATTATGGCCGCATCAGTGCTTTCAGCACTGCTCGTGGCCTGCGGTCCCGCCGGAAAAGGCGGTGAGGCTGCCCCGGCGATTCCCGCCGACAAAAATCTCGAGGCCCGTGTCGACAGTATCGTAGCTGCTATGTCGCTCGACGACAAGGTAGGGCAGATGTGCGAGGTAAATGTCGATCTGATTTGCGCCGACACTCTTGTCGACGGCAATCCCGTGGCCGACCCGGCAAAGCTCGATACAATATTCGGCAAATACCGTGTAGGCTCTGTACTCAACACTCCGCAGGGCCATGCCCAGACACCGGCCGTATGGCACAGTATCATCAGTGCCATTCAGGATGCATCCATGAGGTATATCGGTATTCCCGACATATACGGTGTGGATCAGAATCACGGCACCACATACACTGCCGGCGGCACATTATTCCCGCAGGAAATCAACATGGCAGCCACATTCAATCGCGGCCTTGTGCGCCGCGGTGCCGAGATATGTGCCTACGAATCGCGTGCCTGCGCCATCCCCTGGGTATACAATCCCGTGATGGACCTCGGCCGCAATCCCGTGTGGAGCCGTATATGGGAAAGCTTCGGCGAGGATCCATACACCAACGGCGCCATGGCCGTCGAAATGGTGAAAGGCTATCAGGGCGACGACCCCAATCACCTCGGCGTCAACAACGTGGCTGCGTGTCTCAAACATTATATGGCTTATGGAAATCCGTTCAGCGGCAAGGACCGCACGCCGGCATCCATCGCTCCCGCCGACCTGCGCGAGAAATATTTCCAGCCCTTCAAGGAGGCAATCCGCGCCGGTGCCCTGTCGGTGATGGTCAACTCGGGCCTTGTCAACGGTATGCCCTTCCATGCCAATCACGAGCTTCTCACCGTATGGCTCAAGGAAGACCTCGGGTGGGACGGCATGATAGTGACCGACTGGGCCGATATCCACAATCTGTGGACCCGCGACAAGGTCGCCGCCGACTATAAAGAAGCCATCATGCTGGCTATCAACGCCGGTATTGACATGTCCATGGTGCCCTATGATACCGAGTTCTGCACTCTGCTCAAGGAGCTTGTCAACGAAGGCAAGGTGTCACAGGCCCGAATCGACGATGCCGTGAAGCGCATCATCCGTCTTAAGCTCCGTCTCGGTCTCTTCGAGTACCCCGTTACCTCGCCTGCCGATTATCCCCTCTTCGGCGGCGCCGGACATGCGGCAGTGGCCCTCGACATGGCTGCCGAGAGTGAGATTCTCCTCAAGAACGAGAACGATATCCTGCCTCTCAAGGCAGGCAGCCGCATACTTGTCACCGGGCCCAATGCCAATTCGCTCCGCTGTCTCAACGGCGGCTGGTCCTACACATGGCAGGGTACCGACGATGAGATATTCCACAAGGGTTATAATTCGATTTATGATGCTCTGTGCAATGAATTCGGCGCAGCCAACGTGGTGCTCGAACAGGGAATGGACTACGTGCCCGACTATGGCAGATGGCAGGAGGAGCGCGACCTGCGCATTGAGCGCGCCGTGGCCGCCGCCCGCAATGTCGATGTTGTCGTGGCCTGCGTAGGCGAAAATTCCTACTGCGAGACACCCGGCAATATCAACGACCTCAGCCTCTCGGCCAATCAGACGGCGCTCGTGAAGGCTCTTGCCAAGACCGGCAAGCCCATAGTGCTTGTGCTCAGCGAGGGCCGTCCCCGCATCGTGCGCGAGATCGAGCCGCTGGCATCGGCAATCGTAGACATCATGCTCCCCGGCAACTATGGCGGTGATGCGCTCGCACAGCTCCTCGCCGGCAAACGCAATTTCAGCGCCCGTCTGCCCTTCACCTATCCCAAGTGGATCAACGCTATAGCCACCTACGATCACAAGCCCTGCGAGACTGTCGCCACCATGAGCGGCGCCTACAACTACAACGCCGATATCGACGTGCAATGGCCCTTCGGCTTCGGCATGAGCTACACTACTTTCGAGTATAGCGATATCGCCGTCGACAAGGCTGAGTTCGCTCCCGCCGACAGCCTTACCGTCAGTGTGAAGGTAACCAACACCGGCAAGATGGCCGGCAAGGAAACGGTGCTCCTCTACAGCAGCGACCTTGTGGCCTCGCTGTCGCCCGACGTGCTGCGTGTGCGTGGTTTCGAGAAAGTAGACCTTCAGCCCGGTCAGTCGACTGTTGTAAGTTTCACCATCCCCGCATCCGACCTCGCCTTTGTCAACTACGACGGCAAGTGGGTGCTCGAGAAGGGCGAATTTGAGTTCACTCTCGGCAACCTTAAGGCGAAGACTGCATGTACTGAAACAAAGACATGGAATACTCCCAATATCTGATAATATGAACATTAAGATAACTGTAATCGCTGCTGCGATTCTTGCACTTTCAGCTGCCGCGCAGACTCCCGTCTATCTTGACGAAACATGCCCGCTCGATGAGCGCGTGGCCGATGCCCTCTACCGCATGACAACTGCCGAAAAGGTGGCGATATTACATGCCCAGAGCAAATTCAGTTCGCCCGGTGTGCAGCGGCTCGGTATTCCCGGTATATGGTGCACCGACGGCCCTCACGGCATACGTCCCGACGTATTGTGGGACGAATGGGACCAGGCCGGCGCCACCAACGACTCGTGCGTGGCCTTTCCGGCACTTACCTGCCTTGCCGCTACATGGAATCCTGAAATGTCGGCCCTATACGGTAAGTCGATCGGCGAGGAGGCGCGCTACCGCAACAAGAATGTGCTACTCGGGCCGGGTGTCAATATCTACCGTACGCCCCTCAACGGCCGCAACTTCGAGTATATGGGCGAGGATCCGTATCTCTCGTCGCGTATGGTGATACCCTACATCAAGGGCGTGCAGGACAACGGCGTGGCGGCATGTGTTAAGCACTATGCGCTCAACAACCAGGAGGTAGACCGCGCTCATGTAAATGTACTTGTCGACGACCGCACGCTCTATGAGATATATCTTCCTGCCTTTAAGGCCGCCATCACCGAGGGCGGTGCGTGGAGCATTATGCCCGGCTACAATAAATATGCCGGGGATCACGCCTGCGAGAACTCGCGCCTGCTGCTCGATATCCTCAAGGGCGACTGGGAATTTGACGGTGTGGCCATCAGCGACTGGGGTGCCGTACACAATACCGAGAAGGTGGCCGCCAACGGCCTCGACATGGAGTTCGGCTCATGGACCAACGGCCTCAACTTCGGCGCCAGCAACGCCTACGACCGGTATTTCCTCGCTCTGCCATATCTTAAACTTATCGAGGAGGGCAAGGCGGATACCGCCATGCTCAATGATAAGGCATCCCGAGTGCTTCGCCTTATCATGCGTACCGAGATGAACCGCAATCGTCCCTATGGCTCGCTCAACAGCCCGGAGCACTATGCTGCCGCGCGCCGCATTGCCGGTGAGGGTATCGTGCTGCTCAAGAACGATGGCAACCTGCTGCCCGTTCGCGCCGGCGTAAAGAAAATTCTTGTCGTAGGCGAGAATGCCATCAAGATGATGACTGTGGGCGGCGGTTCCTCCTCATTGAAAGTGCAGCGCGAGATCCTGCCCCTCGACGGCATCCGTGCCAACGCCTCGGCCAAGGGTATTGAGGTGGCCTACGAACGCGGATATGTCGGCGACGTCACCGGCGAATACAACGGAGTCACGACCGGGCAGGATCTTAGAGACAGCCGCCCGGCCGACCAGCTGATCGCCGATGCCGTGAAGGCTGCCCGCGAGGCCGATATGGTGATTTTTATCGGCGGTCTCAACAAATCTGACAATCAGGACAGCGAGGGCTGCGACCGTCTCGAATACAACCTGCCCTACAATCAGGATAAGGTGATTGAAGCTCTCGCCGCCGCCAATCCCCGCCTCGTGGTAGTCGGCATCACGGGCAATGCGTATGCCATGCCGTGGCTCGACAAGGTGCCTGCAGTGGTGCAGGGCTGGTTTATAGGCTCCGAGGCCGGCGATGCCATTGCCGACGTACTTTTTGGCGATGTCAATCCCTCGGGCAAGCTTCCCTTCACATTTGCCGCTGCTCTTACCGACTATGCCGCCCATGCCACCGGCGACAAGGAGATGTATCCCGGTGTCGCCGGCGATGTCACATATAAGGAAGGCCTCGATGTAGGTTACCGCCACACCGACCGTCTCGGCAAGGATCATGTAAACTTTGCATTCGGACATGGACTCAGCTACACAGATTTCAAGCTTGGCAAGGCGGTACTTTCCGAATCGAAAATTCCCGGCGACGGTTCTGTCACGGTAACAGTACCGGTCACCAATACAGGCGACCGCAAGGGGGCCGAGGTCGTGCAGGTTTATGTGCGCGATGTCAAGAGTTCGCTCTATCGTCCGTACAAGGAACTGAAAGCTTTCAATAAGATAGAGCTGGATCCGGGCAAGACGGCCGACGTCACCCTTACCCTCGACAAGAATGCATTTGCCTACTACGACCCCGCCACAGCGATGTGGACAGTTGAACCCGGCAAATTTGAGATTCTCGTCGGCACGGCCTCCGATGATATCGCCGGTCGCCTTCCCCTCGCCGTCACCACGCCGGCAATCTGGCACGACTGAGATTATTGTCGAACAGACTTTGATATTCGCCGTCACCACTTTCCTGCCATGAGGATGGCGTCGAGAGTGGTGATGGCGGCCATGGCGCGGACTACGGCCACGGCGCGCGGCACCACGCAGCAATCGTGGCGTCCGTGCGGCTCGATTGTCACGGACTCGCCGTGCAGATTCACCGATTCAACAGGCCGCATGAGCGTGGCTACCGGCTTGAAAGCCACGCGCATCGTCACGGGCATGCCGTTGCTGATGCCGCCCTGTATGCCGCCCGAATGGTTGGTGACGGTGCGCAGCCGCCCGCAGTCGTCGGTCGTCCACTTGTCCAATGCCTCGCTGCCTCGCATGGCGGCCCCGGCAAAGCCCATACCATATTCAAATCCGTGAGCGGCGTTTATGCTCATCATTGCGGATGCGAGCATGGCCTGCAACTTGTCGTAAACCGGCTCGCCGATCCCGGCCGGCAAGCCGTCGATGATGCAGTTGACGATGCCGCCGAGAGTGTCGCCGGCAGCCCGGGCTGATTCGATTTCGGCAATCATGCGGTCTGCGGCATCGGCGTCGGGGCAGTAGACGGCGTTAGTATAGATTGCATCATAGTCTACGCCTTCGTATCCGCCGGGCATGGACACGCGGCCAATCTGCGATGTGTAGGCGTGTACGGACACTCCGCGCTTTGCGAGCGCCTGCATGGCCAGTGCGCCGGCAGCCACGCGCAGAGCCGTCTCGCGGGCCGAGGCACGGCCTCCGCCCTCCACTGCCCGGATGCCATACTTGGCCTGATAGGTGTAATCGGCGTGTGACGGTCGGAAGGTGTGCTTCAGATGGCTGTAATCGCCCGGACGGACATCAGAGTTCTCGATAAGTAGGGCAATAGGTGTGCCGATAGTCACGTCGTCGCGCAGTCCCGACAGCAATCTTACTCGGTCGGGTTCGCGCCGGGTCGATCCGATGCCGGTGCCCGGTGCGCGGCGAGCCATTTGCAGCGCCAGTTCGTCACGGTCGATGCGTATTCCCGCCGGCATGCCGTCGACAATCGCCGTAAGGGCCTCGCCGTGGCTTTCGCCGGCGGTGGTGAGTGTGAAAAGATGGCCGAATGTATTCATCTGTCTGCGATTAAGTCAGCGACATTGCCGTTTACGAAACCGATTATGTCGGCCGGCTTCACCTTGAACTGCAATCCGCGCATACCTGCACTGACATATATGTATTCATGCTCCGGCGCAGTCGAGTGGAAGAACGTCGGGAATTGTTTCTTCATGCCCACCGGCGAACATCCTCCGCGGATATAGCCTGTAAGCGGCAATAGTTCCTTCATCGGCAGCAGCTCTGCTTTCTTTGCGCCGGCAGCGCGGGCGGCCTTTTTAAGGTCGATCTCGGCATCGCCAGGCACCACGCATACAAAGAACTGTCCCGGGCCGGCTGTAAGGACAATGGTTTTGAACACCAGTGAGATGTCCTCGCCGAGCGATTCGGCCACATGTGTGGCGGCAAGGTTGTTCTCATCCACCTCATAAGGGATCAGCTCATATGTGATATGGGCGCGGTCGAGCAGGCGCGCGGCATTCGTCTTGTTGATTTTCATGGCAGCAAAGTTAATGAATTTTGAATTATTAACGGCTATCCATAGTCATAATATGAAAGATTATGGTTATTTTTGCAATTCAAAATTTCTTTGCAATGAAAATACGCTATATCCTGCTGGCCGCTGCCGCTTTGCTTGCTGCCGCGAACTCCGACGCCTGCACCAGCCTCATCGCTGCCAAGGGCGCTACCGACAACGGTTCCACCATGATTACCTATGCCGCCGACTCGCACACTCTCTACGGTGAGCTTTACCGTCAGCCGACCGCCGACCATCCCGAGGGCGCCATGCGCCCCGTCATCGACTGGGACAGCAACAAGCTTCTCGGCGAGATAAAGGAAGTGCCCCACACCTATGCCACCATCGGCAACATGAATGAGCACGGCCTTACGATCGGTGAATCCACCTGGGGCGGTCGTCCCGAGCTTGAGGGTTCGGGCCTCATCGACTACGGCTCGCTCATATATATCACACTGCAGCGTGCCAGGACGGCCCGCGAGGCAATCGATGTGATGACCGGCCTTGTCAATGAATACGGCTACGCGTCGAGTGGCGAGTCCTTCTCGATCGCCGACCCTGACGAAGTGTGGATTATGGAAAGTATAGGCAAGGGCAAGTCCGACCCCGGTGCCGTGTGGGTAGCCCGCCGCGTCCCCGACGGCTATATCAGCGGCCATGCCAACCATGCCCGCATACATCAGTTCCCCCTCGATGACCCCGAGACTCTTTACTCGCCCGACGTGATATCGTTTGCGCGTTCGCAGGGACTATTCAAGGGCAAGGACAAGGACTTTGACTTCTCGCGCACATATGCCATCACCGACATCGGCGCCCTGCGCGGTTGCGATGCCCGTGTGTGGAGCTACTACAACCGCTTTCTTCCCAAGGGTGAGGCCGACCGCTGGCTTCCCTGGATTCTCAAGGGCGAGGGCGAGGTGATGCCCCTGTGGGTAAAGCCCGCTGAGCCTGTCACGGCCGAGAATCTCAAATGGATGATGCGCGACCACTTTGAAGGCACCCCTCTCGACATGACGACCGACATAGGTGCCGGCCCGTTTGACGTGCCTTACCGCTGGCGCCCCATGGAATATAAGGTCGATGGCAAGACATACACCCACGAGCGTGCCATCGCCACCCAGCAGACCGGCTTCTCGTTTGTGGCCGACATGAACTCCGGCCGTCACGATGCCATGCGCGGCATCCTGTGGTTTGGCGTCGACGATGCCAATACCTGTGTCTATATCCCCGTATTCAACTCGGCCGACAAGGTGCCACATGAACTCGCTCACGGCAACGGCGACCTCCTCACGCTGTCATGGGACTCTATGTTCTGGGTCAACAACTATGTGGCCAATCAGGCATACAACCGCTACTCTCAGATGATTCCCGACATCCGCCGCGTGCAGAAGGGGCATGAGGACGCTCTTGTGGCTTCGGTGGACTTCCTTACCGAAAAACTCACGCCCGATGTCCCCTATGAATCGGCCCGCGCACAGCTCAGCCGCCTTACCGAAGGCTCGGCCGCTCAGGTTACACGCGACTACAAGGCCCTCGGCGACTATCTGTTTGTGAAATTCCTCGACGGCAATATCAAGAAGCAGGATGCCGACGGCACGTTCTCCCGCACTACTGACGGCACTCCTGTACAGCCCGAATTCGGCGGCTATAATCAGCGCTACTTCGAGTCGATCGCCCGCGAGCAGGGCGACCGTCTGCGGGTTGATTGATCATGCGGGCCCGCTCGGCTGCAATACTGCTAATCGCCCTCACCGCCACGGCAATCGCACTGGTGGTGGGCCGGCGTGCCTTTGCTCCGCGTGAAGCCTCGGTCGAGGTCGACCATACGGTATTCCCTGTGCGTGGCATAGACATCTCGGCCCATAACGGCAATGTGGATTTCGGCCGTGTGCTCCGCGACAGCATAGACTTTGTATACATCAAGGCCACTGAGGGCGCCACTTGGCGCGATGCCATGTTTGAGCGCAACTACCGGGCGGCCCGCGATGCCGGTCTGGCTGTGGGCATCTACCACTTCTTCCGTTTCGATGTCCCGGGCTGGCGCCAGAGTGTCAACATCATAGGTCTTATCGGCGACCGTCACCTTGATCTGCCGGTGGCCATAGATGTGGAAGAGTGGGGCAATCCTTCGGAATTTACCACCGACGAGATTATTGCCGATCTGCGCTCACTTGTCGAGTTGCTGAGGCAGAACGGCCGCGAGCCGATAATCTATACCAACAAGAACGGTTACTACCGCTTTGTTCGCGGACACTTCGACGATGTGGCGCTGTGGATATGTTCATTCACCTCGCCGGCCTTGGCCGAGCGCGGCCGTTGGACGATATGGCAGCACTCACACGTGGGCCGGGTCGACGGTATCAGCGGCGATGTCGACCTGTGCACATTCAATTCTCCGGGACACGGCGATTATGCGGAGTGGCTGCGCGCAAATCCTGCGATTGCCCGCCCGATTCGTTAAGATTTGTTAAGTTTTGCACGATGGCTGTCATTTTTGACGGCCATTGTCCGTCATATAGACAAATACCAAACTGAAAACTTACATCTTACATGAATAAATCTGTCATCGCCGCCATCGCAATCATGATTGCATTGCCGGCAACTCTCTCCGCCCGGTCATTTACCAGGTCTCTTACAGTCAACGGCTCATTCTCCTCTCTCAAGACTGATGGCAACATCGAGGTCGAATATACTGCCGCTCCTCAGTTCAGCGCTGTAATCAAGGCCGAGCACAAGACGGATCTCGACAAGGTGAAGGCCACCCTGTCGGGCGGTCGTCTCACCATCACCACCACAGGTAAGACTGAGGGCGACATAAAGGTCGAACTCAGCAGCCTCGGGGTGGATACTTTTGAGGCCACCGGCAACTCCGGCCTCGAACTTGAGGGAAACGTGTCGGGCAAGATCATCACCCTGAACACAGGCGGCAATGCCTCAATCGAGGCCGAAAACGGTCTTAATGCCGCTACAATTAACCTCACTTCGACCGGCAACTCGCATATCAAGGTAGACGGCTCGGCCCTTGCAACACAGATCAAGGCCAATACGAAGCTCAACAGCCACGTCAGGATATCATCGCTCGAAGCCGACGGGGTGCAGATAAATACCGACGGCAACAGTCATTTCTCATGTCAGAATGTAAATGCGACCAATCTCGGAGTCGAGACAGGCGACAATTCCATCGTATCTCTGCGAGGCAAGGCTGCGCTTGTCGATTATAGCTCAAACGGTAATTCCTCCATCAAGGCCGGCATGCTGAAGGCCAAGGGCGGAAAGGCATCATCGGGCGGCAACTCCCATATAACTGCCGCCGTGCGTGGTCTGCAGCAGTCATCCACAGGCAATTCATCGGTTTCCAATAATTATTGAATAGAAATATAGAATAAAGAAGAGTAAGGCGCCGCAGTACATGTCGATGTGCTGCGGCGCCGGTCGTTGTTTAGAGCCGGGTGG
>JAGANS010000070.1 GCA_017624155.1 Muribaculaceae bacterium | reverse complement strand
TAGGCCTCCGATGTCTTGAACGATGCCTGCTGCACCTGCAGGTCGACCATCGTACGTGCGTCCTGCAGTTTCAGTTCCATTATTGTTTCGTCGGCCTTGGCGGCGCGGTATTTGTTGTAGTTGCCTCCCCAGTGCCATATAGGGATGGTGACCATGGCCCCTATCGAGAATGCTCCCTTGAAGCGCTTCTTGAATCCGTCATACATGTTGGGGTTGGAGAAGCTGTATGCACCTACAAGAGCCACATTTGGCAGCATCGTCGACAGGGCGAGCTGCTTCTGATGCCCTGCTATCTTGACCCCCATACGCAGCGCTTCCAGGTCGGGACGGCGGGCATATACGTCCTCCATGTTGTATTCCCGGGCAACTTCAGCGGTAAGCCGGGCTTCGGTGATGCCTTCGTCCGCGAGTGTGAACACTGTGCTCACCGGCAGTCCGCATACCTGTGCCAGAGCCATACGGCTCAGCACAAGTCCGTTCTCTACCTTGGTAAGATCGACCTGCGCCGAGTTTAGCTTAACGTCGACACTCAGCACGTCGGCTTTTGTAGCCACGCCCTGATCGAACATCCGGTGAACGTTGCGGTCGAGCGAATCGAGCAACGCTACGTAGCTTTCGGCCAGTTCATACTTGGCTTTGAGCGACACCACCTGCCAGTAAGCGGCATCGACGGCATATATCACATTCTCCGCCTCGTTGTCGTGCATGTTGCGTGCCAGAGTCTCGGCGTCGCGCGTTATCCTGTTCATGGCTACTATCTTACCGCCCATGTAGATTGGTTGCGTGAGTGTTACGGCGCCGAAGAATACATTGTGAATGTCATATTCCATCGCCGACTTCGGGATCAGCGCCACTGTGCTCGGTATGGGCTGTCCGTCGTGCATTATTGGCTCGCCGGTGGCCGGATTCGTCACAAGGTTGAATTCGTACTGCCCGGTCTTGGGATTGAAGCTCTTGGTCGGAAGCATCTGGTCGGAGTCAAAGATCGACAGTTTCCGCTGGTTGTATGTATAGCCTCCGGCAAAGTCGATTGCGGGCAGATATGCAGCGAAAGCCTCCTCTTTCTGGTAATGAGCCTTGTCGATGGCGCGCTGCGCTATCATCAGCTGCTTGTTGCTTTTCAGTGCCATTTGGCGGCAGGAGTCGAGCGACACCACATCCTGTGCGGCGCATGTGAGCGTTGCTGCGGCCATGAATGTTATCAGATATGAGAATCTCATATTGTGATGTATGTGTTGATAGTTGAAACTTATTTTTATTATGTGTGTTGTGCTTCCGCCGGCTCGGACCGTACTGTGCCACAGGCTACACGATTATAATATTATAACCAGTGCGATTGCAAATGGTTTGTTGGCAGCACAAATTTAGTATGACTTGGAATTATAGTCAACAAAATTGGCCGAAAGCGATAACTTTCGGCCAAATGGGATAAATTTCTTTTCTGATTAGGAGATCGTTTTTAAACAGGATCTAACTTATTCGGCGGGGCCGAGCAGCAATATGGCTCCCGTCGCAGGGTCGAGCCGGAGCTGTGAAGGAGCTTTCTTGTCGGTGAAAAGTCCTGGATCGAGTCCGAATGTGACACCGAGTTGCGCCAGTGATACTTCTTTCGAGGCCACCTCATGCCCGTCGTAGCTTACGGTGACAAGCGCCGTGCCGGGTATCTGATAGGCAAAGCCGCCTTTGGGAAACCGTTTCTGTTCTCCCTTCTCGTTCACCGGCAGGGTGCCGCGCCCTGTCACGCTCACCGACACCGTGAGCGGGGCGCCAGCCAGATTATCGGCATCGAGTACTCCGTCAAATGGCGATATGCGTGCTATAATCTCTCTGTCGACGCCCAACGAATCGGGGCGCAGGCTTATTGTGCTCACCGTTGTCCACTTCTGCACAGTGCCGGCAAACATTGCCGTGAGAGCTTCTTCCTGGCCGGCGAGATTGTCGAGCACCAGCTTCATGGCCTGCCCGTCGGCCGGCGGATTGTCTGACTGGCCCGACAATATCTCCGACCGCATGTCGCGGAGTTCGAAGATGCGTGCGGCGGCAAGTTCTGCTCGTTTCGATGTCGACGACGACCGTATCATGTCCTGTGTCATTGCCTGACGCGCAATTTCGGTTTCGAGAATCGACGGCTTCATAGGCTGTGCTTCGGGCAGTTCGGGGGATTCGCTCTCGGCAACCGTTTCGGAATTGACGGTGAGGGGTATGCCATCGGGTGTCAGCAGCATGAAGGGTGTGGAGCCCGACTTGAACTGTACGAGCCACTTGTTGTCAGGATTGGCGACACCGTTTGTGGTGATTGTGACCGAGCTGACCTCGACCGTAGTCGACGGTTCGCGTATGGCGTCGTCGATGGCCAGATGGCGTCGTGCATAGTTGTAGAATTCGCCCGGAGTGCGCCTGATATGGGATGTCTCTACGGTTATGTCTATGTCGGTTACGGGCAGTGAATATATGAGCCCGTATTCATTGGCCTTGGTGGCTGTGAGCCGCTGGGTTGTCTGAGCCTGGGCGGCAATGGCTGAGACGCCTGCGGCAGTCAGCAGCAGTAGGGTGTGTATCTTCATGTCGTTTCGGTTATTGTCATTATGGCACGGCCGATGCAGTCGGCCACGTCGGAGGCTGTGACGCCGAATATGCCGTGCTCTCTTGATGCTATCTCGCCGGCGAGGCCGTGGATGTAAGGGGCTGCGATGGCGGCGAACTCGGGCCGCATGTCCTGAGCAATGAACGCGGCCAGCAGGCCGGTGAGCACATCGCCCGTACCACCGGTAGCGAGTGCGGCATTGCCGGTAGGATTGAAATATACCTTGCCGTCGGGGCGCACGATTGCTGTATAGTGGCCTTTTAGTATTATAATAACGTGACGCTGCTGGGCTACCTCGATGGCTTTGAGCAGTCGGGCGTATGATGAAGGCTGCCTGCCGAACAGACGGTCGAATTCGCCGGCGTGCGGAGTCAGAATGCTCATCACCGGTATATGGTTGAGCATCGAAGGCCTTATAGATATGCAGTTGAGCGCGTCAGCGTCGAGCACAAGCGGACGCGAGTTGGCGTTGGCTATTTTCAGAAAGCTGTCAAGGGCATCGATCGTCACGTCGGCTGTGCCTATGCCGGGGCCTATCGCCACGGACTTATATTCGCGCTTAAGCTCGATATTTGTGATGGCTACATCTCCGGGGTCGGACTCGTAGAGGGCACAGGGAACGGCATTCTGCAGTACGAAAAATCCGGCGCGTGGGGAGTGAACTGTCACCTTGCCGGCACCTCCGCGCAGGGCACCGCGCGCACACAGTACGGCTGCCCCCAGCATACCGTAGCTGCCGGCAAACAGGATTGCGTTGCCGCAGTCGGCCTTTGAGGCGAATGCCGGGCGCGGGTGGATGAGGTGCTGAATGTCGGTCTTCTCGACTATGCGGTATTTCCAGGGGGCACGTTCAGTGGCGGTGGCGCTGTAGTCGACAGGTACAACTTTCCAGTTTCCCAACAGTTCGGCATTCTCCTTCATGAAGAACACTACCCGTGGAAAACCTATGGCCAACGTGATCGTGGCATGGATGATATTGCGGTTGATAAGGGCGTCGACCGAGTCGACAAGCAGTCCGGAGGGTACGTCGAGCGACACTACCCGTGGCTTCATCTCGTTGATATAACGGACGATACTTTGGTAGCCACCCGAGAGCGGAGTGGTGCGCTCGGTGCCGAAAAGGCCATCGATCACCGTCACGTCCTGCTGCAGGTCGGGCATCGAGAACTGCAGTCCCGTGACTTCATTGAGCAGCTCCGTGCCGCAATCCTGCCTGAAGCGGTCGCGTGCGGCACAGCAGTCGGCCGTCGCGCGGTTGCCGCCTATGTTGAAGAGGAACACTTCGGGCCTTAATCCTTGCAAGGCCAGGTAGCGTGCGGTGGTGAGAGCGTAGGCGCCGTTGAGGTCGGGCCCTGCGAACACTACAAGGCGATGGCCTGGGATAATCGAGGTGATTATCTCCAGAGCCAGAGCCTCGCCGACCGTCTCAATAAACTGGCGCAGGGTAAGTCCCTGCTCCTTTAGCGAGAACTGGCGTATGGCCTTGATTTCTTCAGATGAAAAGATTTTCATTTCGCTGCGAAAGTTTGAAATGCAAAGTTACGCAAAAATCGCGACAGCACCAACCTCCAGGTCTAAAAGTGAGGTGAGTCTCAGTCGTTTTTTACAAAAGAACGGAGATTGAATTTGTGTGAATTTGGGTTTATGAATATTAATTAATGTGAAATTAAGTGCCAATTCGGCTACAATCGCTGATAATTGTGAAATAGTACTTGACAAGGAGGTTAAAAAGTATTACCTTTGCATTAGATTTATGAAATCACCTGTTGACTTAGTCTTAGACCGATTATTTACACATTCGTCATTTACACGACAAGACTCTAAGCTAAGGCATGGTGGCGCGGCCCTCGTGAGAAGCCCCTACGCCGTCCATAAGGTGTTGTGATAAGTAAGTATGATATAATCTCTGCACTTTAGCTATAAGACAGCTAATTTAATGTAAAAATCACAATGTGCCTTTTGGCTAAGAGTCCTCAATCATTGTCGAAATGGATGAGGATTTTTTTTGTCTGACTTGTCTGACTTGTCTGACCCGTCGAACTTTTTCAAATGTAGGTCAGGAAACAAAAAAAGCCTCCGGCATTGCCGAAGGCTTTTTGATTGATAGTCGGGGTGACTAGACTCGAACTAGCGACCTCACGCCCCCCAGACGCGTACTCTAACCAACTGAGCTACACCCCGATTTTTCAATTTTCGTTGCTTTGTTTCTCAAAAGCGATGCAAAGTTAGGCATTATTTTTATCCCCGCCAAATTTTTCGCTCAAAAAATTTCAAAAAAATTCGCAGTCTAAATTTACACATTATTTATATAGGGCGAATTTGCTTGTCTCAGCTATTTTTTGTATCTTTGCATGTTGTTTCGCGCTCTCTCAGGAGCGTGGGTCACCCGAATAAAATGTAACCTATCATATATAAATATGTCAGAAGCAGAAGAGAACTATGGCGCCAGTCAGATCCAGGTGCTCGAAGGCCTGGAGGCCGTGCGCAAGCGTCCGGCCATGTATATCGGCGACATATCATTTAAAGGCTTGCATCACCTCGTTTATGAGGTCGTCGACAACTCGATCGACGAGGCTCTCGCCGGTTATGCCAAGCATATAAACGTCACGATCAATGCTGATAACTCTATAACCGTGGTCGACGACGGCCGCGGTATCCCCGTTGACCTTCACGAGAAGGAACAGAAGTCGGCCCTCGAGGTCGTGCTCACAGTGCTCCATGCCGGCGGTAAATTCGACAAAAGCAACTATAAGGTGTCGGGCGGCCTGCACGGCGTAGGTGTGTCGTGTGTCAATGCTCTGTCTACCTATCTGCGCGCTGAGGTGCATCGCAATGGCAAAGCCTATGTGCAGGAATACTCCTGCGGCAAGCCTACCACCGACCTCCTTGTCGTGGGCGAATCGCAGCACACGGGCACATCGATTACATTCAAGCCCGACGATTCCATATTCACCGTCACCGAGTATGACTACTCAACCTTGGCCAACCGTCTGCGCGATCTGGCATTCCTCAACGCCGGTATACTGCTTACGCTAACCGATATGCGCAACCTCGACAGCGAGGGCAAGCCCATGAGCGAGACATTCTATTCGAGCGCCGGTCTGCGCGAGTTTGTCGAATATATCGACTCCAACAAGGAATCTCTCATCAACGACGTCATCGACCTCAACACCGAGCGCCAGGGCATTCCCGTCGAGGTGGCATTCACATACAACAATACATACAACGAGAACATCTACTCGTTTGTCAATAACATCAACACCGTGGAGGGCGGTACGCATCTTACCGGCTTCCGCCGCGGTCTCACCACTACCCTCAAGAAATACGCCGAGGACAACAACCTTCTCAAGAACGCCAAGGTCGAGATCAATAGCGACGACTTCCGCGAAGGCCTTACCGCCGTAATTTCCGTTAAGGTTATGGAGCCGCAGTTTGAGGGACAGACAAAGACCAAGCTCGGCAACAGCGAGGTGATGGGCGCCGTACAGGTGGCCGTATCCGAGGCCCTGCGCAACTATCTTGAGGAGCATCCCAAGCAGGCCCGCGTGATTGTGGACAAGGTGATACTCGCCGCTCAGGCCCGCCATGCCGCATACAACGCCCGCCAGAAAGTGCAGCGCAAATCGCCGCTGTGGGGTGGGGGCCTTCCCGGCAAACTGGCCGACTGCTCATCGCGTACAGCCGAGGACTGTGAGATATTCCTCGTCGAGGGTGATTCGGCCGGCGGTACCGCCAAAAAGGGCCGTAACCGTCAGTTCCAGGCCATCCTGCCGCTGCGAGGCAAAATCCTCAATGTGGAGAAGGCTATGGAGCACCGCATATTCGAGAGCGACGAGATCACAAACCTGTTCCGCGCCTTGCGTGTCACGATCGGCACCCCCGAGGATCCCAAGGCACTGAATATGTCGAAGCTTGCCTACCATAAGATTATAATCATGACTGATGCCGATGTCGACGGCGCCCATATCGCCACACTGCTGATGACATTCTTCTTCCGTCGCATGCGCCCCATCATCGAAAACGGCTACCTCTACCTCGCCACGCCGCCCCTCTACAAGTGCAAATGCGGCAAAGCCGAGGAGTATTGCTGGACCGACCAGCAGGTGCAGCAGTTTATCGACACACACAGCGGCAAGACGTCCGTATCGCGCTACAAAGGTCTGGGCGAGATGAGCGATGTGGAGCTCCGCGACACTACAATGAGTCCCGAGCACCGCATACTCAAGCAGGTCAATATCAGCGATGCTGCCGAGGCCGACCGTGTATTTTCAATGCTTATGGGCGAGGATGTGGGTCCGCGACGCGACTTCATCGAATCAAACGCGACATACGCCAATATCGACGCCTGATAGCACCACGGAATGAAACTCTTGAAAAATGCCACGGAAATTGTACATTACCGAGGCATTTTTTTTAATCTTTTGACTGTTTAATCCAAAAAATTCTGTAAGTTTGCAGTATAAATACCACACGCAGATTTTGAAGAAATTAGCAATCCTTATCGCATTTCTTGCCGGCTCGGTGATGGCCTTCTCTCAAGTCAATACCGAGCAAGTGCTACGCGTGGGGCAAAACGCCTTATACTTTGAGGATTACATGTTGTCGATACAATACTTCAACCGTGTGATCCAGTCCAAGCCATATCTGGCCCGTCCATACTTTTTCCGTGCTATCGCCAAACTTAATCTTGAAGATTATATCGGCGCAGAGCAGGACGCATCCAAGGCTATAGAGCTAAATCAGTATCTCACAGATGCCTGGGAAGTGCGCGGCGTGGCCAGGCAGAATCTCGGCCGCAATGCCGACGCAATCTCCGACTACGACCATGCTCTCCAGCTCGTGCCGCGCAACCGCCAGCTCATGTTCAACAAGGCCCTCGCCCAGCAGGACTGTGGACAACTTGCTGCGGCCGACTCAACCTTCAGCGACCTTCTGCGGTATTATCCCGGATTCGACTCAGGTTATCTCGGACGTGCGCGCCTCAGGCTCGAACAGGCTGATACTGTCGCAGCCATCGCCGATATTGACAAGGCTATGAGCATCAATAAGAATGCTGTAAACGCATACATCATGCGAGCCGACATAGCTATATCGCGCGACAGCGATTTTGCCGCGGCAGCCGCCGACATGGACGAGGCGATACGCCTGCAGCCCCGCCTCGCCGGTCTGTATGTCAACCGTGCTTATCTGCGCTATAAGAACGATGACTTCTTTGGCGCCATGGCCGACTTCGACTATGCCATCGAGCTTGATCCGCTCAACGAGGCCGCCATATTCAACCGTGCCCTTCTTGAGATGGAGACCTCGGCCAACGACAAGGCTCTGGTTGATCTCGACCGTCTCATAAACCTCGATCCGTCGAATACACGCGCCTACTACAACCGATCGATTGTAAACCATGCCAAGGGACGCCATGCTCAGGCTGCGGCCGACATCAGCAAGGTGATCGAGGAAGTGCCTGATCTTCCCGACCCATATTTCATGCGCAGCGAATTTCTGTATGCGCAGGGCAATATGCGTGGCGCCGAGCGCGATTACAACAAGGGCGTGGCATTATCCAAAAAAGCACAGTCGTTGACCGGTGATTTCGAACCCGGCGCCATAGCGCCGACCGGCGGTAATGATTCCGACAGTCAGCGCCGCGACCGTGGCGACGGCGCACCCGCCGGGGCCTCGCCCGCACATGCTCCCGAGGCCAGTCCCGAGGCAGCACGACGCTTTGCCACACTGCTTACTGTGGCCAACAATGCCGAGATACACGAGGAATACAACAACGCTGCCATCCGCGGCAAGGTTCAGGACCGCAACATCCACATCGAGCCCGAGCCATGGATGGAACTCGCTTATTACAGTTCAGCCAACGAATTGCGCCCTGACACCTACTATATAAAGGAGGTAGACGACATCAACGCCACGCGCATGCTGCGGTTTGTGATCCGCGTCACACCCTCGGTGCCGTCGCTCGACAGCGAAAGCAGCACACGACACTTCCAGTCCATCGAGTATTATAACTCATATCTGGCAACACACAAGCCGCGTGCCATTGATTATATAGGCCGTGCACTCGACTTCATCACTATCCATGACTATACATCGGCTATCCGTGACATCGACAAGGCGATAGAGATCACGCCCGATCTCGCGGTGGCACATTTGTTGCGCGCTCAGGCCGCGTTCCACAATTTCCAACTCGAGGACGGAAAGATACCCGACGACTTGCCGGCAAGCGATGCTCTTACCCTCAATACCATGCGCCGCAAGGCTCTCGACGACGTACTTGCCGATCTAAGCGCCGCCATAGAGCTTTCGCCCAACATGGCCGAGGCATGGTACAACAAGGCCGTCGCCCACCTTCAGATAGATGATTATACATCGGCGCTGGCAGCGCTTAACCGTGCCATCGAACTTAAGCCTGAAATGGGTGAGGCATGGTACAACCGCGGCTATGTATATCTCAGGCTGGGCAACAACCGTCTGGGAATAGCCGATCTCTCCCGCGCAGGCCAACTTGGTATCCTGCCGGCATATAACCTCATAAAACGCATATCTAACTGACAAAACGAATAAATAACAACCTGAATCATGTTTACCGAAAAAGACCTTACACAGCTTGCCTCTCACGGTATAACGCCTGAAGTGGCCGAAGCACAGATGCAGCGTTTCGTTACCGGTTTTCCTTATCTGACCCTTGCAGGCAGCGCTGCAGTGGGACACGGCATTCATGCCCTGACACCGCAGGAGGAAGACTTTGCTATCGCACGTTGGAAACAGTATCTCGCCGATGGCGGCGAAGTTGCCAAGTTTGTGCCCGCATCCGGGGCCGCATCACGTATGTTCAAGGCTCTCTTTGTCTTTGTCAACGGCAACGCCGACAAGGCCGAGGAGGGCTCGCCCGTAGCCAAAATTCTCGCTAATCTCGACAAACTTGCCTTTATCGATCAGCTCAACGACACCACAGTCCGTCTTTACGGCATGCCCGCCAAGGCTCTGCTTGAGGCCGGCCGGCAGAAGGAAATCATCAATGCCATCATATCGGAAGAAGGCATGAACTACGGCAATCTGCCCAAGGCCCTTCTTACATTCCACAAATATTCTGACGGGAGCGCCCGCACACCACTTGAGGAGCATCTTGCCGAAGGTGCCCAGACAGCTGCCACTCATGGCAAGGTGAATCTGCATTTCACCGTATCGGCCAATCATCACAAACTCTTTGAGAAGAAGATCGCCGAAACAGTAAAACCGATGGAAGACCGTTTTGGTGTCAAATATGACATCTCGATATCGGAGCAGAAGCCTTCGACCGACACAATCGCAGCCACACTCGACAACAAGCCCTTCCGCGATGACAACGGCAACCTTGTTTTCCGTCCCGGCGGTCACGGCGCGCTTATCGAGAATCTCGGCGACATGGACTCGGCCGTGGTATTCATTAAGAATATCGATAATGTAGTGCCCGATACTCTCCGCGAACCCACAATCCGCTACAAGCAGGTGCTCGCAGGTATTCTTATCCTTGCTCATGACAAGATCGAGGAATATCTCGACATGCTGCGTGCCGGCCGTTACAGTGCCGACGATCTCGCCACTATCGTGCAGTTCATGCGCACCAAGCTGTGCATTGAGTCTCCTCTGTTCGATTCTCTACCCGAGGCCGAACTCGCCGATTATCTCATAGGCAAGCTCAACAGGCCCGTGCGCGTCTGCGGCATGGTACGCAACGTCGGTGAACCCGGTGGCGGACCGTATATGGCACACTACTACGATGGATCTGTATCGCCTCAGATTCTCGAATCCAACCAGATTGATCCCGACAACAAGGATTATATGGAAATGATGAAGACCTCCACCCATTTCAACCCTGTCGATCTTGTATGCTATATCAAGGATGTGGACGGCAAACCCTTCGACCTCGCACGCTATACAGATCCCAATACCGGCTTCATCTCCGAAAAATCGCTCGGCGGCAGAGATCTCCGTGCCCTTGAGTTGCCAGGCTTGTGGAACGGTGCAATGTCCAACTGGAACACTATCTTTGTCGAAGTACCCATTGACACCTTCAACCCCGTCAAGACCGTCAACGATCTCCTCCGCCCCGCCCATCAGGCATAAGCGGCGGACGCATTCCATACTATCACCTGCCTGTATTGCCATGCTTTACAGGCAGGTTTTTCTTTACCAGATGCTTATTATGGAAATTACGCAGCCGATAGCCTGAAGAGTGAGTCCGATAAATATCTTAGGGCGGTAGAGATCTTTAAGACCCCGGCGCTGAAGGTCGGTATGGGCCGTATCCTTGTAGTCGCGGTAATAGCGATATTTATAAATGTATCTCACTGCCACTCCTGCGAGAAATACGACTATTCCTATCCAGAAAAAAGTTGTTGACATGATCTTCTATTTAAGTCCTATGGCTATCCCTAAGCCGGTTATGATGAATCCGACGGCCATTGTAATGCCCCATGTCACGATGCAGTATTTCTGAGTCCGGCTTATGGCCGGACGATTGAAGGGGTTGACCAAAAGCATGTCGCGGAAATGTAATCCCTGTTCTTTAAAGCCCCTGATAGCGGTGAACAGTCCGAATCCTGCGGCAACAAGCATGATAACCAGGCCGGTGTATATAAGTATGTCGCTCATGAATTATAAACAGCGGCCGGTTTGCAAAAGTTTGGTAGCAGCTGTCGTCAGCTTTTTTTCTTGATGTCGTTGTGGATTTTGATGCCGAAGATGATCACCGAGCATATCAGTGTGATGATGTTGGTGACTGCCAGCGGCCAGTTGGCAATGAGTATGCCCTGTATTACGAAAAAGAGCGAGCCAAGTCCCATCATGAGGAACGTGGGGATGGCGATGCCATCGGTGTCGCGGGTGCGTATGGTGGCGATAGCCTGTGGCAGATAGCCGAATATCATGCAGATGGCAGCGAGGCTGCCGAATATTGTTGCGAAATCCATGATTGTGTGTCTTTGAGGTTAAAAACTTCCTTCCGGCATTGCCGGAAGGAAGTCGCTTGGATGTTAGTTTGTAATCGTTTTAGAGGAGATGGTATGAATGTTATGGCATCCTGCGGGCCTAAGCCGCTTGCGGATGATTTATTTATTGTGTAGTGTGCATACGCTCACGCGATTCCACGAATCTTCCTCAAACAGGTCGCCGATGCCGGCGCCCGAAGCTTCGATTCGCGACGGGACTATGTGGTAACGCTTTATGAGCAGCGTCTTCACAGACTCGGCACGGAGTGCTGCCAGTCGTTCGTTGAAGGCTCGGTTGCCGTCGCGTGATGCGTACCCTTTTATAACCACTGTAGCCTCGGGATGGTTTTTGAGATATGCGGCGATTCGTTCCACATTGGGCATCTGATCGGCTGTCACAGTCGATGATCCGAGCATGAAGAACACGTCGAGTATGGTATTGAGCCGGTTGTCGACCGTTATTTCCTTAACAATTTCAGGTTTGCTGTTCCGGCATGCCTCGAGCTGGGCGGCAAGGCGCGATGAGCGTTCCTCGGCAGCCTTGACGGCGGCTACGGATTTGTCGAGGTCGGCACGCAGATTGTTGATCTGTCCGTTGAGGGCATCGATTTGTGCGCCGTCGTATATCGCGACACATTCAAACTGGCGTCCGAAGTGGTACTTTAATCCGGCCTGAAGGCTGAATGCGGCGCGCCGCCCGTTGAACGATGCCGAGGAAGTCGATGAGCGAGAGTCGCTCAGATTCCAAAGTATTGACGGAGACAGACTCACCGTGAATCGCGGAGAAAAATTGAAATTGAAGAAAAGCCCTGCCTTTGTGGCGAAGAAACTGTGCCCCGGCACGTTGCCACTCATGAAGTCATGACCCCAGCCACCACCGGCTTTCAGGCCCATCGAGAACAGGCGACGTGCGCAAGGCTTGCCTCCCAGGCGCATGAAGTCGAGGCTGCCATAGGCTCCGAGATACGACATGTCGAAAGCTGTAGCGCTGTGCAAGTGGCCCGGCCAGCGTGAAGTGTTGACACCGAAAAGCGCCTCGGCGCCAATACCGAACGCCGGCGTGAGATGCTTTTCCAGATCAAGGCCGACTGTAAAGCGCGCGTTATGCACAAAACCGTGGCCCTTGACCGGCGACGTCGCGCCAACCGATAATCCTACATTCCAGTTATCACTGAATGAAGGACGCTCATAGGCCTGCCCCGCGGCTGTGGCGGCGCAAAATCCGACTATTAATCCGAATGTCAGCTTTTTTATCAAACTTAGGCAAATTATTAATTTTTCAAAGTACAAAGTTAAGCCATATTCGATAAAATTCCAAATATTTTTAACAAAAAGTGTTAAATACATTTTCTGTAAAGTTTTTTTGATTTTTCTTTTGCACTTTCAACAAAAATTGGTACTTTCGTGTCGCATAACCTGTTTAGACTGCAATTTACTGAATCTAATATAACTAACAAAACTATACCAACCCCGACATGAGTTATCTTAAATTTGATAAGAATCTGCTCATCAACCTCGACCAGTCTCTCACCAAAGAGATGTTGAGGACCAATCAGGCAGGTGCTTATCACTGCACAACGCTTGTGGGATGTAACACCCGCAAGCAGCACGGGCTCCTGGTGATTCCAATCCCCGAGCTCGGCAACAAGCCTCATGTGCTGCTGTCTTCGCTCGACGAGACTGTGATCCAGCACGGCGCGCCGTTCAATCTCGGCATACACCGTTATCAGGGCGGTGTCTACAGTCCAAACGGACACAAATACGCCCGCGAGTTTGACTGCGAGGGTGTGCCGCGTATGACTTATCGAGTAGGTGGTGTCATCCTTACCAAGGAGAAGATATTCATCTCGCACGAGAACCGTATCCTCATACGTTATACCCTTGTCGAGGCACACTCGGCTACGACCCTCCGTTTCAAGCCGTTCCTGGCTTTCCGTGAAAGCAATGCTCTGTGTATGGCCAACGGTGCTATAAACCGCGATATCCGTCCGGTCGAGAATGGCGTGGCCACCTGCCTTTACGACGGATTCCCAACGCTCTACATGCAGTTCAGCCATAAGGCCACCTGGGTCGACGAGCCCAACTGGTACAACGGCATCGAATATGTGAAGGATCTTGAGCGTGGCGTGCCATATTGCGAGGATCTGTGGGTACCGGGATACTTCGAGGTCCCCATCAAGAAGGGCGAGTCAATTATTTTCTCGGCCGGCGTCAGCGAAATCAAGCCGCGTTCGCTTAAAAAGATGTATGAGGTAGAGATAGCAAGCCGCACGCCCCGTACATCTTTCTTCAACTGTCTTAAAAATGCCGCCAAGCAGTTCTATATCAAGGACGGCGACAATATGTATGTGATCTCGGGATTTCCCTGGGGCACAGTCCTCGCCCGCAACACATTCATGGCTCTGCCCGGCCTCACCCTCGCTATCGACCATCGTGCCGACTTCGAGGCAATAATGGCTACCGGTTCCCATGCCCTCGAGCACTTCATGGCCACCGGCCAGCCCTCGCAGCGCATACATGGCATCGAGCTCCCCGACATACCCCTGTGGGCTATGTGGGCCGTGCAGCAGTATGGCAAGACTGTGGGTATGGAACGTGCACGCGAGCTTTATACAGAATTCGTTACCAACGTCATCGATTATATACTGTCGAGCCTCCATCCTAATCTTAAGGTCAACGAAGACAACGGACTGCTCACCACCAACGGCACCGACCATCCCGTATCGTGGATGAATGCCAACCATAACGGCCGTCCGATAATCCCGCGCAGCGGTTACCTTGTGGAATTCAACGCTCTGTGGTATAATGCGCTGATGTTTGGCGCCGCACTGCTCGAAGGCAACGAGGCACTCGCCGGTCGTCGTCAGGCATGGCTCGACGCTGCCGAGAAGATGAAACAGCCATTTGTCGACATGTTCCTTAACGACAGCGGCTACCTGTTCGACTATGTGGACGGCAATTACGCCTCTCCTGAGGTGCGTCCCAACATGGCTGTCGCCATCGGTCTCGACTATTCTCCGCTCGACCGTCGCCAGCGCAAGGGAGTCCTCGACGTGGTGACCCGCGAGCTTCTTACCCCCAAGGGACTCCGCACCCTCTCGCCGAAGAGCTACGGTTATCGTCCGAATTATCTCGGATCGCCCGACGAGCGCGAGCAGGCACTCCATCAGGGGCCGGCCCGTCCGTGGCTCATGGGCTTCTATGCCGAGGCATATCTCAAGGTATTCGGTCATAGCGGCGTAGGCTATATCGACCGCATGCTCATTGGCTTCGAGGACGAAATGGGGCAGGGATGTATCGGCTCGCTGTCGCAGCTCTACGACGGCAATCCGCCATTCCGCGGACGCGGTGCCGTTTCGCATGCCACCAATGTGGCCGAGGTATTGCGCACCGTCCGACTTGTAAAGAGATTTATTAACGATTGAATATCCCACTCATTAATTACTATCCAATGAAAGCTCTAATGTTCGGGTGGGAATTTCCACCTCATATTCTCGGAGGTCTCGGTACCGCTTCATACGGCCTCACTCAAGGCATGTGGCAGAACGGCGACATGGACATCACATTCGTGATTCCGAAGCCCTGGGGCGATGAAGACCGTTCGTTTGCCCATATAATCGGCGCTTCACAGGTGCCTGTGGCATGGCGCGATGTCAACCGTGACTATGTGGAGCAGCGCATCGGCAAGCTCATGGATCCCGATCTGTACTTCCGTCTGCGCGACCATATATATGCCGACTTCAATTACATGCGCACCAACGACCTCGGCTGTCTCGAGTTCTCGGGCCGCTACCCCGACAACCTGCTTGAGGAGATCAACAACTACTCTATCACTGCAGGCGTGATAGCCCGCACAGTCGACTTCGACATCATACACTCGCACGACTGGCTCACCTATCCCGCGGGTATCCATGCCAAGCAGGTTACAGGCAAGCCATTGGTGATACACGTCCATGCCACCGATTACGACCGTTCGCGCGGCAATGTCAACCCCACAGTATTCAATATTGAGCGCGACGGCATGATTCATGCCGACCACATCATCACCGTGTCGAACCTCACACGCCAGACAGTGATCGAGAAATATGGCATCGATCCGGCCAAGGTAACTACCGTGCATAATGCCGTGGTGCCTCTGAGCCGGGAGCTCCTCGACGTGGAGGTACAGAAGCCCAAGGAAAAGGTTGTTACCTTCCTGGGACGTATCACCATGCAGAAGGGACCCGAATACTTTGTGGAGGCAGCCGCCAAGGTGCTCAAGAACAACCACAACGTGCGTTTTGTAATGGCCGGTTCGGGCGACATGATGGACAAGATGATCGACCTCGCAGCCGAGCGCGGCATCGCCGACCGCTTCCACTTCCCCGGTTTCCAGAAAGGCAAGCAGGTGTATGAGATGCTCAAGGCTTCCGACGTGTATATCATGCCTTCGGTATCCGAGCCCTTCGGCATCTCGCCTCTCGAGGCCATGCAGATGGGTGTTCCATCGATAATCTCAAAGCAGAGCGGCTGCGCCGAAATACTGAATCATGTCATCAAGACCGATTACTGGGATATCGATGCGATGGCCGATGCTATCAACGCCATCATATCCTATCCCGCGCTCTACCGCTCGCTGCGTGAGGAAGGCCTTGCCGAGGTAGCTCAGATCACCTGGGACAAAGCCGGCAAAAAAGTCATCGACATATACAAAAAAGTCCTAAACCGCTAATCAGAAAATCACAATATGAAAGCCGTAAGTTTCAACTTCGAGATACATCAGCCGTTCCGTCTCAAGCGCTATCGTTTCTTCGACATCGGTAACGACCATTACTATTACGATGACTTCCTCAACGATGACATCGTGACCCGCATAGCCCATCAGAGCTATATCCCTGCAGCAGAGACACTGCTGCGCATGATCAACGACACCAAGGGCGCATTCCGCTGCTCGATCTCTATCACAGGTGTCGCCATCGAGCAGTTCGAGCAGTACGTGCCCGAGTTCATCGATCTGCTGCACAAGCTTGCCGATACAGGCAAGGTAGAGTTTATCGCCACACCATACGCTCACTCGCTGGCATCGCTCTACGATCCGGAAGAATTCCGCCAGCAGGTGGAGATGCAGTGCCACAAGTTGCACGAACTATTCGGGGTGAAACCCAAGGTGTTCCGCAATACCGAGCTTATCTATTCCGACGATATCGCTCCGCAGGTTCTCGCAATGGGTTTCAAGGGCTGCATCACCGAGGGCGCCAAGCACATCCTCGGCTGGAAGTCGCCCGACTATGTATACTCGGCAGCCTCTGTACCCAAGCTCAAGCTTCTGCTCAAGAACGACAAGCTCTCCGACGACATCGCATTCCGCTTCTCCGACACCTCGTGGGATGCCTTCCCCCTCACCGCCGACAAGTATATGGACTGGATCGCAGCCACCCCTCCCGAGGAGCAGATCATCAATGTCTGCCTCAATCTCGAGACATTCGGCTCGCTGCAGCCAGCATCGAGCGGCATCCTTCAGTTCCTTGAGGCTCTGCCACGCTTTGCCAATGAGCGCGGTGTTGAGTTCTGGACTCCATCCGAGGCCATATCCAAGCTCAAACCCGTGGGCGAACTTGCCGTGGTACACCCCATCTCGGGTGCCGACGAGGCCCGCGATACCTCGGCTTGGATAGGCAACGCCCTGCAGCACGAAGCTCTTGATAAGCTGTATGGCGCCGGCGAGCGCGTGCGCCTGTGTGAGGACCGCCGCCTCAAGCAGGACTGGTGGTATCTTCAGGGCTCCGATCACTTCTACTACATGTCGACCAAGCACTTTGCCGACGGTGCGGTTCACAGCCAGTTCAGTCCCTACGAGACTCCATATCAGGCATTCACCAACTATATGAATGTTCTGGCCGACTTCCTCGTACGTGTCGACGAGCAATATCCGCTCACCATCGATAATGAGGAACTCAACTCGTTGCTCAAGACTATCCGCAACCAGGAACGTGAGATCGCCGAACTCACCCGCGAGAAGGAATCCATGAGCAAAAACCTCGAACAGTATAACATCGAGCATCAGCTGCGCGAAAAGGCTGCCGAACCCGAGAAAAAAACGATAAAAAAAGCCGCTCCCAAGAAGAAAGCCGCCAAGAAGGCTGAATGATAAGGAGCTGGCCCGATAAATGTTGCACAGGCTCCTCCATGCGGCGGAGCCTGTGTTTTTTATCTTTCTACCGATGCCTGTACTTAAATTCTACGACGGATCAGTCAATTCGCGTCATATCGACGCGATGGCCGAGGCTCTGCGCCGCGGCGACATTGTGATATATCCTACCGACAGCCTGTATGCTCTTGGCTGTGACGCACTCAATCAGCGTGCTATTGAGCGTCTGTGCCGTCTCAAGGGCCTTAACCCAGATAAGAATCTGCTGTCGATTGTGTGCTCCGACATATCTATGGCCGCGGAGTATGTCCGTATTGACAATCGTGCGTTCAGGTTGCTTAAGCAATACCTGCCCGGGCCGTTTACATTTATATTGCCGGCATCGACCAGGCTGCCGAAGGTTTTCAAGGGCCGCAAGACGGTGGGTGTCCGTATCCCTGACAATGAAGTAGCCACGGCACTTGCCGCGGCGCTGGGTTCGCCCATGTTCACGGCATCGGTCAATGTGCCTGCCGAGGATCCCGACAGTGTCACCGATCCGGATGCTCTGGCTCTTGCCTATCACAACGATGTAGCTATTGTGGCCGACGGCGGTCCCGGCAGCGCGGAGCCATCTACAATAGTCGACATCACAGATTCGGCATCCCCCGTCCTCGTCCGCCAGGGCCTGGGAGAGTTTGAGGAATAGATTCTTCCGTATAAATGAATAAAAAACCGCGGGTGCCGGTGCATCCGCGGTTTTTTATGGGTTGTGGTGAAATTACTTGCCTGAGAGCTTTTCCTTGAGGGCTGCGAGAGCCTCGAGGTCGCCGAGGGTGGTCTTCTCGATCGGGGTTGCCGATACGGGAGCTTCCTCAGCCTGCTTGCGGGGCTGACGCTTTGCCTTGCGCTCTGCTGCCTTGTCGGCGCGAGCTTCGTCCTCGAAGATGCGGCTGTGCGAGAGGATGATGCGCTTGGCGTCCTCGTTGAATTCGATAACCTTGAAGTTGAGCTTCTCGTCAACCTTGGCCTGGCTGCCGTCTTCCTTCACGAGGTGCTTGGGAGTAGCGAAGCCTTCTACGCCGTAGGGGAGAGCAACGACAGCGCCCTTCTCGAGCATCTCGATGATGGTGCCTTCGTGTACTGAACCGACGGTGAAGATTGTCTCGAATACATCCCAGGGGTTCTCTTCAAGCTGCTTGTGGCCGAGGCTGAGGCGACGGTTGTCCTTGTCGATAGCGAGAACTTCAACCTCGATGTCGTTGCCGACCTGAGTGAATTCGCTGGGGTGCTTGATCTTCTTGGTCCAGGAGAGGTCGGAGAGGTGGATGAGACCGTCAACGCCTTCTTCGATTTCAACGAATACGCCGAAGGTGGTGAAGTTGCGCACACGTGCGGTGTGGCGGCTGCCGACGGGATATTTTTCTTCGATGTTCTCCCAGGGATCGTTCTTGAGCTGCTTAATGCCGAGGCTCATCTTGCGGTCCTCGCGGTCGAGAGTGAGGATGACTGCCTCAACTTCGTCGCCAACCTTCATGAAGTCCTGAGCGGAGCGGAGGTACTGGCTCCACGACATTTCGCTGACGTGGATAAGGCCTTCTACGCCGGGAGCGATTTCAAGGAATGCGCCGTAATCGGCCATAACGACAACCTTGCCCTTGACATGGTCGCCAACCTTGAGGTTAGGATCGAGAGCGTCCCAGGGATGGGGCTGGAGCTGCTTGAGACCGAGGGCGATGCGCTTCTTCTCGTCGTCGAAGTCGAGGATAACGACATTGAGCTTCTGGTCGAGCTCGACAACTTCGCTGGGCTTTGTGACGCGGCCCCAAGAGAGGTCGGTGATGTGAATAAGACCGTCGACGCCGCCGAGGTCGATGAACACACCGTAGGAGGTGATGTTCTTGACGGTGCCTTCGAGTACCTGGCCTTTTTCGAGCTTGGAGATGATTTCGCGCTTCTGCTGCTCGAGCTCGGCCTCGATGAGGGCCTTGTGTGAGATAACGACATTTTTGAATTCTTCGTTGATCTTGACAACCTTGAATTCCATAGTTTTGCCCACGTAAACATCGTAGTCGCGGATGGGCTTGACGTCGATCTGAGAGCCGGGGAGGAATGCCTCGATGCCAAACACATCGACGATCATGCCGCCTTTTGTGCGGCACTTGATGAAGCCTTTGATGATCTCATCGTTGGCGAGGGCGGCGTTGATACGCTCCCATGAACGGGAAGCGCGTGCCTTCTTGTGCGACAAAATCAGCTGGCCTTTTTTGTCTTCCTGATTTTCGATGAACACTTCCACGGTGTCGCCGACCTTGATGTCGGGATTGTAGCGGAATTCGCTCATCGGGATGATGCCGTCGCTCTTATAACCGATGTTAACCACGGCTTCGCGCTTGTTGAGTGCGATAATGGTACCTTCGATTACATCCTTGTCCTTGACGGTGTTGAGCGATTCATCGTAGGTGCGGGTGAGCTCTTCGCGGGTCTTCTCACCGGCGGTTTCGCCTTTTTCATAGGCGTCCCAATCGAAGTCTTCGATAGGGGTTTTGGTTTCTTCTGCCATTTAAAAAGTTAGTAATAATGTTAATTAAAAGCGCGGGCGACACACTCGCCGGCGCACATCCGCAGACACGGGTCCGCTTTTGCGCCGCAAAGTTAGTAATTTTTTAATTGATTTGCAATACATTCGCTGCTTTTCGCAAAAAAAAATTATAACATTGTGGCCGGCATGTGCAATGTGGATAATGCCCGGCCGCAGCAGCGGGGCATCCATAGTGGCATAGAGTCGTGCCTTCGGGAATGATAGAGCCGGATATGCGGAAATTATTAGAGCCAGGCGTTGGCACGTTCTTTAACGGCGATGGAGTCGCTGAGAATACGGATGAACTGTTGCATGGATTGCTTGTGGTAGCTGCCGCGGAGTGTGTGGACGCATCCTGACATCTCGTTGCCGGGTATGTCGAGCCGCAGGGCCTGTACACCGCTGACGTTGTGGATGGTGGCTTCGCTGAGTACAGTGACGAGTCTGTTCTGCCTTATGAGTGCAAGCAGTATGTTGACTTCGTTGAGTTCCACTCGTATGCGTAGGTCGGTGGGATAGCTTTCCAATACTTTGTCGAGGGCGTTGCGGGCCTGAAGGCCCTTGGCGGGCAGGGCAAGTTCGCATTTGGTGAGCTGAGGCATATCGATCGACCGAGTTCCGGCAAGGGGATGCATGTCCCCGACGATTGCCGCGAGATATGTCTGAAACAGGATGTGCGAGTCTACGTCGGGCAAAGGTTCGCCGGGGCGGAATGCGAGGGCAAAGTCAACGTCGCGTCGGCGCAGCATATCCATCAACTCCGCCATCGGGCGGTAGAATATATTCAGTTTTACTTTAGGATAGGCTTTCATGAACGATACAAGGGTCTCTGTGAGGATAGGGGCGAATGAGTATGTGACACCTATGTTGAGGGTACCGCAGAGTACGTTCTTGAGATCGTTGATGCGTTCGGCGCACAAGTCGGCGTCGTGGAGTGTGGCGATGGCGTATGGTAATAGCTCGCTGCCGGCCTCTGTGAGTGCCACACTGTGGCTGGTGCGTATGAGGAGCTGGGCATCAAGGTCTTGCTCGAGCTGCTTGATCTGCTGTGAAAGGGTGCTTTGCGTTACGAACAGCAGTCGTGCGGCCTCGGAGAAGCTGAGGGTCTCTGCGACTTTTACGAAATATCGGAGTTGACGTAGTTCCATGTGGTTTAAGAGCGGGTTGCCCGGAAAGAAATGTCCGGAAACAGGAATATAGGCACGGTAGCGCCAACGGCCATACCGAGCAGAATGAAGAAACAGGTGAGTCCGTTGTTGGCAAACAGGAAGAAGCTGTGGCTGAAAGATTGCTCGGTGCTGCCGAAGAGGCACATGGCGAGGCCTCCGAATGTACGGTAGGCGTACATGCCCGGAATCATGGGCAGAAGTGATGGAAAGAGGCATGTCTCGGCCGGGACGTGTGCCTTGGGCGAAATGAGTACAGCGAGAATACCGATTACAAATGATGCCAGCGTGGTGGCGATGACGATATGCATTCCGGGCGAGAGTGCCTGCATGAGCAGGAAGCGGGTGGAATGGCCTACGGCTGCGATGAGTGCGCACCACAGATATGCCTGTCGGGGCGGACGGCTTATAGCGGCAAAACCGATAGCCGCTATCGCCGCAAACAATGCATCCTGAAAAAAATGTACGAAGAAATCCATGGTCAGAACATGCCTATATTCATTAAAAACATGCCGAAACATAATCCTGCCGACAGGCAGCAGGTGATGACGACTGCCTGCATCATCCGGCCGAAGGCGCAGATGTAGTGCCCGTCGATCATGTCGCTGAACGAGTTGATAAACGGTATGCCGGGTACGAGATAGAGGACGCTTGATCCGATGGCGACGGCGGGTGTGGCACCGAGGCCGAAAAGACCGTCGGCGGCGGCCAGCACAGCTGACACAAATGAGCATGCGATGACGATGATGCGCGGATCGGTATGGCGCTCGGCGAGCATCTGTTTGAGGATGAAGCCTGCCACCGTAGCTACAAATACCACACCCATGGCTATCGCGTCGCCACCGAAGAGGCGGCAGAACGAAGCGTTGGCCGCCCCGACCAGCAGAGGCAGCCCAGGAATATCGCTTCGGGCCGATGAGATGATGTTGTCGAGTTCGGTATCAGCCCGATCACAGGGCAGTGAGCCGTCGGCGATGTCCCAGCTGAGCCGGCTGAGTCGGGTGATCAGGTCGTAGCTGACGGGCAGGGGCCGGATGGAGGCTATGGTGGTTACGGTATCGCCGTCGGCCGGTTCGCGCACCGTGAGATGTATGTGCCGCGGCAGAACAGTTATCTCAACCTCGACGCCTGCGGCTGCTGCGATGCGCTGCAGGTTCTTTTCAAGGCGGATGCACGTGGAGCCGCTGCCGAATAGCCATACGGCATACCGGGCCATGAAATCGCACATGTGTCGTGCACAGCGGTCAGTCGATGTCGTTGTAGGTGTTGTCATTTTCGGATTGATCGCCGGGGATAAACAGTTCCTCGCTTTCGGTGGCGAGTTCGATGATGCGTTGCCTGGTGTGATGGGAGTGGTGGCGGAGTACCTCGAGGCCTCGGACGAGGATGACGAGCATGGCGAAAGCCGCTATGCATAGCCAGATAACAAGTTGAGTGTTCATAATCCGTATTTTTAAATTCTGTGCAAAGGAACAAATAGCACAGAATAAAAAACGTGGATTTTGAACGAAAAAAACGATAGCGGCAATCAGCCTGCGGTACCGCCGAGTTCGATGACTTCGAGGTCGCGGATCTGGTCGCCGTCGATGACGAGGCGTATGAGGGTGCGCTTGCGCTGCCATCCTTGTGTGCCGGCGGCGCCCGGGTTGATGTGCAGGAGCTGCAGTTCGTTGTCGTACATCACCTTGAGAATATGGCTGTGACCGGCTACCATGATGCGCGGGCGTGAGTCGATAAGCATGCGGCGGACGCCGGCGGCATAGTGGCCGGGATAGCCGCCGATGTGGGTCATCCACACCCCGACGCCCTCTACCCTGAAGTCGAGGACTTCGGGGCAGAGGCGCGCCACCGGGCCGTGGTCGATGTTGCCTCGTACGGCACGCACAACGGGAGCGATGGCCCGCAGGCGCTGCAGGGTGTCGAGGCAACCGATGTCGCCGGCGTGCCATATCTCATCGCAGCCGGCGAAGTGGATGGCATAGCGGTCGTCCCAGCAGGAGTGGGTGTCGCTCAGTATGCCGATGCGGGTCATTTTTTCAGGCCGATTTTCTTGGCGATGGCAGCGGGGACGGCTGCCTTGTTGACGTAGATGTCGACAGTCTTGGCGAGGAAGTAGGGCTCGGATACGTATAGATAGCCGCCGTATACCTGATTGGTGTCCCAGGAATTCTTGACTTTGTAGTAGCGGTTGCCCTCGCGGTCGCGTGCGGTGCCGACGATAACCATGCCGTGGTCGTCGGTGGTTTCCTGCGAGTCGAACATGTCCTGACGGAGCTCCTGTGTTACTTCTATTTCCTCGACAGGACCGTTGAAGTTGAATTTGTCGGCAGCGCGGTCCTTATCGGAGAGTTTCACCCATCGTGAGAGTTCGGTGCCGGTCATGTCGCGCTCGTTTTTGCCTTTGGGCATGAGGGCGACGCCGTCGTTCCACTTGAAACCGCCTTCGCTCACGTCGGCAGCCCAGCTGACGGTGTATCCGTTGGCAAGTGCGTTGTCGACGATGGCTTTCATCTCGTCCATCGGCACGTTCATGTAGGGAGCCCAGAGCCAGTTGTCAGGGACCTCGACAATGAATTCTTCATAGAAAGGGTGGTGTGTGAAACTTGTGACGGCGATGTAATTGTCGGGTGACACGCCGAGGGACTTGGCGAAGGATTGCGGGGTGTATGTCTTGCCGTTGTATGTGAATGTTTCGGGCACTTCGCCGAGGTAAGCGTCGAGGACACCGCCGAGGGCCTTTCGCCATGCCTTGGATACCTTGCGGTTGGGCTTTTCGACTGCAGCTTTCACCACGCCCTTGAGGGCGCTGTGGAGCTCGCCGTGGACGTGCTTGTCCTCGCCATATTCAAGGCCTTTGTATGCCTCCTCGGGCATGATGCCGTAGCGTTTCCACACGTATGGAAGGTCGAGCACCGAGCCGCCGGGGCTGAAGTTGGTGTCGCCATACATGCGGACGTAACGGTCGGCCTTGTCCTCGTAGCATTTGCGCACTACGTACATTTCGGAGAGGTCGATTGAGTCGCCGGTGGCCTTGCGGATTTCATTTTCAAAGAAACCTGCGCCGGCAAAGCACCAGCAGGTGCCACTTTGGTTCTGGTCCTTGACCGAGGTACCCGGAATAACGATCTCGTCGACAAAGTCGAAGCCCTTGACGGAGTCGGTGGCGGCGCTGTCGGCCGGAGCCTGCGCCATCGCGGCAAGCGAGGAGCCTGCCACGGCTAATGCGATTAATTTTTTCATAGTTTAAGAAATTTCTTATGATGCAAATTTACAAATTTTTTCTGATTTGGGCAAACTCGGTGATTTTCAGAGGAGTTTCGAGAGGCGTGGGTACTAATCGTGTACTTTTGTGGAAGTTGACGGAAAGCCGAGTAAATTGAATTTCAGATTTTTGGCTTGCTTTAAGAAT
>JAGANS010000069.1 GCA_017624155.1 Muribaculaceae bacterium | reverse complement strand
CCTTGCCTTGCTCATCGGCGCCTACACCGGCGCCGACCCCGACACTGATGCCCGCGCACTGGCCGGCGTCGCCGCATCGATGTACCGCTACCGCTATCGCCCGGTACCCCGCGACATCGCCAACCGGCTGGCAGCCATGAAGGAGATTCCGGGCTGGCAGCGGCACTTCGCATTCACAGCCATCGAATTCATGCGCACGGTCGATACCCGGCGCCTCACCGAGAAGATGCAGAACGAAGTAATACCGTCGCTGTTGAAAATCGATCCCGACCTGCAGGCCAAGCTTCAGAACGGCGAATTCGATGCCGAATCGCTCGCCGAGGGCATGAACCCTGAGTGGGAGGAAGCCCTTGCCGGCAGCGAAATCGGCCGCACGCTCAAGGAACTCGGCGACATCCAGGCCGAGGGCGGCGACATAATGATGAGTTCGTTCCGCCACATGAAGCACTTTCCCTTCTTCCACCGTCTCAGCAACTGGTTCCTGCCATTTTATGACGGCAACTCGGCTGTAGCCTCGGTCGATGACTTCGAGGGGAGCCTCGGCAATCTGCTGCGCATGGTGCCTGTACTCTGCGACAGCGACAAATACTCGCTTGTGCTTGCCGCCGCCACCATGCCGGCCTCACAGCGCGAGGCCGCTCTCGGCGCCATGAAGATGCAGGCCGAGCAGGCACGCCAGGCGATGTCGGAGGTCGAGAAGGCCTCGGGCGACGGACTGATGCGCAATGCAATCAACAAATACGTGCAGAATCTTTACCGCTTCTACGAGATACACCGCCGACGCGGCGAGTTCTTCCCGCTGTTCGGCGAGGCACCCGACATGCTGCAGGTGCGGCCGCTCGCATCGGGATTTGACAACGAGGAGCTGCTGGCCACCGTCGCCGGCTTCTACTTCAGACACAAATTCTGGCGCGAAGCAGCATCAGCCTTCCGTATGCTCGACGGCATATCGATGCCCGACGCCGCCCGCTCGCAGCAATGGGGCTACGCACTCGAGTGTGCCGGCGACATTCCCGCCGCCATCAGCCGATATGAAGAGGCCGAACTGCTCGACGGCGGTTCGCAATGGACATTGCGACGCCTCGCCGCCGCCCTGCGCCGCGACGGCAAGCCCGAGCGCGCCGCAGGATATTATACACGTCTTGCCGAAATGCTCCCGGACGACCCTGCTGTAGCCCTCAGCCTGGGCTATGCCCTCATCGAGGCCGGCAAGCCCGACCGGGCCAAAGCACAGTTCTACAAAGCTGCTTATCTGACGCCCGATTCCATGAAACCGCTGCGGGCCCTTGCCTGGACTCAGTTTCTGACCCACGAATTCGACCGCGCCAAAGAATCGTATGACAAGATAATCGCTCTCGGAGCCTCGCCCGACGACTATCTGAATGCCGGCCACGTGGCCCGCGCCCTGGGCGACCTGCGCGAAGCCATAAATTACTACCGCCTGTATGCCTCCGCCGACACCGCCGATCCCGACCGCCTCGAAAAAGCTCTGCGGGCCGATGACCCGCACCTCAGGGAAGCCGGGATAGACACGTCATCGATGATGCTGATTGTCGAGGCTGTGAAATACGCCAACTAAAAACACTCCACAATATGCAAATCCAACGAATCCAAACCGTCATGCTGTTTATCGCCGCCGTGCTTATGGCGATATTCTGCTTCACACCTTTCGCCGACATCGAGGCGGCGGATGCCACAATCAGGTCAGTCTATGTCAAGGATGCACCGGTACTTCTGGTTGTCAATCTTCTCATAGCCATACTGCTCATACTGGCGATTTTCATGTACAAAAACCTGCGCATGCAGATGAAGATGACCATATTGTCGATGGTACTGATATGCGTGTCGATAGTGGCAAGCTTTTTCTATATCTATGCCGGCTTTGAAGGCGCCACACCCGTGCTCTTCGGCGGCGTGATGCTGCTTGTGCTCGCCGTGATCTTCGCCCTGCTCGCCCTCCGCGGCATGCGCCACGACCATAAGCTCCTGCGCTCGGTCGACCGCCTGCGATAAAAGAGGAAGAAACAGACCAAAACAATCATGCGGCTATAAGAAACGGCATCACCCGCCGGTCTTATGGCCGCATGATTGTTTTATTGACTTCTATATATCATTTTGGATTATTTTTTACTGTTTTTTTAAAAAATTGCCAGCAATTTGCATTTCTTGAATATTTGTTTTAAATTTGCGGCCGTTAGTATTTCATCACGTCCAATAATCGACATATTAGCCTCAAAATCCCATATTATAAACATAAAGTATATCCCATGAAAATCAAACTTCCATTAATCTTCGCATCGGCGCTACTCTTGGCCGGGTGTTCAAGCGAATCAAACAGCAAGTGGGACGATCCGAATCCTATACAGCCGACTGCTGACTTATCGCTGTCGGGGACCGAAGCTGACGCCAACGATGGCCTTAATAAATTTGGCATTGATTTTTTCAATGCCGCGGCTATACATTATGATGCGTTTTTCAGCGCCTCGATGCAGGATAATCATGAAAATTATTCCGTATCGCCTTTGAGTGCATCTCTCGCACTGGCCATGCTTGCAAATTCGGGCGATGACGCTATCACAAGCGCTACTCTGAAAGTGCTCAACGCACCGGATATAGCGGATCTGAACAATGCCTGCAACAAGATAATGAGATATATGGCCGGCCGTAAAAACGTCGAACTTGCCAACTCGATATGGTATTCAAGCAGCAGATGCAAAGTTACGGACAGCTACGTGCGAAATATCAACCGGACGTTCTATGCCGAAGTTAACGGCGTGGACTTCACCGACAAGTCTGTGGCCGGAAAGATGAATGCGTGGATACACAACAAGACGCATGGATATATCAGCGAAATGATCCAACGCACTGATGACCGAAGTATCGTATTTCTGATCAACGCCTTGTATTTCAAAGGTAAATGGAACGACTCCTTCAAAAAAGACAAAACAGCAAAGGCTACTTTCCACGGTACCGAATCAGATTCGGAGATTGATATGATGCACAGTTACAATACATATCAATATGTGAAACAAGAGAGGCTAAGCGCCGTAATCAAGACTCTGGAAGGCGATGCGGCAATAGCGTTTATATTACCTGAAGGGAATACAGACATAAAGGATCTGTCGGCAACAATATCCTGCGATGAATGGAAAGGAATTGTCAATAATGCACGGGCACACTCTGTGGATCTCAGTCTGCCAAAATTTCAGATAAATTCGGATGCGGACCTCAGTCCCTGGCTCAATTCGATCGGACTATCCGGCTATAACAGCAAACTTGACAAAATGGGGGATGTGCGTATCGACGACCACCTCTACCTTAAGACAAAGCAAAAGGCAATCCTTAAAGTAGAAGAAGAAGGTGTAACTGCTGCCGCCGCCACAGTAATAGGTGTAGTCGACACGGCGATGCCCGATAAATCGGACGAGGTGGTATTCACGCTCGACCGCCCGTTCCTTTATTTCCTCTTCAACCGTAAATCGGGAACGATACTTATGGCCGGCCGTATCTGTAATTTATAGACTGCCTTTCAGGTATCGGCCGGTGATGCTCGCGGGGCAGGCGGCTATCTGCTCGGGTGTGCCTTCGGCAACGATCGTGCCGCCTGCCTCGCCGCCGTCCGGGCCGAGGTCGATGATATGGTCGGCACACTTGATCACATCAAGGTTGTGCTCGATAATCACAAGCGTATGGCCCTTGGCGATAAGGCGGTCGAACGACGCCATCAGCACATTGATGTCGTGGAAGTGAAGCCCGGTGGTGGGTTCGTCGAATATGAACATCGTGGGCTTGGCGCGGTCGTCGGCAAGGAACGAGGCCAGTTTCACGCGCTGGTTCTCGCCGCCCGAGAGGGTCGATGACGACTGTCCCAGTCTGATATAGCCGAGGCCTACATCATGTAGCGGCTGCAGGCGGCGCACTATGCGGCGCTCGCATGAGCCGTCGCTCTCGCCGAAGAATTCGATCGCCTGGTCGACGGTCATGTCGAGCACATCGTTGATATTGCGGTCGCGGTACCGGACCTCGAGAATCTCTTTCTTGAAACGCTGACCGCCGCACACCTCGCATGTGACGGTAACATCGGCGAGAAACTGCATCGGTATGGTTATAAAGCCGTCGCCCTTACACTCCTCGCAGCGGCCGCCATCGGTATTGAACGAGAAATAGGCAGGCGTAAAGCCCATCTGGCGTGCCGACTGCTGAGAAGCGAAGAGTTCGCGGATCTCGTCATATGCCTTGAGATAAGTGGCAGGGTTGGATCGCGACGATTTGCCGATGGGGTTCTGATCGACAAAAACCACGTCGCCGAGGCGCTGCACGTCGCCGCGCAATTCGCCGAAGCGCCCGGGCGCGGCCTGCTCTACCCCGAGCTTGCGGCCAAGCGAGCGATACAGTATATTGCCCACAAGTGTCGACTTGCCCGAGCCGCTCACACCGGTCACCACAGTAAGGATTCCCAAAGGAAACTTTACACTCACGTCCTTAAGATTGTTCTCGGTGGCATGGGTTATCTCCACATAGTCGCGCCACTTGCGGCGATGGGCCGGCACAGCGATTTTCATCTTGCCGGTCAGATACTTGGCCGTATACGACCGCCCGGCATCGGGAAGGGCCGAGAGCGGTCCGCTGAACACTATCTCGCCGCCGAGGCGGCCGGCGTCGGGACCGACATCCACCAGCATGTCGGCGGCGCGCATTATCTCCTCGTCGTGCTCGACAACCACCACGGTATTGCCGAGGCCCTGAAGCTTGCGCAACACGCCGATCAGGCGGTCGGTGTCGCGTGGATGAAGGCCGATCGAAGGCTCGTCGAGGATATAGAGCGAACCTACAAGGCTCGACCCCAGCGATGTGGCCAGGTTGATACGCTGGCTCTCGCCGCCCGACAGCGAGTTGCTGAGGCGGTCGAGGGTAAGATAGCCGAGCCCTACCTCGTCGAGATATGACAGACGGTTCTTGATTTCGACAAGCAGACGGGCAGCGATGCGGGCGTCGTTATCGGTAAATTCGAGCCGGTCGAACCACTCGCGCAGCCGCTTTACGGGCATTTTCACAAGTTCGGCAATGGTGACGTTGGCCACCTTGACATTCAGCGCCTCGGGGCGCAGGCGCGAGCCGTGACACGCAGGACATATCGTCTTGGCGCGATAGCGGGCATACATCACACGATACTGCACCTTGTGGCGCTGCGACTCCATCCATCCGAAGAAGCCGTCGATGCCTATCCATCCGCCGAACCCCCGCCACAACAGTTCTTTCTGCTTGTCGCTGAGTTTGTAATAAGCCTTGTGGATAGGGAAGTCGACCTCAGCGGCATGCCGTATGAACTCGCGCTTCCACTCGCTCATGGCCGGACCGCGCCACGGCGCCACGGCATCGTCGTATACCGACAGCGTCGGGTCGGGCACCACCAGGCCTTCGTCGATGCCGAGCGCCATGCCGAATCCCTCGCACGTGGGGCACGCGCCATAAGGGTTGTTGAAGTTGAACATCTGGTCGGTCGGCTCGGGGAATACCATTCCGTCGGCCTCGAATCGCTTGGAAAAGTCGAGCCGCTCCACGCCCGAGTCGCCGAACACCAACAGCGAGCACTTGTCGGAACCCTCGAAGAATGCTGTCTCGGCACTCTCGGCAAGGCGCGATGTCTCGTCGCGGCTGTCCGACACAGCCAGTCGGTCGATGAGCAGGTCCACCGTGCGCTGCTTCAGCAGGCCGGTATCCTGCAATGCCTCGTCGATGCCTACAAAACTGTTGTCGACAACCACACGCGAGAAGCCCTCCTTCTGCAATATGTCGAGCTGAGTGGCCATGTCGCGCCCTTCGGGAACCTCGACCGGGGCCACGACAGCCACACGTGTCCCTACCCCGCGGGCCTGAGCGGCGGCCACAACATCTTCGATGGTATGTTTCTTCACCTCGGTGCCAGATACCGGCGATATGGTCTTGCCCACACGGGCGAAAAGAAGTCGCAGGTAGTCGTAAATTTCGGTCGATGTGCCTACTGTCGAACGCGGATTGCGGGTATTGACTTTCTGCTCGATAGCCACAGCAGGCGGCAACCCGCGTATGAAATCGCACTCGGGCTTGGTCATCTTGCCGAGGAATTGTCGCGCGTATGCCGAGAGGCTTTCCACATAGCGGCGGCGCCCCTCGGCATACAGCGTGTCGAAGGCGAGCGACGACTTACCGGAACCTGACAGACCGGTGATGACAATAAACTTTCCACGGGGCAACTCAAGATCTATGTTTTTCAGATTATTGACCCTGGCGCCCTTTATAGATATATTTTTTTCAGACATTACTAATTGACAATCCTTTTAACTTACAAAGTTACGAAAAATCGCCATTTCAGGCAACTTCCGCTTTGCAAAATATTGTCAATAATTGAAACCGAAATGATACAACGGTACTATATTTCCATACGCCAGTTCGATATCGTCCTTTACAACTATACCTTCAGGCGAGCCTTCAAGCTGTTTCTGTCCCTTGCCACGACCACCGATCTCAAAAATATGATTACCTATGCGAAAATCCGCTATTTTCGATGCGGAAACACAGTTGTTGACACGCATCTGATTATAGAAGAAGGTCTCACGCAGGTTACCAACATTTGGGTGACCGCCTCCAAGCACCGACAATAACGACGGATTGTCGATATATACTTTCTCTACTTTGCCGAGACCACGCATGCCCTTGGTATCATCACGCAACTGCCCTATCATACCGGCTTTCTCAAGCCATGCAAGATAGTCGGGTATGCTGTTCTTGCTCACTCCGATTTCCGTTGCAAGGCTTTCGGCACTCGGTTTGTATGGAGCCGACTCTGAGATCACAGCCAGCAGTTGCTTTATCTTGCGCGCTGTAGCAGCTTTCATATCGGCAAACATCGCTATATCGTTCTCAACTGTAAGAGTTATGATCTGCATCATGCGCCGCTCAAATTCTCCCTCAACAGCAAACGGATAATAACCGTTGCTGAGATATTCACGAAAAACCGGCAGGGGATGTTCAAGTCCTTCAATTCTTACTTTTCCAGCAAGTATTTCGTCAAGGGTGTAAGTTCTTGTCTCTATCCCACGGTTCATAGCAAGATATTCCCGAAACGACATACCCTGCATGTGATACATTAGCGCACGGCGGCTGAGATCCGCTTCTCCCTTGTTGATATCGAGCACCGACGATCCGGTAAACACCACCTTGAGCCGCGGATGTCCGTCATATATCTGTTTGAGCTCCCGTGACCATCCGGAATATCTGTGTACCTCGTCAATGCACAGCCATGTTCCGCCCTCCTTCACAAAGTCATCGGCAAGGCCTACCAGACTATGGTTGGTAAAATACATGTGATCGGCCGTCACATACAGCATACCGTCGCGCGATGGCTGCGACAGCATATATTGGAGCATCATAGTCGACTTGCCTACTCCGCGCGGACCCGTCAGCCCTATCATTCGCTGATTCCAGTCAATACAGTCATACATATAACGGCGAAACCGCGTTGGAGTGTCGCGCAGGCGTTCCTCCATGAAGGATATTAGTGAGTAATCTGTCATTTCAAATAATATTTCCACAAAGATATAAAAAATCCCTCAATGAGGGATGAAAATTGCGAAATTCATCCCTCATTGAGGGATTTTTATTTGATGACGACTTGGAGTCAATATATCAGGCTACAGACTTTTCATATATTTTAAGACCGGCTACAGCTATAAAAATTTGCACCTCTCGGGCTTATTTGCTAAATTTGCTTGTTGAAAATGGAGCAACTGCTTTACATATTACCCCGCGGCGTGGCCATCGGGGCGCTGATATCGGCGCCGATGGGGCCAATAGGCATGCTCATCATCCAGCGCACCCTCAGCAAGGGCCGCTGGCCGGCTATGTTCACAGGCATCGGCGCTGCCCTCAGCGACCTCATATATTGCCTCCTTGCCGGCTTCGGTCTCAGCTTTGTCACCGACTTCATAGAGAAGCAGCAACTGTGGCTCCAGCTTGGCGGCGGTGTGTTGCTCGCCATCTTCGCCGCTTATCTTTTCAGGAAAAACCCCACCCGCTCACTCAAGAGTGTCGAGACCTCGCCTCCGACCAACTACTGGACCGACTTTGTCACCGGATTCCTGTTCACATTCTCTAATCCGCTGATTCTGTTCTTTATCGTAGGCCTTTTCGCCCGGTTCTGCATCATCCTGCCCGACTTCGGGGTGCACCACTATATATTTGTATATGTATGCATCCTCAGCGGCGCGCTGATGTGGTGGTATGGCGTCACATGGCTTGTCAACAGACTGCGCCGGCGCGTCAATGTACGCTCGCTGTGGCTCGTCAACCGTATAATATCTGTAATACTTTTTGTCATGGCCGCATTTGGCATCACCATGGCTATCAAAGACATCCTTTAAACCGATCATGAAACCCGCACCTCTTGTAATACCGCGCATTGACGCACTCGACGACATCACTGAAACCGACGCCATCATCGCCCTGCTCGATGACAAAGGCGCCCGAGGCGAAATCTCGTATGTCGACTGGCCCGAGGTATCGTCCTACCGCCCCATGGCCTCGTTTGCCACGGCTTACTCAAGGGAATACCTTTATATCGACTTTCTGGTGCGCTGCAACTACCTGCGCGCCGAAAACACCGCCAACCAGTCGCCCGTGAGCGAGGACTCGTGTGTGGAATTTTTTGTGGAACCCGTTCCCGGAGGCGAATATTGGAACTTCGAGTTCAACTGCATCGGCGCCATCAACGCATCGCACCGCATGGTGCGTCCGCAGCCCACAAGGCTCGATGCAGACCAACTCGCATCCATACGCCGCTATGCCTCGTGCGGCACACGACCGTTCCGCGAGCTCGAGGGACTGTTCACCTGGAATCTCCTCGTTGCCATTCCGCTGTCGCTGATGGGACTCGATGCCGACAACATGCCCGAGAAAGTCCGCGGCAACTTCTACAAGTGCGCCTCAGCCACATCCGAGCCCCACTACCTGTCGTGGAATCCCATCCTCACCGACAAGCCCGACTTCCACCGTCCCGACTTCTTCGGCGACATTTACTTTGCCCGACCTTAAATCCATAACACCCTATACCCCATGCTGAAACAACTATTGACAATCGCCCTCGCACTGGGCGCCCTGTCGGCCCCGGCCTCGGCGCCGCGATGGCTCGAAGCCGATTCGGCGCAGGCAATAATGCAGCGCACACGCGCCGACTTCCCCTACACTGTCGATGAGTATTACGAACTCATCAAGGCCAAGGATCCGTCGTTCACCCGCGAACAGCTGCGCGAGTACATAGACAAGAAATACGTCGAGACACTCACATTCGACGGTGTCGAGCGCGTGTTCCGCAAGGCACCCGGCAACATGAAGCTTCTCAACCCGGCCACCAACGGCGGCTGGAAACATCGCGGCTCGCAGGCCTCGGCCGCCCGCATCAGCTATGTCGACTCGGTAGTGCGCCAGCGCGAAGGCAAGAATCCTCTGGGCGCGGCCCACAAGGTAGTGTACCGTTTCTCAGTCGATGTGCCCTACAACAGCGCCATCGACGGCGAGTTGCTGAGCGTGTGGATGCCCGTGCCTATGGCTACCCAGCGTCAGCACAGCTTCAAACTGCTCAGTGCGTCACCCGCCCAGTATGTGATGAGCGACGGCAAATCCGACCACAATACCATCTGCTTCCACGGCCTGGCACCGCAGCCCGGCGACACCGCCCACTTTGAATACGTGGCCGAATTTGTCACCGAGGGCGAATACTTCCCCGCCGACGAGATTCTCTCCAAAATGAAGCCCTATAACAAGAAGAGCAAACTCTACAAGGAATATACCGCCATGGAGGCACCGCATATCATACGCCTCGACTCGCTGGCCCACGCCATCGTCGGCGATGAGACAAATCCATTCCGCCAGAGCGAACTCGTCTACGACTACATCATCCGCCACTACCCCTGGGCCGGCGCACGCGAATACAGCACCATCCCCTGCATACCACAGTATGTGGTGGAGCAGGGTCACGGCGACTGCGGCCAGGTATCGCTCCTCTACATATCGCTGATGCGCAGTCTCGGCGTTCCGGCCCGCTGGGAGAGCGGCTGGATGCTCCATCCCGGCGAGAAGAATCTCCACGACTGGGCCGAGGTATATTTTGAAGGCGTGGGCTGGGTGCCCGTCGACGTGTCATTCGGCCGCTACACCGGCTCGGATGACCCCGACATCCGAGGCTTCTACTCCCACGGCATGGATGCCCACCGTTTTGCCGCCAACAAGGGCGTATGCAAGGAATTCTTCCCCCGCAAGCAATATGTGCGCTCCGAAACCGTCGACGCCCAGATGGGCGAGGTTGAGTGCCTGCACGGCAACCTCTTCTATCCCGCCTGGAGCCGCAGACTCGAACTCATATCAGTAACCCCGGTAGCCAAGAAAAAGAAATGAAACGCCTTGCAACAGCCGCCCTGGCCCTGTCGGTACTGTTCACCGCAGGTGCCGACACTGTCGATGATGCTGTCAAGGCAGTGAAAAGCCAGTATTACCCCGATTCGCGTCAGGCCGTGCTCGAAGTCACTTCCGACAAGACTGCCGACGGCCGCACCGTTGTCCGCGGTGTCACTTCCGAGCAACGCGCCCACGACCTGCTGACTGAGGCACTCCACTCGGCCGGGGTCGACTTCATCGACTCGCTCGCCGTATATCCCGCCGACTCCACAGCCCTTGTCAGCATCCCTGTAGTGACACTCCGCACCCGTGGCGCACATGCCGCCGAGGTTGCCACTCAGGCCGTGATGGGCACTCCGGTCCGCCTGCTCGAATACAAGGGCGGATGGTGGCGTGTGCAGACCCCCGACGGCTACATCGCATGGTCGCCCGACAGCTCTGTCAAGCCGATCACCCGTGAACGTGCCGCCGGCTGGCGCTCGTCCGACACACGATATGTAGTGAAGGAACTGTGGCAGAGCCGTGCATACACCACCCCGACGGCCCGTGGGCCGCGCGACGTTGTCACCGACCTTGTGCTCGGTGCGATAGTCGAGGCCGACCCTGCCACTCTCACCGACGGACGTGTACAGATCACTCTGCCCGACGGGCGTCGCGGCTGGGCCGATTTCGCCTCACTGCAGCCGATTGCCGAGTGGGCCGGCCAGCCCTTCGATGCGCAGAAGATTCTTGATACAGCATATTCGCTCGAGGGTTCGCCCTACCTGTGGGGCGGCACATCCGTCAAGAGTGTCGACTGCTCGGGCCTCGTCAAGGTAAGTTATCTCAACAACGGCATAATCCTGCGCCGCGACGCCTCGCAGCAGGCCCTCACCGGCCGGCGCATGGACGGCATGGACACAGGCTCCTTCCGGGCCGCCGATCTCCTGTTCTTCGGTAACAAGGACACAGGCCGCGTTACTCACGTCGGCCTCTACGACTCCAATTCACGCTATGTTCACTCCTCGGGCCGTGTCAAGCGCAACAGCCTCGACCCCGCATCGCCCGATTATCTATACTCGCCTCTCAGCGCCACGCGCATCGACGGCTCGCAGGGCACCGACGGCATAGTACGCGCCATCGATCATCCCTGGTATTTTAACCTTAATAATAACCCTTAATCTCACCTCTGGAACCATGAACCGCAGAAATTTCCTCAAAACATCGGCCCTCGGCCTCGCTTTTGCCGCAGCGCCAATATCGCTATCTGCAGCCGGCACCGACACCGCCACACGCAAGGCGGCCCGCAGCGGACGCCTCAACCTGTCGTTCGAGCCATACGAGCTCAAACTGCGCCACGCCTTCAATCTCGCCCGCAATCAGCGCACCACCACCCCCGGCGTGCAGGTGCAGATCGAATACGACGGCCTCGTAGGCTACGGCGAGGCATCCATGCCTCCCTATCTCGGCGAAAACGTGGAGTCGGTATGCAAATATCTCAATTCGCTTGACCTCGCCCAGTTCTCCGATCCGTTCCGCCTCGCCGAGATTCACGAATATCTCGACAGCGTGGCTCCCAACGACCGCGCCGCCAAAGCATCGGTCGACATCGCTCTTCACGACCTCACCGGCAAGATTATGGGTCAGCCCTGGTACAAAATCTGGGGTCTCTCGCCCGAGAAGGCACCCAACACATCGTTCACGATCAGCTACGACGCCGATCCAAAAGAAATGGCCGCCAAGATCGACGAGACCGCACCCTTCAAGGTGGTTAAGATCAAAATGGGTCTCGATCACGACAAGGAAATAACCGAGGCTTTCCGTAAACGCTCCGACGTGCCTATCTGTGTCGACGCCAACCAGGGCTGGACCGACAAGCACAAGGCCCTCGACATGTGCAAGTGGCTTGCCGACCGCAACTGCCTCTTCGTGGAGCAGCCCATGCCCAAGGAAATGTTTGAGGAGACCGCATGGCTGCGCGAGCGCTCGCCGCTGCCGATCATCGCCGACGAGTACCTGCAGCGCATCTCCGACGTGCGCCGTGCCGCCGATGCCTACGACGGCATCAACATCAAGCTCATGAAGAGCACAGGCCTCTATGAAGCACACAAGATGGCCAATCTGGCCCGCGCCCTCGGCATGAAGGTGATGCTCGGCTGCATGACCGAGACATCATGCGCCGTAACGGCCGCCGCGCAGCTCTCGCCGATGGTCGACTGGGCCGATCTCGACGGCAACCTGCTCATCGCCAACGACCGCTTTGACGGCATCAAGATCGTCGACGGCAAGGTCACCATCCCCGACCGCCCCGGCATCGGCGTGGAACTGATAGGCTGATCAGTCTATATACTTCCTATCACCAGCGAGTTGGCCTTGTCGACCGCCGATGTGTCGAGCGATGCCAGGTATATCCGCGTCGTGGCCTCGGAATTGTGCCCCATGCCCTCGCTTATCACACTCAGCGGCACGCCTTTACTGCGTGCCGCTGTTGCCCAGCAGTGTCTCGCCACATACATGGTGAGCGGTGTGCAGAGTCCGAGCGCATGCCCGATACGGTGCAGCTGCCTGTTGATGTTGTAACAGCAGTTGCGGTAGGAACTCCTGCCATCGGGCTTCAGCCTGAATACCGGCAACAGATAATCGCCCGATCCGCACTTATGGACGTCCACGATGCGCTGCATCTCGGACGTCCATTTTATCATCAGCAACCGGCCGGTCTTGCGCCGCCGGTACACCACATAGCCGTTGCGCAGATCGCTGCGCCGCAGATAGGCCATGTCGATCAGGCTCATCCCTCGCAGATAGAAGCTCAACAGAAACATATCGCGTGCGTATTCCATTGCCGGCTTATCGTGCAGATCGAGCTTCCTGATCCGCTTCATCACCGACAGGGGTAGCGCCCGCTTCACCGTGGCCGGAATCCCGGTATACACCTTGGCAAAAGGGTGTCGCTGATCTATCGCCCCGCTGTCGGCCGCACGGTTGTATGCTGCCCGCAATATGCGGTTGTAGAACGATATACTGTTCATCGTAAGCCCCCGCGCCGACAGCCACTGCTGATAGCCGGCCATAAGGCCGCTGTCGATCGTATCGAGCATGATGTCGGTTCCGCAATACTTTGCAAAACTGCGCATTGCGGCCTCGTAAGTCTCGGCAGTGCGCACACGCCCTGCCGCCTTAAGACCTGCTATGAGCCCTTGCATATATGCCGTAAACGAGTATTCGGCCATATACGCGGCATAGGCGTCGATGATATCCGCCACATCATATTCGGCGGCATTGCTGTCGAGAGCCGCCACGATTCTTGCCAAGCGTGCAAGCCCGGCTTTAATACCGGCCGATATGTTTTTCAGCGCGCTGTTGCGGGCCACGTCATCGCGCACCGGTGTCACCCGCACGCCGTTCCATTCGCCTTTTTCAATGCGGTAACCGCTGAATATCCGGCGGACACGTCCCTTGTGACTTATCTGATAATAAACTTTGTCCGGGACGTCTGTGATGGTCGCCGGCTCTACCTTTACTTTGATTGTTGCCATATATTATAGATGTGATGCATGAGTTGCTATAACAAAAAAACGCAATCCGCAGCGGATTGCGTATCATGCACACTCTATAATAGTCTATTTCACTATCTTACGCACGCAGGGCAGTATCAGCGCTTCCATCACCTCGTACCCGGCCACGGTAGGATGCACGCCGTCCTCGGTATACATGCGGCTGAGGCTGCGCCCGTCCTCGTCGAGCATTTGCGAATGATAGTCGACGTATGGGATTTTCTCCTGACGTGCATATTCGGCGATCAGTCTGTTGAGGGCGGCAATCTTCTCGGGCGCGTCCTTTATCTCCTTGTTCCAGCTGAATCCGGCAGCCGGCAGGGTGCTCGTCAATATCACCCTGATGCCGTTGGCACGGGCTATCTCGACCATCGACTTTATATTGCCAAGCGTGCGTTGCTCGTCGTAGGGATGCGAATTCTCGGCGATATCGTTTGTCGCGGCGTTGATCACGACAAGGCGCGGGTGCAGATTCACCACATCCTCGCGGAAGCGCGACAGGAACTGATAGGTCGTCTGTCCGGCTATTCCGCGACCTATGAAGCCGTTCGACTCAAAAAAAGCAGGGCGCTTCGATGCCCAGAACTGTGTGATCGAATTTCCGAAGAATACCACCCGGCGCTTGTTGTCGGGATCGGCTTGTACCTCCCTGTTGGCCTCGGCATAGCGGTCAAACTTCGCCCAATCGGTCTTTTGGGCCGACACGCCGGATGCATACATCAGCATCGCAGCTAATATCATCAATAGTCTGTACATTGTTTTATACTGATAATTAGTACCGATGCAAAGGTACATATATCCTCGCGGATATCCAACAACTTTTGCCGTTTTTACGGGCGGTTGCGCATCACACGGATGTTTTTGACAGTAGTGCGCGGCAACGCCATTCCGCTCCCGATATACGAATTTGTACCGGTCGCCGCGGTCGACGACCAATAGTCGCCCGGCGTTGCTGCAACCCCGTCATACCATCCCGGCATACCTGCAAACTGCCCGCTTGCAGGCATATACCATTCGATATCTTCGGGCCGGATAAGCGGTGTTGTAGAAGCGCTACCTTCTACGGTCGACGTATTTAGAAAGTATCTGTTTTTTTTCAAAACTATAGCCAAAGCCTGTCTCTCATTTATTTCTACACCATCTATCCAATTCGGCATGCTTGATGGATCACTGTCAGGATTTCTTTCATTTTTAGGAGAATAGGCAAGCACGCTGGTATCAGTTACCCTTCGCATTTCTTTTATTGCTTCCTCAAAATTCTTACTTATCGCAGTACCGCCGAAAGTAACTAAATCACGTGTATTCTGTAAACCATCCGTGGTGGACTTTGACTTATTATCCAATGTATTAAGTTTACGATAATCAATATCAACATAGTTTCTATAGCCAGTTTTCCACCAATATTTTATAACCTCAGCATAGCTCCCGGCATTATAATTTGTCACCATATTTGTGACTTGACTGATTATCTTTGATGCTGTGTATGACGGCCAAACATCAGGATGAGTATTATTATACACATACACATGCCTTGCGGTGTAGCAGAAACCGTATATGCCCGACTCGTTGTCGTCGATCTGTTCCCAGCCTGCCGAGCCGTTCCATACCGGATGGAGCTGCGTGATTGTCTGCGTGACAGCCGTCGATTCGGGAGTGCCGTCGACATGCAGTGTGAGAGTAATTCCGCGCTCACCGTCGCCGGCGTTCTCAGGGATGAAGACTCTTACGTCGAGATTTTCCACATTCCCCACTCCGCTTATCATCGATGTGCCGCGGACGCTCTCGTCCTGTACCACACCATTGCTCATTCGCTTGTCGAGCCAGAATCCCAGTCGTGCGTATTCGTTCACATCGGTCTCGCGCTGTATTGTCACATCGGCACCGTCGTCGGCTTTGGCCGTGAGTGTCCAGCGGGCATTGGCTGCCACACCCCGTACGCTCACCGCAGTGTTGCACATCACATAGTGCGCGTCCTGCACAGGCGGGGCGACATTGAATTCAAGCCCGAAGTCGGGGCTTATGCCGATATGATATGTGGTGATGCGCCCCATCGGCCATTCCTGCCCGGCGAGCGATGCACTCAGCGTGCGCGTGGTACCGCTGGTTTTGTCATTGAATACCACCTCAAGGCGCGCATCCGGGCCAAGTACCTGAGGCAAAAACATAAAGGTATTATATGGTTGATAAAGATCTGAGCCGGCGGTTTCGTTGCCGGTAGTTTCCACAGATGTGTCGAGGCTGAACGACCTCACATTCCCGGCTATGCTCCAGACGCCGTCGGCGTATGTGCCGGTGTCATGTATTCCGCTGAGTGTAATCTTCTCGATCGTGCCGGGCATCAGCTGATTTCCGGTCTTGAAGCATACAGCGGCGCAAATGTGTTTGAATCTCAGAGGTACTCTGTAATCCGGTATTCCGTTGCCGTTGACCGGCTCGGTTTCGGCAAGCATAACATCGGGCTGCGCGGCTGCCTGCGAGGCTATGGTATATTGTATCGATACACCTTGCTGCCGCGCATCGACTGTCATACCGTCGGGGAGCACTGACAGAGCGGTAAATGCCAGGCGCTGCCCGGCCAATGTCGGCCAGTAATAATTCTGATCAGTGGCCCAATACGTTCCCTTGTCCGACACGGGTTCACCGGAAAAGAACGGTTTAACCGTCCCCCCGTCGTGCAGGTAGGCCCATGCACGGAAGTCCTTGATTCCGGTGGCCGGCTCGCCGCGACCGGCAGCCTTCACCACTGCTATATCCTCCACAGTGCATCTGACGCGCACCGTATCGGCGTGATTGCAAAGATCGAAATGCCCTGCCACGGACGAGGCTTCGCCACGCGACATTACGGCCTCGCTTATACCGAATACGATGCCCGATCCACGACCGGTATCGACAGGCGTATCCTCGGCACATGCCGCCAGTAATAACGCCGGCGCCACACATGTCAACAGATATTTCAGCTTCTTTTCAATCTTTTTATGCATGCTATGAGGTGGATACACCTCCGTGGAAACGCCATTGGGACGCCTCCACGGAGATATGCAGATTATTCTAATGTTACAGGTACATCGGGATTTTCGGTCCAACCTTCTACTTCCGTCACATTAAACAGAATCGGGAAGAGATCCTGATCGGGATCGATATTTTCGGGAGTGATCTCAGCAGCGAAATTGTAGCTGTAGCCGTTCTGGAACTCTACCGACGGCAGCACACGCTCGATATGCGAGTAGGTCCCGACAACATTGCCTGCCACAATCAGATCGATTTTGAAGCTGATTGAGAGAGCCTTTGTTTCGGGAATGATGAATTTTGTACCAGAAGCTACGGATGAGTTGTTGGCCGCGGTGCCGGTGGCGGGGCTGAAATAGCCGGGGCGCAATTCCAGAACGGTAGAGCCTGCTACCGTCCACACTGGCTTCTCGGCACCAAGAACGAGATTGCCTGTTGCGGCGGCATTGTTGATTGCAAGATCATACACCCTTATAGAATATGCGTCGGATGCCATTGCATTCTTGAATGTGAACTTAACGCGCGACAGAGCATGTTTGAATGAGAACGACACACGGTCGGGTGCTGCGTCAAGAGGCGACGGTGTGGTCGCGGTTTTGAATGCGTAGATAAGGTCTTCGTTACCGCTCGCCCTGCTGTTGTCGAATCCGATGGTACCCGAGCCATAGAAGTCTTCAATGGCCGTGGGACGGGCATCGTCCCATGCATAGCTGTAATGGTTGTTGCCTGACGATGCAGGCGAAGCTACGGCTGTGAACAGGTAATTCTTGCCGGCCGTCCAGTATTGCAGCGGACTATATTGCCACGAGCCGCTCGAATTAGACACTATTTGACCGTCGAAGAGTTTTGGAGCGCCGGCATCGCCGAGATAACCGTATACGGTGATATTTTTTACGTTCGACAAGGTGGCATCATCGGCACGGGTGGTCTTGCCGATGTACGAGTCGAAGCCGATGGGCGTGGCTTCGGGAGCCTGCACCATTTCGTCGTTTGAGCAGGCCGCCAGTGTGAGGGCAGCGCCTGCTGCGATCAGATGAATTGCTTTCATTTTGATTGATAATTGATTGATATGTTATTGATATTTGATTGTTACAGATTGATTATTATGTCGTTGAACTCGCCCCAGCCGTCTATCGTGACATCAAAGCCCGAGCCGCCGGCATCGCCGTCCTCGTCGCTTATCTTTATGCCGTCCACTACGATAACTCCGCCATGTGGCTGCGCGGCCATCTGCCCGGTTATATCGTAATCGAAGCTGAAAGTCTTGCCGTTTCTGAGTCTTACCTCCAGGTTGAGGGCATACGAGCCCGGCTCGGCACGGGGATATACGGGGCTGGGATAGTCGGGCACGCCGAACGAATTCACCACCGCCTGCACGCCCCACGGCTCCACCGTGCAGTCGTAGAGTATCGTGGCACGCTCGGGACCGGTATGGCCGTCGTAAAGGAATACCGACTCGGCCATGCCGGCAAGGGCTCCGCGTGCTATACCCACGTATTCGATGCCTTGCTCAAATTCATACCTTATCACATAGGTGAATACTAACGGCTGCAATGTCACCGCCAGCGATGGCGGCTGTTGAAGCCGCGGCTGCTCATAATGCTCTATATAATGCCCGAACAGCGGGTCGGGCGGAGTAACGGTGCGCTCATAACCTTCGGTTCCCGGAGCATAGAACGGATTGCCTGAATATGATGCACGCGAACGCGAACGCGTAGTGGCCTTGGCCGACACCGATGCGTTGAGGCGGTCAAATATTATGAACTCCGTATCGTCATTGTACATCAGCAGCGAGTTGTCGCCGGCCTTCATACTTACAATTCCGCCTGTGGCAGCCGTATGCGACACAGACAGGCTGCCGTCGGCCGAATACGCATTGACACAAAGGCCCTCGGGCATATCAGGTACGAGAGTCTCATATCCGAAACCGAAGGTGTCGGGCCAGCGCCGCATCCAGGCCGGCTCGCCGTCCTCGCCGACTTCCCACATGCGGTTGTATGCCGCCTCGATGCGTGTCTGCGACCGCAGAGCGTGCTCAGGATGGTTGTAGCACAGATCCTTGTGTTCACACGATGAGAGCACAAGCACGGCCGCCATACATACTGCATATATGGCCTGGCGACTCATTCGCCACCTCCTTTCCGGGCGTTATAGTTGCCGCGGCCTATCAGCCACACCAGCGATATCTCGGCTTTTGTCGGGCCAAACCAGCGGCGGTTGTGGGTCGACTGCCACACATAGTGCCCGTCGACGGGGGTATATTTGTGGTAGCGTCCGGTGATGAAGCCGGCGCCTAACGAGAAGTCGATGTTGAGCCTTCGTCCGACAGGCAGAGAAAATCCATATTCGATACCGCCGCCATAGTTGAACTTCGCACCCATCTGGCCCTTGCCGCCGGTTTCAAAGTCGTAGGTGAACAACTGGCCGTATATACCGATATGATGGCCTGTGAGCGGCTTGGCCTTGGCCTGCCGGCCAAACCACAGCCGCACACCCAGGTCGCCGCCATAATAGCGCCAGTAGCGGTGGCGCACGTCGTGACTCCACCATGCATAGCTCCACTGGCCGCTGATGCTGAACTTGCGGCCCACGTATACGTCCGCACCAAGGGTCGGAATAAGTGCTGCGTCATACAGCATATTGGTTCTCAGCCCAATATAAAGCGGCTTGCCGCCGCGAACGGGCATCGTGTCGACCGATATATATTCTGCATATACTTCGGTCACAATTTCTTCGGCCCCCACTGTGTCGGCGGCTGCCACGCATACCGTATCAGGTGCGAGCATTTCGACCACAGTATCACAAGATCCGGCAGATACGGGCCGGCAATCGACAGTTACCGACGCGCAGCGCAGATGTCCGAAATCACGGACCATGCGTCTGCGCCCGGCAGCCGTAGCCCGGGCATAAGCCGTGGCAACGGTGCTGTCATATACAGCAACGCCGCAGGTGGATACGGAGTCGAGCCCGGGGAAATATCCGCGCACATAATTCTCGAGAGCCCTACAACGCTGCCGAGAGAGCCGACGGTTGAGAGCCTCGGGGCCTTCGGGCGAAGCATAGCCCTCGTAATGAATTGCGGCTATGGCCAGTGTGCTGTCAGCGGCTATTTCGGCCGCAACGTGCCGCAAGGAGTCAAGCGACGCACTGTTGCCGAATATGGCAGTATCTATATCAGCTTTTCCGACACGAAAATATACCGTGGTGCGATGGGTCTGCGCCGACATATCGATGGCCGACAATGTTGTCAGAATAAAGAATGCCACCAACACACATACACGCGCTACGTCGGCCACCCACCCGGAAAAGGGCGGAGGCTGGGTGTTTGCGGCATGGGAGTCCATGTCCCTTTTATAATTAAAGTTTGAAGTCATGTGTACGATGGTTCATTAATTCCGGCCTTATCGAGAGCAAGCACTTGTAATATTATCATACAATACCTATAATCAGCGTATTACAGTGCCTCTGCCTTGCAAAACTAACGGACTATCGAGCTGCATCTCTTGATAAGAGATTTGGATTGGACTACAAAGTTACTAAATATATTTGATTATTTGCCATTGTGTAACCATTTTTTGTCTTTTAATTTCAATTTTTTTTTGTCATTTAACTATCATATACAACCCGGCCCATATAATAATCACCAGATACACAACTGTTTAAAAACAATAAACATCTCTTATCAATAGATTTGGCGGTATAACAAAATAAAAGGACGCCGGAACCATAATCACTCTGATTACGATTCCGGCGCCTTTTCTTGCATTGCCGAAATATCAGCCGTCAGTCATCATATTTTAAAAAATTGCCGGCACGGTCAAATTTCAGGTCTATGCCATTGGAGAGCTCGACCTCATAGCCGCTGCGGTCCTTATCGACACCGACAACCCGTGTGCCCGAATGATTCTTCTTCACATATTCGCCCACGCCTTTAGGCACGAAGCCCTTCGGCACCGATGCGGTATTATTGACCTCGACATTGTCCCAGTTACCGTTGCGGTCAAACGATATTTCAGAGCCGTCGGTAAGGATGACCTCATATTCATCAATCCGGCCCATAGTCTTCTCGATTTTCACCACGCTCACCTTGGCCTTGAAATTATTGCTTATGGTAGTGCGTGCAGCCTCGGGCAATACCGAGGCATCGTGCGCGTATGTATCCTTGGCCGAAGCTGCAAAAGTAAGGCCAAGAGCCATGGCCAACATCAGTACAATCTTTTTCATGACAGTAACATTTTTATTTATACTATAACGCTTCCGCCCCCGATAAAGTTGTCCTACAACATGGCAAATTTGTATGTATTTTTTGTATGTATATAAAATAAAATCCGCCGCAAGCTGTTGACTTACAGCGGATTTAATTTTGTTGGTGGCGGAGAGAGAGGGATTCGAACCCCCGGAGGTGTGACCCTCAACGGTTTTCAAGACCGCCGCAATCGACCACTCTGCCATCTCTCCGTGGTTTTGCGGTGCAAAGGTACGACTTTATTTTGGTTTTTGCAAGTGTTTGCACAGTGTTTTTATTTTATCACGGCAAGACCGCCCTGAGCTGTTTCTTTGTAGAGCGACGGGATGTCGTGACCTGTCTGCTTCATCACTTCCACTATACGGTCGAAATCCACGGAGTGGCGTCCGTCGGAGAAGGCTGCATACAGGTTGGCGTCAAGGGCGCGGGCTGCGGCGTATGCATTGCGCTCAATGCATGGTATCTGTACCAGTCCGCACACGGGGTCGCATGTGAGTCCGAGGTGGTGTTCGAGACCCATCTCTGCCGAATACTCAATCTGAGCGGGGGTGCCGCCGAACAGTTGCGAGGCTGCAGCGGCAGCCATGGCACATGCCACGCCGACCTCGCCCTGACAGCCCACCTCGGCACCCGATACCGAGGCGTTGTGCTTCACTACGTTGCCGAACAGGCCGGCTGTAGCCAGGGCACGCAGTATGCGCTGCTCGGAGAAGCCTTTGGAGGTGTGCAGGTGGTAGAGCACTGCCGGCACTATGCCGCACGAGCCACAGGTAGGCGCCGTCACTATCTGGCCGCCCGAGGCGTTCTCCTCGCTCACGGCCAGTGCATAGGCATATACCAGACCGCGCGATTTGAGCGACGAGTTGTAGCCGGCGGCATGCACATAATAGCTCACGGCCTTGCGGCGAACGCCAAGGCCGCCGGGCAACACGCCCTCGGCCTCGATGCCGCGTTCCACAGCAGCCTTCATCACTCGCCACACTTCAGCGAGGTAATCCCATATATCGGAGCCTTCGTTTTCGCCGACGTATTCCCAGTACGACTTGCCCGTCTTCTCGCACCAGTCCTGTATATCCTTGATCTTGCACAGGGGATATATCGACTGCGCCGGCACTCGCGACTCGCCGTCGAGCACGATATCACCCCCGCCTACCGAGTAGTAGGTGCGGGCGATCGTCTCGTGATTCTCGGAATCGAAGGCTCTGAATGTCATTGCATTCGTGTGGAAAGGCAGCACCGTTTCGGGCTTCCAGATGATCTCGGTTGGCATTACCGGCCGAAGCACATCGAGGATGGCCTTGTCGGTAAGGTGGCCCTTGCCTGTGGCGGCGAGCGAGCCAAACAGAGTCACCTCGCACCGTGCCGCACCGGCGGCTGCGTCGGCAAAGAGCAGGGCCGCCTTGCGCGGGCCCATCGTGTGCGACGACGACGGGCCGTTGCCTATCTTGAACAGCTGGCGTATTGATTCCATATCTTACTGTTTAATATTCGGTTAAATATCTTCGTCGGCTACCATCTGCGACTCGGCCATGGCGTCGAGTGGCTTGCCGGCCGCGCCGGTCTGCGAGCCGAACGTCTCCTTGATATTCCATACAGCGATCGAGCCGATGAGCATCAGCACACCCGATACCACTAACATCCACACTGTGGCAGGAGCGCCGTTGGCTGCGGGAGCGAAGCAGTGCAGGATAGCGCCACCACACAGAGCCGCGATAATCTGGGGTATGCAGATCGTGCAGTTGAACAGGCCCAGATATGTGCCGATATGGTCGCCTGCAAGGGCATTGGTGAGAATGGTGAACGGCATGGCGAGCATTGCGGCCCAGGCGCAGCCCATCAGGGCATAGCTTACACCGAGCATATATTTGTCGGTGATGAAGAATACCGATGCGAAGCCCACTGCACCGATAAGCAGCGACAGCGAGTAGGCCGGCTTGCGCTTCTTAAACTGTGCCAGTACCACGGCCCACAGCACGGCGGCTATGGCCTGAATGGCGAGCAGCACGCCGTTCCAGTCGCCGGCATCCTGATATTGCTGCGATGAGGCGTTAAGCACCGTCGAGTAGTTCACGTCTATGGCTGCGACATCATTAATGGCGGGGATGGCGCTCGTCTGGTCAAGCACATACTCACCGTTGGGCTGCTCCTTGGCGATATGTGCCAGGGTAAGCGAGGTGCCGGGCTGCACGAGCGAGAGTTCCGACACTGTCGAGGCGCCCTCAAGAACAGGCATCGGGGGCAGATTGTCGATCACGAGGGTCTGACCCGGCTCAGCCAGCTTGCCACGACCGGCGGGGTTGATCTCAGCCTTGGCCACACCATAACTGTACACCACCTGACGGCCTGAGATCACGGTATCACCGTCGACCGTTACGGTGACGGGTTCATAATACTGACCGTCGACCTCGATACCGCCGATGGCAAGCCGTCCGTCCTGAATCACAGGACGCATGCCGTTGAATACGAATTTATCGTTGTAGGCTTTGCCGTCGACTGTAACGCCTGTCACGATGTCGGTCGAGGGGGCGCCGAAGGCATGACCGGCGATAGCGTCGGTCGAATATGTCCACATATACAGGAAAGCGGCCCAGCAGAAGAACTGCACGATGCCGACTGTCCAGAACACCTTGGGGGCTCGGGCCAGCAGTTTCACCACATTTACCTTTTCTTTGTGCGTGTCGGCGGCATCGGACGGCTTGCCCTGATACTGGGCATATTCGTGAGGGGGCATCTCCTTCACCTTGGCGAAGGTGTATATTACACACAGCAGCAGTACGGCGGCACCGATGTAGAAGGCCCAGGTAACCGTAGGCGGAACCTCGCCCGCAGGAGCGGTATTGCTGAGGAACAGCGCCAGGACGATAGGAGCGATATAGCCCACCACCGAGCCGGCGTTGCACAGGAACGACTGTATCGAATAGGCAAGCCCCTTCTGCTTCTCGTTGACAAAGTCGCCCACAAGCATCTTGAAGGGCTGCATGGCCATATTGATCGATGTATCAAGGAACATCAGCATCACAAGGCCGAATATGATGGCCTGCGACACGCCAAGACCCAGCGAACCCGAATTAGGCAGGAAGCACATCACTACGATAGCCACAAGAGCGCCGATGAGCAGGTAAGGCAGTCGGCGGCCGAAGCGATTCCACGTCTTGTCGGATGCAGCGCCTACCACGGGCTGTACGACAAGGCCCATCAGGGGCGGAAGGATCCAGAAGTAACTCAGATCGTGCGGGTCGGCACCGATAGTCGAGAATATGCGGCTCACCTGCGAGCTCTGCAAGGCGTACGCTATCTGGACGCCGAAGAACCCGAACGACAGGTTCCATAATTTCCAAAAGCTTAAATCGGGTTTGCTTTTCATGGATTCAATAATAATATGATAAGTAAGTTAAACAAGTTATTGCTGCGGGCCGCATCCTCGCGGCCTGTGCCCTTTACGGCATTATTGCGCAAAAGTACTCAGAATATCCCGATTATCAAAATTTTTTAAACTCATTTTAAGACACCTTGGATTTTTATTGCTACCTTTGCTGCCGTAACCAGCCGCAATTATCACATGAAGCACATTTTATCACTCATCACAGCTCTTTCACTGTCATTTACACTCCAGGCAATCAAGCCCTCGCAGATGGCCGCTCACGATGCTTCGACGCTTCCCCTGCTCGGCACTCTCGCGCCCGACGCCTCCAAATCATATTCCCGCCTGCCCGACTCTCTCAAGGACAGCATCCGCACCGATCTGTGGGAACTTGGCAAACATTCGGCCGGCCTGGCCGTGCGGTTCCGAAGCGACGCCTCCGCCATAGGTGCCCGGTGGAAATCCACCAACAAGTTCAACATGAATCACATGACCGCCACAGGCATCCGTGGCGTCGACCTCTACGTGCTCGATGACGACTCCACATGGACACCCGTCGCCTCGGGCCGTCCGTCGATGTCGTCGCACAACAATGCCTCGTGCATTATGGAAAACATGGAGCCGCGCATGCGCGAGTATATGCTCTATCTGTCGCTCTACGACGGTGTCGACTCGCTCTACGTCCTCACCGACTCAGCCGCCCGCGTGTTGCCGCCGGCCGTTGATCTGCCGCGCCGCGACCACCCCATGGTGATGTACGGCACCAGCATACTGCAAGGCGGCTGCGCATCGCGCCCCGGCATGGTACACACTTCGGTCCTCGGCCGCATGTTCAACCGCGAGGTCATCAATCTGGGCTTCAGCGGCAATGCGCGTCTCGACCCCGAGATCGCCCGCCTCATGGCCGGCTGCGACGCCTCGGTATATGTTCTCGACATGCTGCCCAACTGCACCGCCGATATCCTTGAAAGCCGCCTCGAGCCCTTCGTCGCAATTCTCCGCGCATCGCGGCCCGACGTTCCCATACCCCTTGTCGAAAGCCCGATGTTCCCGGCATGGCGCTTCAACAGCGAGGTGCGCACCACACTCACGCACAAAAATGACGTGCTGCGCGCCATTTACCGCTGCCTCGCGGCCACCGACCCACACATCTATTATATGAGCGCCGACCGTGTGCTCGACAACGTCGAGGCCACGGTCGACAACTACCATTACACCGACCTCGGCTTCAGCCGGTTTGCCGAAGCCATGAAGCCGGTGCTCGAAACGATCATTGGCCCTGCCGGGCGATAAGCCTCAGGCTCACGCACCGGCAGTGAGGTCCACCTCCTCGCCCATCATTACCACATGGGTGAGATTCAGGTCCTTGTCCATTATCATCATGTCGGCGTCCTTGCCGGGGGCGAGGCTACCCTTGCGGTCAAAGATACCCATAACCCTGGCGGGTGTCTCCGACGCCATGCGGGCCACATCGCTCAGGGGGACGCCGGCCTCCTGTACATAAGTGCGGATCAGACGGTCCATCGTGGCGCAACTGCCGGCGATGGCCGAGTGGTCGGCCAGCATGCACACACCGTTGTATATCACCACGCGGGGGTCAAAAGCCTTGTCGGTATTCGAGGCCGAGCATGCCTGTGCGTCAGTGACGAGGCACACATGGTCGGTACCCTTTATCTTGTGGAGCAGCTTCAGCATAGGGGCAGGCACATGGATGCCGTCGGCAATCACTTCGACATCAAAGTCGTCGATCAGCAGCACGCCCTCGACGGTACCCTCGTGCTTGTATGGGCCTACCTTATGCGAGGTAGTCATGGCATTGAAGAAGTGTGTGGCCAGCGAGAATCCGGCATTGTAGCCGTCCTCCACCTCTTTGGCGGTGGCTGCTGTATGCGCCAGACCGGCTATGACTCCCTTCGAACTCATATAGGAGGCAAACTCGAGCGCACCGGGCAGTTCGGGCGATGCATCCCAGCGCTTGATGCTCGGATATTTCTCCACAAATTCATGATACTCCGCCGGGTCGGGCAGATGTATATTTTCGGGGATCTGGCCGCCGGCCATCTTCGGAGCGAAATACGGGCCCTCGAAATGCAGGCCCAAAATGCCCGTGCGCGGATCGGCCATCAGTTCGTCGCACACCTTGGCAGCGCGGTGCATCGATTCAACAGTCGAGGATGCCATCGTGGGCAATATCGATGTAGTGCCGTGCCGGCGATGCGCCTCGGCAGCCGTCACAAAGGCCTCGCGAGTGGCCTCCATGAAGTCGGCCCCGCCTCCGCCATGCACATGCAGATCGATGCCGCCGGGCATAACATACCCGCCCCGCGCATCGATTACCTTGTCGGCAACCACCTCGCTGCCGCTATTGATTGATTTGATTTTTGAGTCTTCGATAAGTACCGACGCGTTTTCGAGCCACTTGCCCGACGGCATCAGTACAGTGCCGTTGATAATCTGTGTAGTCATGTTTATAGGGTTAATTGCTTGTGCAAAATTAATAAAAAGCCATCAATCAAGCATAAGAAACCGCCGAAATATTTGTCCGTGAACAAAAAAATCACTACCTTTGCGCCCGATAAGCGCAACCGCTGTCGGGACAGGCTGCCCGGGAATGTTGCGTCTAATGTTAACATTTTAAATTTTAATATTTACAATGGATCTGATTAAAGTTGCCGAAGAGGCATTTGCATCGGGCAAGGAACATCCCCAGTTTGGCCCCGGCGACACCATCACAGTGGCTTACCGCATCAAGGAAGGCAACAAGGAACGTATTCAGCAGTATCGCGGTGTCGTTATCCGCATCTCCGGCGAAGGCAAGAAAAAGCGCTTCACTGTCCGCAAGATGAGCGACAACGTAGGTGTTGAACGTATCTTCCCCATCGAATCTCCGTTCATCGACTCCATCACAGTCAACAAGTACGGTAAGGTTCGTCGCGCAAAGCTCTACTACCTCCGCGCCCTCACCGGCAAGAAGGCTCGTATCAAAGAGCGCCGCGTGGTATCAAAGTAAGACTACGCAAGCAAGCCTTAAATCCGCCCGAAAGGCGGATTTTTTTTGTTGTATGAAAACCGAGCGCAAATCAAATATCGAACTCCTGCGCATCATCAGCATGCTGATGGTGCTCACCGTTCATGCCGACGGCGCCGCCCTCGGCCTGCCCGCCCTCCACGGCAATCTCGCCGACGCCACCGCCTACGATCTGTGGCGTCTCGCCATCGAATCCATAGCCATAATAGGCGTCAACTGCTTCACCATGATTTCGGGATACTTCGGCATCCGGCTGCGTTGGCGCAGCGCGGCGGCCTACCTGTTCCAATGCGCATTCTATGCCGTCGGAATATACACAGTGCTCATGCTCTGCTTCCCGGGGCGACTGCCGTTGACCGGCTGGGCCGAGAGCTGGCTTGTGCTCACACATACCGACCTGTGGTATGTACCTGCATACTTCGGCCTGATGCTGCTCAGTCCCGTACTCAATGCCGGTCTGGAGGCGCTCGACAAGCGGCAGTATACGTGGCTTCTTGCCGCGTTCACGCTCTTCAATCTGTGGTGCGGCTGGTGGTGGCAGGGATCATTCAATCCCACCGGCTACACCCTCGTGCAGCTGATACTTGTCTACATGACAGCACGCTACATCCGCCTGCATGTGACCCCGGCATCTATCAGCCGACGGCGCCCGGCCATCACCGCCGTTTACCTGCTGTCCACCATGGGCATATTCGTCACTTCGCTTTACATGGAGCCGACTCGCGCCTTCGCCTACAACTCTCCCCTGGTGCTTATCTCCACAGTGAGCCTGTTCATGCTGTTCACTACGCTGCATATACAGTCGCGGGGCATCAACTATGCAGCCCGCTCGGCCTTTGCAGCCTACCTCATACACAAATCGCCGCTGATATGGGGCAACGCCATGAAGCCGCTGATGCTGCGGCTCGCAGCCGCCCTGCCCGGATGGCAGCTCGCGGTCGCCGGTGCCGCCGTCATAATAGGTTTCTACCTGCTTGCCATGGCCGTCGACCCCCTGCGCCGCCTCATCTCCCGCGCCCTTCTCCAAAAAGCCTGATCAAAAAGCGCTATAACCCTATAACCCTATAACCCTATAAAAGCAAGCCCCGGGCTTGCTTTTATAATTTTTTATTAATGAACGCGCGCATAGCTTGGCAGTCACAGATTTTTTTTGTACCTTTGCTTGATTATTTGCGGCAACGCCACACGGCATCTCTCTGCCGCAGACACTCAAAATAACTATCTATCACAAATATGTTGGAAGAAGACCGTATATTTAAAATCAATATCGAAAACGAAATGAAGTCGGCCTATATCGACTATTCTATGTCGGTTATAGTGTCGCGAGCCCTTCCCGACGTGCGCGACGGCATGAAGCCCGTCCACCGTCGCGTGCTCTTTGGCATGAACGAGATGGGCAACACATCCGACAAGCCTCACAAGAAGGCCGCCAACTGCGTCGGCGAAGTCATGGGTAAATACCATCCCCACGGCGACTCCTCGATCTACGGCACCGTCGTCCGCATGGCACAGGACTGGAGCCTGCGCTACACACTCGTCGACGGTCACGGCAACTTCGGCTCGATCGACGGCGACGGCCCTGCGGCCATGCGTTATACCGAGGTGCGTCTCGCCAAGATGGGCGAAGAAATGCTCCGCGACCTTGATTCGGATACGGTCGACTTCCAGCCCAACTATGATAACTCGCGCCGCGAACCCACCGTCCTCCCCACCCGATTCCCCAACCTCCTTGTCAACGGCGCATCGGGCATAGCTGTCGGCATGGCCACCAACATGCCGCCCCACAATCTCACCGAGTCGATCAACGCCTCGATAGCTCTGCTCGAGAACCCTGACATTACCACCGACGATCTCCTCCGCATCATCCCGGCCCCCGACTTCCCGACCGGCGGCACAATATATGGCTATGACGGTGTACGCGAAGCATACGAAACCGGTCGCGGCCGCGTGATAATTCGCGCCAACGCCACCATCGAGCAGGAACAGAACCACGAGACAATCATAGTACATGAGATCCCATACGGAGTCAACAAGGCCGAGCTGATCAAATACATCGCCGAACTCGTCACCGACAAAAAGCTCGACGGTATCGCCGACATCAACGACGAGAGCGACGCCGAGGGCATGCGCATAGTCATCAAGCTCCGCAGCGACGCCAACTCCAACGTAGTGCTCAACAAGCTCTACAAGATGACACAGATGCAGTCGTCATTTGCAGTCAACAATGTAGCACTCGTCCACGGCCGTCCCAAGACACTCTCGCTCAAGGAAATCCTTCAGGCCTTCATCGACCACCGACACGAAGTGGTGATCCGCCGCACACGCTACAAGCTCGCCAAGGCTCAGGAACGTGCGCATATCCTCGAAGGCCTCATCATCGCCTCCGACAACATTGACGAGGTAATACAGATCATCCGCAACACAACCCGCGACGAGGATCCACGCGAGAAACTCAAGGAACGCTTCGGCCTCAGCGACGCCCAGGCACAGGCCGTCGTCGATATGCAGCTCAAGCGTCTCTCCGGACTCGAGCAGGACAAGCTCCATGCCCAATATAAGGAAGTGGAAGAGGAAATAGCAGGCTACGAACTCATTCTCAGCGACGAGAACGTTTGCCGCGAGGTTATCCGCAAAGAACTCGAAGACGTTCGCGACACATACGGCGACGAGCGCAAGACCGTCATTGACTACAAGGGCGGCAGCTTCAACGCCGAGGCATTCTACCCCGACGACGACGTCATCATCACAATATCCCACCTTGGATACATCAAGCGCACACCCCTCAGCGAATACCGCGCACAGCACCGCGGCGGCGTAGGATCGCGCGGCGCACAGACCCGCGACGAGGACTTCATCGAGCACATTTATACCGCCTCGATGCACTGCTCGATGCTATTCTTCACCGACCGCGGACTCGTCTACAAGCTTAAGGTATACGAGCTCCCCGAAGCCACCAAGACCTCCAAGGGACGTGCCCTGCAGAACCTTCTCAATATCGAACCCGGCGACAAGGTGCGCGCATACCTTGCATGCAAGCAGCTCGAAGATCCCGAATTCGCCGGATCGCACTATCTCATATTCGCCACCCGTCGCGGCATCGTCAAGAAGACCGCCCTCAGCGAATACTCCCGCGTACTCGCCAAAGGCAAGAAAGCGATCCTCATCCGCGAGGGCGACTCCCTCATCGGCGTTGACCTCACCGACGACACCTCCGACATCCTGCTCGCCGCACGCAAGGGCAAGGCCAACCGCTTCCGCACCGACTCGCTCCGCACAATGGGCCGCGTAAGCTCCGGCGTACGAGGCATGCGCCTCTCGGCCGACAACGAGGTCGTAGGGCTCATCACCATGACTCCCGACTCCGACAACACCGTCCTCGTAGTCTCAGAAAAAGGCTACGGCAAGCGCACCGCCCTCGACGCCTACCGCCTCACATCGCGCGGCTCAATGGGCGTCAAGACCCTCAACGTCACCGACCGCACCGGCGAGCTCATCGCATTCGAGAGCGTCAACGACGACAACGACCTCGTTATAATCAACCGCTCGGGAATGCTCATCCGCATCCGCGTCGCCGACATCAAGATTGCCGGGCGCGCCACACAGGGCGTACGACTCATCAACCTCGACAAGCGCGGCGACGAAATAGCATCAGTTTGCGCCGTGCCTACCGATCCCGAGGAAGAAGTCGAAAAGATCGACGGCGAGGAACTTCCCGAACTCGACATCACCGCCGAGACTGAAGAAGAACCCGATACCGAGCCCGACGATGATGCCGACGACACCGACGAAGCCGGCGACGACAACTCATCCCAGCAAGATAATTAACCCATAACTCTCAATACACTCAATGAACAAACATCTCTTTATGGCCGCAGTAGCACTTGTAGCAGGTGCATCGGCCCTGAGCGCTCAGACTCAACTGCTCAAGCAGGCCGAAAAAAGCGGCGGCAAGCCCGCCGACGTGGTGAAGATCCTCACCCCGGCCTTCTCCGACCCCGAAACCTCCAAGATGTCGCAGACATACATGATCCCCGCCAATGCATTCTTCAAAGAATACGACGAACTCTTCGGCTTCAAGCAGCTCGGCAAGACTCCCGAAGGCGGCGATAAAAAGATGTCCGACGATCTTCTCGAAGGATACGGCTACTACATGAAAGCCCTCTCGGTCGACACAGTTGTCGATGCCAAGGGCAAAGTCAAGGCCAAGAACTCCGGCAAGATCATCAACGCGCTCAGCGGTCACGCCAACGACTTCAACAACGCCGCCCTCACCTACTGGGAACTCAAGGAATACAACAATGCTTACCGCGCGTGGGATGCTTTCCTCGGATTCTACGAAGATCCTCGCTTCAAGGGCAAGATAGTCGCTCAGGCTGATACTGTCCTCGGCGAAATTTACTTCAACCAGGCCCTCGCAGCATGGCAGGCCGACTCGCTCCAGAATGCCCTCGGCGCTTTCGCCAACGCTCAGAGCAAAGGTTACGGCAAAAAGCAGCTTTACGACTACGCCATGTCCGTTGCTTCTCTCGCCAAGGATCAGGACGCCGTAATCAAATGGGCTTCTGAAGGCAACGCCAAATACGGCGCCGAAGATCCCAACTACCTCGGCAACATCATCAACGTATATCTCCAGAACAAGGAATTCGACAAGGCCTTCAACTACATCGACAAGGCTATCGCAGCCGAACCCGGCAACGCCCAATACTACGTAATCAAAGGTATCCTTTACGAGAATCAGGACAAGAAGCCGGAAGCCAAGGAAATGTTCTTCAAGGCCGTGACACTCGATCCTCAGAACCAGCAGGCCAACTCGCTCTACGGCGCATCACTCTGCCAGGAAGCCTACAAGCTCAGCGATGAGGCTCCGACATCTGCCGCCGAGTATCAGGCTTACTTCGACAGCAAGATCAAGCCCCTCTTCATCGAGGCAACAAAATATCTTGAAAAAGCCTATACCATTGATCCCGAGAACTCGGGCGAGGCTCTCCGCTATCTCGACAACATCTACTACAACCTCCACGACGAGAAGATGCAGGAAGATGTAAAGCGTCGTCAGGGTCTCTGATTCCGGTCCGTATCACTATACAGTCGGCCGATTGCCTCCGCAACCGGCCGACTTATTTTTGTATAAGAACTTATTTAAAACAAGCTCTTATACCACGAAAAAAACCGTGACCCTTCTCACGAAGAGCCACGGCCACCATGAAAAATTAACTATTCTTTCTAATGATGTTCCTGTTATTTCTTTTCTTCGTTTTCCTTGGCGGGCGCATAACGCTCATTGAGACCTCTGATTATATCGCCCGTAATATCGAGCGAGGGATCAAAGAAGCCTACCTTCTTGTCGAGGATAGCGTCATAGTGATACACGGCATTGTAGTCGCGCAGGAAATTCTGCAGCGAATCGTTGAGACGCTGCTGCTGCTGAGCCATGAGTTGAGCCAGGCGGTTCTGATGGGTATTGGCCCAGTTGTCGGCCTCGGTCTGGCGCTGCTGCAGGCTCTTCATGTCGGCTTCCATCGACTCCTGAGTCAGATAGCCGTTGTTCTGATACTTGGTCTGTATCTGGTTCTGCAGGCGCTGCAGATCTGTTCCTTTCTGACGGGCCGCGCTCTCAAAAGCGATCATCTCCTTCTGCTGCTGGGCGGTGAGTTCCTGAGCGAGTGTGTAGGCGCTCAGAACAGAATCGACGTCAATATACCGGATATTGCAACGGGCAGCAACCGAGTCGCCTGCGGGACGGGCCGCGGTCAGAACGCTGTTTTTGCCCGAGTCAGAGCACGAGGTGCCGGCAATGGCAAGGACGGTAGCGACGGCGAGTGTAAGTTTTTTCATGTTTTGTAATGGTGGATTTCTCCGTGATTAATGGAATTTTTCTTTATTTCTGCTTGTCGTTGTGTGAAGCACATCCGATGCCCTTGCTGCGCAGAGCCGCCGAATCGCCCACATGTCCCGTGGGGAACTTGCCGCCCTTCACAAAAAGCACCTTGACACCGAGCAATACAAACGACAATGCAAGGATTATTATTGTCAAAACTGCCAATTTCATGGACCGGATTTGCTTTTACAGTGCAAATATAGTAAGGATTGGATGATTTTTTGCATTTTCTCGAAAATAATTTGTAACTTAGAGGGCCGAAATAAACAATTTTAACATTCGGCAACGAACCCACGTCGTTATTAAAACATTTTTTAAAGGAATCATTACCCTAAACCAACTTGATATTATGACTATCAAAGATCTCAAGCCTGCACTCGTATTTGGTATCTTCGACCAGATCAATCAGGTGCCCCGTCCATCCAAAAAGGAAGGCAAGATTCGCCAGTTCCTCCTCGACTTCGCCGCCAAGCACGGCATCTTCGCAAAGACCGACGCTGTCGGCAACGTTGTAATGACCAAGCCCGCTACTCCCGGCAAGGAGGGCGCTCCCACAGTTATACTTCAGGCACACATGGATATGGTGTGCGAGAGCAACGACAAGTCGTTCGACTTCGAGAACAACGCCATCCGCACAATCGTCGACGGCGACTGGCTGCGCGCCGACGGCACTACACTCGGCGCTGACAACGGTATCGGCATGGCCGCAGCCCTTGCCGTACTTGTCGACGACTCCCTCGTTCACGGTCCCGTGGAATGTCTCTTCACCGTCGATGAGGAGACCGGCCTCACCGGCGCCAACAACCTCGGCGACGGCATGATCAGCGGCCAGATGCTGCTCAACCTCGACAGCGAGGACGACGCAGAGATCTTCGTCGGCTGCGCTGGCGGCGTCGACACCACCTGCATGTTCCATTACGACCGCTCCATGGCCCCCACCGACTTCCACTACTTCAAGCTCGACATCGCCAAGGGCCTCGGCGGCCACTCCGGCGGCGACATACATCTCGGCCGCGCCAACGCCAACAAGCTCCTCGCACGCTTCCTCTGGGCCATGAGTCAGAAATATGAACTCTCGCTCTGCGAAATCGACGGCGGCAACCTCCGCAACGCCATCCCCCGCGCCGCACACGCCGTATTCGGTGTCCACACCTCGCGCAAGGAAGACGTCGTAGCCGCATTCAATCAGTACGTGGCCGACGTGAAAGACGAATACGAAGGTCTCGAACCCACACTCGAACTCACCATCGAATCGGTCGACCGTCCCGACTTCTGCGTCGACTCCACAACAGCCCATCACCTTATCGCCGCTCTGTACAGCGCACCTCACGGCGTCATCTCGATGAGCCGTGACCTCGAGGGCCTCGTAGAGACCTCCACCAACCTCGCATCCGTCAAGATGCAGCCCGACAACGGCATACTCGTCACCACCTCGCAGCGCTCGTCCGTTGAGTCGCGCAAGTGGGACATCGCCCATCAGGTCGAAGCACTCTTCAATCTCGCGGGCGCAACAGTCACCCACGGCGACGGATATCCCGGCTGGAAGCCCAACATGAACTCCACAATCATGCACCTCGCCTCCGACGCCTATGAGGAACTTTACGGTGTGAAGCCCGCCATCAAGGCAATCCACGCCGGACTCGAATGCGGTCTGTTCAAAGAAAAACTTCCCCACCTCGACATGGTATCATTCGGTCCGACACTCCAGGGTGTACACTCGCCCAGCGAACGCATGTACATCCCCGCCGTCGAGCGCTTCTGGGGGCAGCTCACACGCACCCTCGAGAAGGTCGCCGACCTCAAAGCCTGACATTAACCCACCTACAGCATAGCCCCCGTCATGGCACGGGGGCTGTGCTTCTTTCCTCTAACCGAAATTCATACCCTTTCTCCCGATGAAAAGAATCCTCACATGGGCACTCACAGCCGCGACGGCTGCCTGGATCACATGCGGCAGAGCATCCGCCGAATCGCAGATTGTGATGTCGCCGCCCGACTCAATACACTACCTCGACCCCGACCGACAGATATTCGTCATCGGAGGCGATACCGTACGCCTTACTTTCAACATGCCCGACAGCGTGCGCAGCGGCCCCCTGCAGCAGCGCGACTACGAGGAGGTGGCCGCACAACTTGGTGTCGAGGTAGCAGCCATGAAAGCCGTCGTGGAGATCGAGGCAGGAAAAAGCCACCGCGGATTCTGGGACGAAGGTAAACCCATCATAAATTTCGACCTTCCGGTCTACCGCAAGATGGCCGCAAGGCACAATATTAATCTGTCGAAATATACCAAGACACATCCCGCCGTGTTCGCCCGGCCAAATATTTCAAAATACGGATCACAGCAAGCCGCCGTGCAGGCACGCCTCGATCAGGCTATGGACATCGACTCCGTATCTGCCATCGAAGGGACATTCTGGGGGATGTTCCAGATAGGCGGATTCAACTGGCGTCAATGCGGCACATCATCGCCGCAGGAATTTTACAGACTCATGTCGCGCTCCGAGCGCGACCAGCTCGACCTCTTTGCCGAATTCATATCGCGCGCCGGACTGCTGCCGGCCCTTAAAAAGAAAAACTGGACCGCCTTCGCCCGAGGCTACAACGGTCCGAGTTACGCAGCCCGAGGCTATCACAAACGCCTCGCCGCCGCTTACAATAAATATAAATAAATATAAATGAAATGTGAAGCTGAATGTTGAACCGGCGCGGTCGCCAATTCAACATTCAACATTCAACATTCTACATTCTACCTTCTTACGATCTTCTTTCCTCCGCTGATCACGAAGCCTTTGTAGCTGTCGTCGACGCGGCGGCCGAGGATGTCGTATGCGGCAGTATCCTCAGCCTTGACCGGTTCACCGGCTATGATGTCGTCGATCATCGAGGTCTTCCTCACCAGTTCGATCTCCTGACCCGGCTCTGTGGGTATGTCATATACATACGTTTCGGGCAATACGGTGTCGGGGATTTTGCTCATATCGGCCACAATCGGATCAGGCATGTTGTACTCGGTGCATATCGCGTTGGGATTCTTTCCCTCGGCAGCTGAGAGAGCGTGGCCGTCGGCACTTGTCAGAGCCGCATTGGAGCGCAGACGCAGGTTGCCGCCTACGGTCGATCGGATGATTGCCCGGTCGACAAAGCCGTCGCGCCAGCTCAGTTCCACTATCTCAAATCCGCCACGTGCACGCAGACCGCTCACACTGCCCTCGGCCCACTGTGCAGGCAGCGCCGGCAACAGATGCACATTGCCGCCGTGCGATTGCAACAGCATCTCGGCGATACCGGCACAGCAACCAAAGTTGCCGTCGATCTGGAACGGAGCGTGCGAGTCAAACATATTGGCGTATGTGCCGCCGTTGGGATCGCTCGACGTGATGTTTGGCGACACGAGACGCAGCTGATTCTTGATAATTGACAGGGCATGATCCCCGTCGAGCATGCGTGCCCAAAGACACACCTTCCAGCCCATCGACCAGCCGCGGGCGGCATCGCCGCGGCCTACCAGCGACTTGTGTGCTGCCTGGAACAGAGTGGTGTTCTCATACGGCGACACCTGATTGCCGGGGAACGCGCCCCACAGATGCGACAGATGGCGGTGCGATGAATTTTCGCGGTCCCAGTCCTCCTGCCATTCCTGCACCTGGCCGTATTTACCAATCTTATAAGGTGTGAGCTGTGCCTTGAGGGCGTCGAGAGCATCGGCAAACCCGCTGTCCTCACCAAGTATGCGTGTGGCCTCGGCTGTATTCTTCAGCACATCATACACCATCTGGTTGTCCATAGCCACGCCGCCAAACATTGCCACATTCATTTCCTTGCCGGCGTCATTCACATATTTTTCCATGCCCGGATGATTCTCCGGCGAATTGGACGGACATACCACCATGTAGCCGGTATTGGGATCCTCGACAAGGAAGTCCTGGAAGAACTCGGCGCAACCCTTCAGCACAGGATATATCCGGCGCAGGTATTCCTTGTCGCCCGAGAAGAGATACTTCTCCCACAGATGCGAGCAGAACCATGCGTTGCATGTCGGCCAGATGCCTACCGGACCGTTGTCGACAGCACCGGTGGTACGCCACAGGTCGGTATTGTGATGGAGTACCCAGCCGCGTGCGCCATACATCTCGGATGCCGTACGGGCGCCGGTTACCGACACATCTTTCACCATGTCGATAAAGGGCTCGTGACATTCGGTGAGGTTTGTCACCTCAGCCGGCCAGTAGTTCATTTCTACATTGATGTTTGTGGTATACTTCGAGTCCCATGCCGGATATTGACGGGCGTTGGGATTCCACAGGCCCTGCAGGTTGGCAGGCTGAGTGCCCGGTTGCGACGAGCTGATGAGCAGATAGCGGCCAAACTGAAAGTAGTTGGCTACAAGCACCGGGTCGTTGGTATTCTTGTTGAAATCCTTGATTCGCTGTTCTGTGTCCTTGTCGTCGCGCTCGGGATTCTGACCGAGGTCAAGACTCACACGGCCAAACTGTTCGCCATACTTCTGTGTATGCGCCGCATATGCGGCTTCATAGTCCGCACCCTTGTCGAGCCAGGCGTTCAGGTGTGCCAGAGCCTTTGCCTCGGCGTCGCCGCTTATGTCGTCGTAGCGCTCGAAATTGGTGGCCGCCGAGATCACGATCACAGCACCGGTAGCGCCTTCAACCATTATCATCGGAGCCGAATCGTTACCGGCCACGATACCTTGCTGCATGATATTCCGCTTGCCCGTGCTCTGTATGCCCCCTTCGTTAATCACCTTGATGAATGTGAAGCAGTTGAGCTTGTTGTCGACATTCTCGGTCTGGGTCTTTGCCGGTACAAGCGAAGCCTTTATCATGCCGTCGGCGGTGATCTCGTTCACGCCGAGCTTGGCCATATTAGTCTTCACAGGAGCGGCATAGCATACTTTGAAATCGAGCTTGCCCGGTTCCGAAGCCGTGATGCGCATTATTGTCACGTCATCGGTCAGCGAGGTGAAGATCTCGCGGGTATACGTCACACCGTTCACTATATAAGATGTGGTAGCCACAGCCTTGGCCAGGTCGAGGTCGCGCAGATAGGCCTGTGCGTCGCGGGCGTCATCGGTGGCACCTGCCTCCTCGTCGTTGAAGCGGTGTCCGGGAAAGTCCACCAACACACATCCGGCGCCCTGATATTGAGCACCATGCGAGCCTTTCGACATCCATGCCGGGATTGCCAGTTTCTGCGCGGCCGCATACTCTTTATTAAATACGAGTTCGCGCACACGGGCCAGCACGCCCTTGGCTTCAGAATTATAATTGGCATTGGGCGACTGGCCCCAGAATGTATCCTCGTTGAGCTGAATGGTATCGACCGCCACACCGCCGCTCACCATCGCGCCCAGGCGCCCGTTGCCCAGCGGAAGGGCCTCTTCCCAGTAGGCAGCCGGACGATGATACCACAGCCGGTTCTTGCTGTCGGGCACAGGCGGCGGTACGGGACGCTCCGACGAGGTGGTAAATGTGCTGCTGTAGGTCTTGTCTCTGTCAATGTTACCGGCCATGTCGGCAAACACCCGCGATGCGACGGCGAATGTATACCGTGTGCTCAGGTCAAGATCCTCGTAGGCATATGTCACCTTGTTGCCGTTTACGGTCGGCACGAGCGTCTTTACAGTGCCGCTCGCCGTATTGGTAAGCGTGGCCGAGGCATCGCCATACAGATTCACGCTCTCGCTGAACCGCATCACCACCTTGCCCGTCGTTATCACGTCAGTCTCGCCGTCGGCCGGCACTATGCTCACGAGTTCGGGTGCCTGAAAGTCATCGGCGAGGACGTTGAGATATTTAAGGTTGTAGTTGCTGGTCTTGGTGGCGCTCTGTATCAGCATACGCACGATCAGGCTCTCCTTGTTGTCGGCATCAAGCGCATAGGTAGCGTCGTTGTACGAGTTCCAGTGGCTTGCAGCCTTGTAGTCGTCGAGCACAGTCCATGTGCTGCCGCCGTCGGTCGAATATACTACGCCGAATGTCGTTGCCGAACTCGAGCCGTCGCCGATGGCAAAGTTCAGCTTCACGTTGCTCAAATTTGTTGTCGGCATTGCCACCTCAAAATACTGGTCATGCTTAGCTGCGTCCGCATAGTCGGTCTTGGCCGTGAACTTGTTGGTCGACGCTGTGTTCAGTCGCAGCAGATAGCTCGGATTAGATCCGCTCGATGTCAGCTGCCATTTACCGTCGCTCGTATGCAACGTCACCTTACATTCCGCCGCGTCCATAGCACAGCTGTTAGGCAGGAAGTAAGGTTGCAGTTCGGTCCATCTGCGGTTGGCCGATGCAGCCCAGCCGTCCTCGTTGGGTGTATACACCGCGGTCGTGCCTTCCTTGGCCTCGTCATATCCCGTGGTGAATTCCCAGTGGGCCACTGTCGTCTGCTCGGCGGCCGCTCCGGCAAGGGCGCCGGCTGTCCAAGCAGCCGCCAGCAATAGGGTTTTCAGTGTTTTCATTGTTGTGATTTAAAAGTTTGGTTTCTGTCCGCAAAATTACTTCCTGTTATATACTCTGCCTTGAAATTTCGGTGCAACTAACATAAATTTCAGTTCAAATACATCGGTTATGGAGATTTTTTATTAATTTTGGGTGGAATATCGTTCACCGCATCATCATGTGCCTTCGTTTAGTAGCCTTACTCATCATCTTTGCCATGACATGTATGCCCTCGCGTGCCGGGGACGGCAGGCTGCAGTCGTATGGATTCGGCAACGGCCTGTCGAGCACGATCATCGGAGGTGCTGTTCAGGACCGTTACGGCCTGCTGTGGTTTGCCACTTGGGCCGGCATGCACTGCTACGACGGCTACGACTTCCACCGCATAAACATCGAGCCGGGCGACAGCGCCGCCATCAGCTCCGACCGCATCCTCAGCATCGCTCTCTCGGCCGGTGGCGATATTCTGTGCCGCACCGACAACGATGTGTATGAATTCTCGCTCTCTGATTTCCGGTTCAGAAACATCACGCCACAGCGGTGCGATTCTGCCCTCAGGTTCATGATAAAAACCTGGGAGGGCCTTACCGACCGACAGGGAAACCGATGGACCGCCGACAACCGCTATCTGCACAAACTCGAGGCTACCCATCATCCGGCCTCGGTGATTCAGAGCACAGCGGCTCTGCACCCGCGTGCTTTTTTGGATGCCCCCGATGGTAAACTGCTTGTCGGTACACGTCGCGACAGTTGCATCATCACTGTCGGTGCCGACGGCTCGGTGATCAGCCGCATGCGCCTGCCCGTCGCTCCTTATGTTCTATTCCGCACGAGTTCGGGCGATATATGGGTCGGATGCAAGCCCGGCGCCCTGATGAGACTCGGCGACAAGAGCATCTGCTCCGATGCCGTATATGATATCAGGGAGGATGCCCGCGGCAGGCTGTGGATAGCGACGTTCGGCAACGGTATCCGTTGCTGCCCCGACCCGCAGGCTCCCCGGCCCTCGCTTTCCGCGCCCTTCTCCGGCGGCAAGGTGAGGCAGCTCGTTATCACGCCTTCGTCCAACATAGTGGCCGCCACAACCGACGGTCTGCTTGTCGGACACATCGACGACAATGACTACACCCGCACATCTTTTCGCCGTATCCGCCGCGACAGCACCGACCCCGACGGCCTGTCGAGCAATTCCACAATGTGTGTGGCTCAGGATTCGCACGGCAACATATATATCGCCACCGAAAGCTCGGGTATAAATGTCATTTCCGAGACAGAACTCATGGGCGACAATCCCCGCTTCAGGCATATCAACACCCGCACATCCTCGCTCAAGGATGATGTGATAAAAGCCATGAAGCTCGACTCCGACACACTGCTGATGATTGTCGGCAACGACAATGTCACAGCCTTCAATCCCGCCGACGGCAGCGCCACCAATCTCAGCCGCACATTCTGGAACGATACCTGCCGTTTCGGCGAAGCCACACCCCTGCGTCTTCCCGACGGTTCTTGGCTTTTCGGCGCCGAGGAAGGTGCTTTCCGCGCCACATCCCACAATATCCACTCCCGCGGATACGTGCCGCCGCTCGTATTCACCACCCTGGCCGTCAACGGTGCCGATGCAAAATTCTGCCTCGTGCCGCGCACAGCCGTCAGTCTCGACAAGGAGAGTCGCAACATCACCGTCGGCTTCGCCGCAATAGACTATGTCGACAATACCGACATACGCTACCGCAGCCGCATCGACGGCTCACCATGGACACCATTCGCCCCGTCGCGCAGTGTGTCCCTGTTCAATATGTCGCCCGGGCAGCACGTGCTCGACGTACAATCCACCGACCGCTTCGGACGCCTTGTCGAGAACGCCCGCAGCCTTGTTATCGACATCGCCCCGCACTGGTACGAAACTGTATGGGCCCGCACCATATTCATACTGCTGATCATCGCCTTCATTACCGGCATCATCTACACTTTCTTCCACATTTCGGATCTTCATCGCCGCCAGCGCGAACTGCTTGCACGATACATGGCTCTCATCGGCGATCGCGAGGCCTCGGCCGGCAGTACCATCGCCGCCGAGCCACGCACCCGACCCGAGGACAACGCTTTCCTCGACCGTGTCCGCAAATATATCGAGGACAACATTTCCAATCCCGAAGCTAATGTCGACGCAATGGCACTTGCCGCCGCCGCAAGCCGCTCTACGCTCAACCGCCGTCTGCGCTCTCAGCTCGGCATATCGGCCGCACAGTTGCTCACACGCGCCCGCATGAAGCGCGCCCGCGAACTCATGGCCACCGCCGCCGATCACAATCTCTCGATGGCCGACATAGCCGAGATGTGCGGCTACACCGACGTCTACTACTTCCAGCGCGTCCTCAAAAAGAACGACGACCTATAATTCAACCTTCAACCCTAAACTGTGCGCAGTGGGCTCCCGTAGGTCGCCGATTTGAGCCACGATGCCAATGCGCCGTTGATATAATCGGCGGCCTGCGGGCGCCTTTCACGGATGGGGGCTTCGATCCGCGTGCACCTCCGCCTGCGGCTCCGGTGGACGCGGCTACGAGTAAACCGGCGGGCTTCGCACGCCCCCGACCGCTGACGCTGCCTCTATTCATGGAATGTTGAAGTCGCTATGCCTGTCCTTCAACATTCAACATTCTCCTAAAGTCTTTGGCCGCCGCATCATATCTCATGCCGGGATACACGCGGTCGAGGACGCCGCCTTCGCGCAGCTCATCCACACTGCCGGCATACACGCGGCCGCCGCATAATGCCCACACATTGTCGGCCGCCGCAAGCGCCGCCGCAGTATCATGGGTCGACAGCAATATCGTCTTGCCCTCCTCGCGGCTCAGCATACTCAGCAGATCTGTAATCTCAAAGCGGGCAGCCACATCAAGAAACGACGTCGGCTCGTCGAGCACCATCAACTCCGTCGACTGCGCCAGCGCTCGCGCGATCATGGCCTTCTGACGCTCGCCGTCGCTCAGCGACGCCACAAACTCCGCCGACTTATGCCCGAGGCCCACCAGGCAGATCGCCCGCTCAACGGCTTCGCGGTCCGCCGCCGACATCCGGCCCAGGAAGCCCGAATATGGATGACGTCCGATACCCACAAGCTCGTCGACACGCAGGCCGCCGCCACCGGTGCGGTCGGTCAGCACGAGGCTCAGTTTCCGGGCCAACTGACTGGGCTTGTACGCATTGATCTCGCGACCGTCAAGCTCCACGCGGCCAGCCAACGCGGCTTGCGCCCCTGTGAGCGTGCGCAACAGAGTAGACTTGCCGCTGCCGTTGGCCCCGATCAGCACGGTTGTGCTGCCCTCGGGTAATGTCGCATTTACCTCGGCTACCACGGCATGCCGGCCATATCCCGCTGTAAGATTGATTGCTGTAAGTGACATCAGTTGAAATAGAATATCGAGCGCCTGCGCACTATTATATATATGATTATCGGCACGCCCACCAACGGGGTTATCGCATTGACCGGTATGATTCCACGTGCTCCGGGCGCCACACTCAGCCATTGGCACAACGCCCCCGTGGCAGCCCCGCACAGCGCCGTGGCAGGCAACAGCGTGCGGTGATTCGACGTCTGCAACGCCAGCCTCGCCACATGCGGCACTACCAGCCCTATGAAGCCTATCGGGCCGCACCATGCCGTGACAACCGCCGTCAGCGCCCCCGACAGCAGCAGTATGCCGTTGCGCGTGGCCTTTATATTCACGCCCGCCGACTCGGCATACCGTGTGCCCAGCAGCAGTGCGTTTAGCGGTTTTACATACGCACAGGCCACAGCAATGAGTAATATCACAAGCAGGGCAAACAGCGGCAGCACATCATTGGTGACTCCGCCAAAACTGCCCATGCCCCATATAACATAAGCATGGACGCCCTCGCGGGTGGCAAAAAAATTGAGCAGCGATATGGCCGATGACGCCAGATAACCTATCAATATGCCGGCTATCAGCAGCATCGTGGCCGACCGCAGCAAGGTAGACAGCGACAGCAGCACCGCCATCACGGCCAACGCTCCCGCAAGAGCCCCGGCAAGGACCGCCGCATGGCCCCACACACCGAGAGTACTCCCGAGGGCAAGCATCACTATCGCCACTCCCAGACTCGAGCCGGTGGAGATACCGAGAATCGACGGCCCCGCCAGAGGATTGTCGAATGTCGTCTGCAGCAACAATCCTGATACCGCCAGTGCGGCTCCGGCCAGCAACGCGGTGAACGCCGCCGGCACACGGGTCTGCGCCACTATATATGTCCACGACGGCTTGGAGGCCTCGCCGCCGGCAAGAACATTCCATACGTCCGACACCGGTATGTCGACTGTACCGCACGCCAGGCAGCCGGCAAAGGTCAGGATGCAGGCAAGGGCTGCAAGCACGTATACGGCTGTCGCGCGCCGCGGGCGGCTGTCTGTGTTCATTTCAGAGGCGTGAAAAACTGAAGGGTGGTGTCGCCGTCCATCACTTCGGGGTGAAATATTCGCACATAATCGGCCAGTACTCGCTCGGGATGGAAGGCCACGGCATTGAAAAACGGACGCTTCACCGTATTGCAATAATACACTCCGCCGGGAAAGGCCCTGAAGGCCCGCGCATGCGGCAGCTCTGCGGCAAGTGTCCCGGGCTTCGTATCAACAGCCGCCTTTATGAGCCAGTAATCGGCATCCGCCGCCCGGTCGATCACAGCTGCCTCATCAAGCGGCAGCGAGCCGCTGCTCTCGTCATCGGCCCACACATAGCGGGCGCCGGCATCGGCCAGCATCCCGGCCGCATAGCTGCGGCCCCCGGGTACATACCATACACCCGAATAAGGCTTTTCGGTAAACACCGTCGGCCGACGCTCCACATCGGCCACGCGGGCCTTGAGGCTCTCATAGGCGGCAACGGTCGCGGCATACATCGAATCTGCCTCGGCGGTGCGGCCATAGAGCTCGCCAAGCAGCAACAGCCACTCAGCACGGCTCAACGCGTCGGCCTCAAGATAATCGGCCATATATATTATAGGTGCGCCCGCGCGGTCGAGGCCGCCGGCGTTACCGTTCTCATACGGAGACAGCAGCACTGCGTCGGGCTCGAGATCTATGACCTTCTCGAGCGACGGCGACATGCTCGATCCCACGTCGGCTATACGCCCCGAGGCAAGCAGCCCGGCTATGGTATCACCGGGCGTAAAATATTGACCGTCGGCAACGGCCGCAATGCCGTCGAGCGAACCGAGTTCGGCAATCGGTGCCGTATGCACCGAGGCAAACACCACCGACCGGCGCAGCGGTCGCCGGATCAGCGTCGTGCCCGGCAACGCGTCAGCGTCGCTGCCCGAATCAACTATCGTATAACGCCCGAGCGGCACCGAATCGCTCCACGGCGAGCGCACCTCGGCATAGGTGTAGCCGTCGCCGCGTACCACCGTCAGCAGCCTCGCATGCGTGGTTATGGTGTCTCCGGCAGTGACCGGAGCCTTCCCCGCACCACCGCCGCACGATGTTGCAAACCACATCCACAGGAGTGTGGCCGCCACAAGCATATATTTCGGTATTCTTTTCATTTTTTGTGCAAATTTAATGAAAATCGATATATAATTAGTAATTCTCCGCGATATAAAACGGGAAAAACGGGGATAAAATTAAATACAAGCAAATAAACGGATTAGCAAGATGCTGTTTTTCCGTGGTTTGCCTGCAAATGGGGCGATTTTCTCAAAAAGTACACCTTTTGTACCCCGT
>JAGANS010000068.1 GCA_017624155.1 Muribaculaceae bacterium | reverse complement strand
TGAGGATGAGCAGCCGGGGCATGCCGCGGGCGCGCTCGTGGCCGTAGGTGTGGACGTACCAGCGGTGGAAGGCGCGGGTGTATATGTGGTGGCGGATGGGTTTCATGCCGCAAAGGTACATAGCTTTGCGGGGAGAGTGGTGCGTATTTGGGGTGTGTTACCAATTACGCGAATAATATAGCGGTGGCGATGCCGGTATCACGAGACGTCTCTCCGAGACTTATTCCGGTGGCTGTTAGGCTCTTCTCCAGGATTCTCCTGGGGTTTTCTCACGATTGCGGGGTCTTTGACTGTTTATTAACGCACTTTACTTCGTGCGGAAGGCGAGGGCGGCGATGCCGGCGGTGAGGACGGCGGCACCGGCGTAGGCCACGGTGACGGGGCCCATGCCGATGAACTGGCCTGAGATGAATACGTAGGAGGTGATGATGTAGGTCATGCACAGGGCCGGGATGAGGGCTACCCACATGTTCTTGCCGCGGCGGCGCAGCCATACGAAGATGGCCCACAGGGTGACTACGGCCAGGGCCTGGTTGCTCCACGCGAAGTAGCGCCAGATGATGGCGAAGTCGACCTGGGTGAGCACGAAGCCGACGGCAAAGAGTGGCAGGCACACGGCAAAGCGTTTCCACAAGGGCTTCTGGTCGATCTTGAACATGTCGGAGATGATGAGGCGGGCCGAGCGGAAGGCGGTGTCGCCCGAAGTGATGGGGGCGGCCACCACGCCGAGGATAGCGAGGATGGCTCCGATGTGGCCGAGGGTTGTGCGGGATATGACGTCGACGGCCCAGGCGGGATTGTTGCCGTTGGCGGCGAGGGATTCGTTGAGTCCGGTGGCTCCGCCGAAGAATGCCATTGCAACGGCGGCCCATATCAGGGCGATGATGCTTTCGGATATCATTGAGCCATAAAATATGGAGCGGCACTGGCTCTCGTTGCCCACACAGCGTGCCATCATGGGCGACTGTGTGGCGTGGAAGCCTGATATTGCGCCGCAGGCGATGGTGATGAACAGTGTGGGGATGATGGGGAAGGCCTCGGGATTGGTCTGATAGTTGTGGAACGACATTTCGGGTACGCTGTAATCGCCGAAGAGTATCACTCCGAGCAGGCCGAGAGCCATGGCGACGAGGGCGACGCCGAATACCGGGTAGCACTTGCCGATGATCTTGTCGACGGGCAGCACGGTGGCGAGCACATAGTAGGCGAGTATGATCCACACCCAGCCGGCCTGGCTGACGCCGCTTACCAGCGAGGTGAGCAGCTGCGCGGGGCTGGTGATGAACACGGCGCCTACAAGGATGAGCAGCACGATCGAGAACCATCGAACGGCCGAGCGCACTCCGCCGCCGAGATATTGGCCGATGACCTCGGGGAGCGAGCGGCCGTCGGCCCGCACTATCATCATGCCCGACAGATAGTCGTGCATGGCGCCGAAGAATATGCCGCCGAGGGTGATCCACAAGAATGCCACCGGGCCGAAACATGCGCCCAGGATGGCGCCGAATATGGGACCGGTGCCGGCGATGTTGAGCAGTTGTATCAGGAATACGCGCCAGCGGGGCATCTCGATATAATCGATGCCGTCGGCCATGCGCCTGGCCGGTGTGGGGCGCGCCGGATCGGTGTCGGCGAGCCGTTCGAGGTATTTGCCGTAGGTGAAATAGGCGGTGACGAGGGCCGCCAGACATACAAGGAATGTTATCATGGTGATGATGAGAAATGTGAATGCAAATTTACGATTTTTAAGCCGAATGACAAACTTTTTATCACGGCGGTATGTTGTATTTTAACTAACATATTTTAAAATACATAGAAATGGCTGCAACAACGAAAAGCATCAAGGGAACCAAAACCGAGCAGAACCTTGTAATATCTTATCTCGCCGAATCATCGGCATATACCCGCTATACATTTTATGCCGCCCAGGCCGACAAGGAGGAATATTTCCCGATCGGTGAGATTTTTCGCAACACCGCTGCCAACGAGCTCCGGCACTCTAAGGTGTACTTCAAGTTTCTGGAAGGCGGCACCATCACCGTACCTGTGGCCGCCGACGCCGGTGTCATAGGCACCACCGCCGAGAATCTTGCCACAGCTGCCGCCGAGGAACGCGCCGAGGGCGTCGATCTCTACACCGGCTTTGCCAAAGTGGCCGATGAAGAGGGATTTCCCGAAATCGCCGGGCACTTCCGCGCCATCGCCGAGATAGAAGCACGCCACGAGGCCCGCTTCAAAGCTTATCTGAAGCAGGTGAAGGACGGTACGGTATGGAAGCGCGACAAGCCCATAAAGTGGCAGTGTCTGGTATGCGGATATGTGTACGAAGGAACTACGCCACCCGAGGAATGTCCGGCATGCGACCATCCCTACCAGCACTATATCGCTCTTGATATGGACGAACTATAAAGGGACTTTCCGCAGTTTTATATAACATCCGCTTAATCCGGTGCCTGATTCTATGAAAAAGAGAAATTCCGCACGGCTGTCTGTCCTACTGTGCCTGTTGATGGCCATAATGTTGCCGTCGTGCGGCTCGATCCGCACTCATGCAGGCATCGATCATGAATGGGGTTATGACTTCGATGACTACGGCCACAGTCACAAACATAAAAAGTATAAGAAACACAAAAAGCATCATAAGCCCAAGCACCACAAGCACCACCATCACCATGATGATGACGATGATGATTGAATGAAAGGAGCCCGCGGTTGCCATCTGGTAACCGCGGGCTCTGATACTATTTGCAGGCGTTTATTTTATCATCACCTTACTTACCTTGTCGCCTTGACGGCTTATGTAGATGCCCGGTGCGGCATCGCCATGGACGGGTACGCCGCGAAGGTCGTAGAGCTGCACGGGTGCATCGGTGTCGTCGACTATCGCCGACCCTACGCCGGCTGCGTCGATATAATCGCTGAATACGATGCGCATGCTGTTCTCAAACTCGCCGCTATCGTAGTCGTACATCTGCTGGATATACTCGGCGGGGCGGCCTTCCGAATCGCGGATAAGCTCGGCCTTGGCCCACTCATATATCTCCTCCTCGCCTTCGTATGTCTCGGATGCATATACCAGCATGTCGAGGCCCGAGTCATCGGTGAGATATTTGTTTGTCTGCACCATGCTTTCGGTAATGCCGTCATAGCTGTATGTTTCGGTGATAACCTCTTCGTAGCTGCCGTAGCTGTCGAGTACGGTATGCTCGATTACCGATGTCACCTCTGCGCCATCGATACTGCCCGATATGACACCCTTGTACGAGCCAAGCTCGTCGGGATATTCCACCGTAAGCGTAAGCTCGTCACCCTCGCTTGTAACACGGGCCGAAGATATGCGGTTGGCTCCGTACATTATATCTTCTGCCGAGAAGATCTGTCCGTCGGTGCGATCCCATACAATATCTGTGTATACATCGCCTTCCTCCCAATATAGGTTGAACCCGTCGCTGGTGAGTTCTTCGCTCCACATGCGCGACACCTTACCGTCTGTGCCGTATTCGGCCATGAAGCGCTGTGTGGGGTCGAAGATGCCCTGATAGAGCACACGGCGCTCAACCTTGGTGACGTTGCCGTCGGCGTTGCGGGTCACTTCACGCTCCCAGTTGTTGCCGGTCTGCTGCCACTCGTAGTTCAGCCAGTTGTAGCCGTACGTGGCTGTGACGAAGCTCGGGACGACAGCGTCAAATTCGCGCTCGGTCTTCATCGAATTGCGGTAGTCAGCCATATCGGAGGAGTATTGCATGACCCTCGATGTCCAGTTGCCGTTGTCGTTGTAGGTGTAGATGGTGCGGGATGCGCCGGGGTTGTCGCTCTCGACGGTGATGTCCTCGGTTATAAGGCCCTTGCTGTTGTAGGTAAGACGGTTGGTTTCTGCGAGAACCCAGTCGCCGTCGTCCCACGTGTACAGCTGCTGCTGAGCGGGGCACCACAACTCGTCGGAGCGTGCTTTGTCGGCCTTGGCACTTGCATGCCTGATTACGCGGCCGGCCACCGATTCGTGGCGGGGCGCTGCCGATACCGTCATAGCCCCTGCGATAAGGGCGATGGAGAGAATGTAGATTTTTTTCATTAGCAAAATCGTATGTTTATTGGTGAATATCACCGCAAAGGTACGATTTTTTTTGAAAACGGCACCATTATTTGCGCACCTTGAGCATACCGGCAGCGGCGCGTCGCAGAGTGTTCTGGCTGTCGTCGTAGCGATATTCCCAGTACATTATGCCCTTGAGGCCTTTCTCCTTAATATAATCGCGCTTGCATGTGATGGAGCGGGCGTTTTCAAATCCGAGCACCACACTGCCGTGTGAATCGACGATATAGGGCTCCTTGGCGGTGTCATCCCATTTTTCGGTGCAGCCGGCCTGAACAGTTATGCCCGAGAACGGTTCGTTCTTCTTATATTTGTCGCAGCCGCGGCCATAGAAGGGGACACCCAGCACAAGCTTGTCGGCGGTGGCGCCTGCGCTGAGGTGCTTGTCCACGCACTCCGATGCGGTGATGTATCCGGCCAGTAGATTGGACCGGAACAGGGGGGCATGATGCTTTGGCGGGTCGACCAGGTCGTAGGCCATGATGCAGATATAGTCGACGTATGGCAACAGTTCCTTGAACAGCAGGCCGGTGCCCGAGGCTCCCGAGGCCAGCGTGAGCAGGTGGCTGTCACCGATCGCTTCACGAATCTCTTTGAGCAGAAGCACGAAATTGGCAGGGTCGTCGGGCGAACTCGAGATGCCGGCCACCGACGAGCCGGGATATTCCCAGTCGATGTCGATGCCGTCGATGCCGTAGTCGTCAATTACACGGAGGCAGTCGGCGGCAAAGTCAGTGCGGTGCTTCGCGTCGGCGCACAGTTCGCTGAAGTTTCCGCTGCCCCAGCCGCCAAGCGACAGGAGCACTTTCAGTTTCGGATTGGTGTTTTTGAGCGCAGCCACCTTCCTGAGGTTGTCGGGATTGTCGATTTTGATATTGTTAAATGACTCAGACACGTGGCCGAAGGCATAGTTGACGTGCGTCATCAGCGTCGGATCGGGCGTCCCGGTCGACCAGGACGTAAAGTAAGCCACCACGATGTGGTCATCGTCCATTGGGTCGGCGGGTTCGTCGGACGGTACACCGGGGTTGAGAGCGGTCGGCTGATCAGGTTCGGGTTTTATCACGGGACCCTTGGGATCATCATCACCCGAAGAGCAGCCCACAAGCAAGGTCGCGGGCACAAGCGCCATACACAGCGCCATGCATAAAGCGGCAAAAGTTTTTTTCATAGTCATAATCGGTTGCCTTATAGATTCATTAATAGATTTAGGTGCCGTAAAGGTAATCATAATTTCGGCAACCTGCAAATTCCGACGGAGAAATCATGTAAAAAACTGCTGACCGATTGCGGAAATTTATGTATCTTTGTCGGTATTATGAAGATTCTTATGACAACTGTTGTGGGCGCCGCGGTGGCGCTGGCCGGATGCTCTGCCGGTAGCCGGGAATCGCAGGCCGATAATGATGTGAAGCTGCTCGTGGGCAGCTATTGTGAGCCGGGCGACAGCGCCCTGCGGGTGTTCAGTTTTAACGAAGCCGATACCTCTGGCCGCCTGCTCTACACTGTCGACGTGGATAATGCATCGTTTTTCACGCAGGCACCTTCGGGAACGGTCTACGCTGTTACCGAGCGCGGTGACAGTGATTCGTATCTGACGGCCTTGCGGCCTGATTCCGTAACAGGACGGCTGAAGATAGTAAATTCCCGTCCTACGCTTTCGGGCGGCCCATGTTATGTGGAAATAAGCCCCGATGGCCGCTATGCCGTAACGGCCAACTATAGCGGTGGCACGATCTCGGTGTTTCCGATTGCTGCAGACGGATCCTTGCTGCCTGTCACGTGGCAAGCGGCTTTCGAGGGCAATGGTCCGGTCGCGCGCCGACAGGCATCACCGCACCCGCATTGCATAGCTTTCACTCCCGACGGGCGCTACATGCTTGTCAATGATCTCGGTACAGACCGTATACACATGTTTGCCGCCGGCGACAGCCTGCTTACGGCTCACGAGGCAGCGGCTGTGGCTATCCGACCGGGCTCGGGACCGCAGCATATAGTGTTCAGTAATGCCGGTGACATGGCCTACCTTATCAACGAGATTTCAGACAGCGTGACTGTGCTGCGTTACAACGGCCACACGCTCGAGCCGGTGCAATATATCGCGGCCGACACGGCGGAGGCGCATGGAGCCGGCGACATACATCTCAGTCCCGACGGGCGCCATCTGTATGTGTCGCTGCGGCTACGTCACGATGGCATAGCAACATTTGCCGTTGATGAAGCGACGGGGCTGCTCACGCTGAAGGGGCATACTCCCACGGGCGGCCATCCGCGCAACTTTGCCATCAGCCCCGACGGGCGCCTGATGCTTGTGGCCTGCCGCGACGCCAATGCGGTGGAGATCTATGCCATAGACCCGGCTACCGGTGTGCCTGCGCCCACCGGCCGCAGAATCGATGTCCCGCGACCGGTATGCGTGAAATTCTTGCGGCCACACGCTGAAGTTTCCAAATAAAAATGCTTTAAATCTTGGAAAGAAGTTTAAATTGTGCTAAATTTGCGCAAAATTGTGGCCCTGCATATCCGGAGCCACTCACGGCATGACTATCAACAATTAAACCAATACTAATTAAAACAATCATCTCTATGTGGTTAACAAGCTCATCTATAGGACGTAAGTTTGTGATGGCTGTCACAGGCTGCTGTCTCGTCCTGTTTGTTACTTTTCACGTGCTGATGAATGCAGTGGCTATAGCGTGGCCCGCAGCCTACAATATGGTGTGCGAGTTCCTCGGCGCCAACTGGTATGCACTGGTGGCTTCGGCCGGCCTGGCCCTGCTCTTCATCATTCACATTATTTATGCCGTGTGGCTTACTCTGCAGAACTACAAGGCCCGCGGCAACGACCGCTATGACATTGCGGGCAAGGCTCCCGGAGTGGAATGGTCATCGAAGAACATGCTCGTGCTCGGTATCGTGGTGCTCGCCTTCCTGGCAGTGCATCTGATCCAGTTCTGGGCCAAGATGCAGTGGCAGGAACTCCGTCATGCCGACCTTGCCGTATTGCCCCAGCTCAACGAGGTACCTGCTTCTCCCGCCATGGGTACCCTGTTCCTGCAGATGGCTTTCTCGCAGTGGTACACCCCCGTCATCTACATCATCGGCTTTGTAGCACTGTGGTTCCACATGAATCACGGCTTCTGGTCGATGCTCCACACTGTGGGCTGGAACAACAACATTTGGATGAGCCGCATCAAGAAGATCGGCTGCTGGTGGACTTCAATCGTGGTAGTACTCTTCACCGCACAGGCCATCGTATTCACAGTGCAGGCACACAATAACTTCTATACCACCAATGAAGCTCTGCAGGACCAGTACGCAGAATTCTGGGACGAACAGGCAACCGACCTTATAGAAGACTTCCAGTACAACGCCAACAAGACCTTCAAGGCCCTCGGCGAAAATCCCGATCCCATCGTGGCCCAGAAGGCCGAGAGCGACTTTATAGCCAATTATGGTGCTTCGTTCGTAGAACGTGCCGCTCTTATCTCCGACTCCTTCACCAAGCAGTGCCCCGATGTTATGCCTACCGACATGCTGCGTCAGATGTCGATGCTCAAGGCCAATATCGAGCGCTCGCTCGAACGCACACAGTTCGTACAGCCTCAGCAGCCCAGCGCCGCCAATCCCGCCGAGGGAGCCGCCGAACAAGCCAACGATAACGAATAATTAATTTCTCAGAAAGATGATAGATCCCGCTAAACTTAAAGACATGATCGATTCGAGCCCTATAATGCAGGACTTCGCCGACATCGAATCGTCAAAACTTCCTGAGTACCAGATAGACTCAAAAATTCCCGAAGGGCCCATCGCTGAGAAATGGACCAACTACAAGGCTCATCAGAAGCTCGTGAACCCCGCCAACAAGCGTCATCTCGACGTGATCGTGGTGGGTACTGGCCTCGCAGGCGCATCCGCAGCCTCGACACTCGGTGAACTCGGTTTCAACGTACTCAACTTCTGCATTCAGGACTCGCCCCGCCGCGCACACTCTATCGCAGCACAGGGCGGTATCAATGCAGCCAAGAACTATCAGAACGACGGCGACTCGGTTTACCGTCTGTTCTACGACACAGTGAAGGGCGGTGACTTCCGCTCGCGCGAAGCCAACGTCTACCGTCTGGCCGAAGTGTCCAACAATATCATCGACCAGTGCGTCGAGCAGGGCGTTCCCTTCGCCCGCGAATACGGCGGCCTGCTGGCCAACCGTTCATTTGGCGGCGCACAGGTAAGCCGTACATTCTATGCCAAGGGTCAGACCGGCCAGCAGCTGCTGCTCGGCGCCTATGCCTCGCTCAACCGTCAGATTCAGAAGGGCAAGGTGAAGACCTTCGTGCGCCGCGAGATGCTCGACATCGTCATCATCGACGGCCGCGCCCGCGGTATCATCGTGCGCAACCTCATCACCGGTGAGATCGAGCGCTATGCCGCTCACGCCGTGGTACTCGCCACCGGCGGCTATGGCCGTGCTTTCTTCCTGTCGACCAACGCTATGGGCTGCAACGGCTCGGCTGCCGTACAGGTGTTCAAGAAAGGTGCCTATCTGGCCAACCTCGCCTTCACACAGATCCACCCCACATGTATCCCCGTACACGGCGAGGATCAGTCGAAGCTCACCCTTATGTCGGAATCGCTCCGCAACGACGGCCGTATCTGGGTACCCAAGAAGAAGGAGGATGCCGAAGCAATCCGCGCAGGCAAGAAAAAGCCTACCGACATTCCCGACGAGGACCGCGACTTCTATCTGGAGCGCCGCTATCCCGCCTTCGGTAACCTCTGCCCGCGTGACATCGCATCGCGTGCCGCCAAGGAACGCTGCGACGCCGGCTACGGCGTAGGTACAGGCAATGCCGTATACCTCGACTTCAAGTATGCCATCGAGCGCGACGGACGTCAGGCAGTAGCCGACCGCTACGGCAACCTCTTCGACATGTATCAGATGATCTCGGACGATAACCCCTACGAGACACCTATGATGATCTTCCCCGCATCCCACTATACCATGGGTGGTATCTGGGTAGACTACGAGCTGCAGACCTCGATCAAGGGCCTCTTCGCTATCGGCGAGTGCAACTTCTCGGATCATGGCGCAAACCGCCTCGGTGCATCTGCTCTGATGCAGGGCCTCGCCGACGGTTACTTCGTGCTCCCCTACACGATGCAGAACTACCTCAGCGATCAGATCAAGGTGCCCCGCTTCACAACCGACACTCCCGAATTCGACGAAGCCGAGAAGGGCGTGCGCGCACGTATCGAAAAACTTATGAACATCAAGGGCACCAAGAGTCCCGACGAAATACATAAGCGCCTCGGCCACGTGATGTGGAACCTCGTGGGCATGGGCCGTACCCTGCAGGGCCTTGTCAAGGCTATTGACGAGATCGAGGAGGTGCGCAAGGAGTTCTACACCGACCTGCGTATCGTGGGCCGTGCCGACGACCTCAACACTGAGCTCGAAAAGGCACTCCGCCTCGAGGACTTCCTTGTAATCGCCAAGATGATGGCTATCGATGCCCTCAACCGCAACGAATCGTGCGGCGCACACTTCCGCGAGGAGTACCAGACCGCCGACGGCGAGGCAGCCCGCCGCGACGACCAGTACATGTATGTGTCGTGCTGGAAGTACACCGGCGACAACGAGAAGCCTATCCTGCTGAAGGAGCCTCTTAAGTATGAGGCCATCAAGGTTCAGACCCGTAACTACAAGTCGTGATCGCAACCCTTTTCCCCAACCCCACATCCAACTGTATTTTCAATGGAAAACAATATAAGCGTAAATCTCAGAATTTGGCGTCAGCGTGGTCCTAAGGAGAAAGGCCAGTTCGTCAACTATCACATCGACAACGTCTCGACAGGTTCTTC
>JAGANS010000067.1 GCA_017624155.1 Muribaculaceae bacterium | reverse complement strand
GGTAGCCGGGGTCGTTGACGAGCAGCCGCACGTGGCGGTATTCGCTGCGCAGGCGCATCATCTCGAGGGTGAGGATGAGCAGCCGGGGCATGCCGCGGGCGCGCTCGTGGCCGTAGGTGTGGACGTACCAGCGGTGAAAGGCGCGGGTGTATATGTGGTGGCGGATGGGTTTCATGCCGCAAAGGTACATAGCTTTGCGGGACGGCCGTTGCGTATTTGGGGCGGGGTACCAATTACGCGAATTTTTATGGCGGGGGATTGGTATAAGACTTATAATTCCTATAATTCTTATAAGTCTTATAAGGGGGATGGGGTGGCCGGCATATATAGTAAAGGCCTCGCACGGTGGTGTCGACACTGTGCGGGGCCTTTTTGTGATTATGCTCTGCTCAGGCTTTGAAGCCGGCGAGGAATGTGAATTCGGGGTGGAGGGGGATGACGGTGTCGAGGATGCGGGCAAGTGACTGCTCGGTGGGAGCCTCGGGCGCGAGGCGGTTGTTGACAAATAGCTGCAGGCGCATGTCGGCGGCCAGTGGCTGCTCGCCGTCGTGAGGCATATATGCGTCGACTATGGCTGCCGCCGCAGCTGTGAAGTCGGGTACTGCCGCAAGCTCGCCGTCCTCGATCGACGAGTCGGTGGCGAAGCGGTAGTAGCTTCGGTCGGGGGTAAGGGCGATGTCGGCGCGGGCTGTGTCGTCGACGCGCACCATCAGAGTGATGCGGCTGATGTCGGCGCTCATCGTGGCAATACGTTTACCTTGAGCTTGTCATAAGCGCGCTGAGCCTTGGCACGAGCCTCGTCGAGAGTGTCGGCGGTGGCAAGTATCACGCCCATGCGACGGTGGCCCTTAATCTCGGGCTTGCCGAAGATGCGGAGCTGTACGCCCGGCTCGGCGAGGACGTTCTCGAGGTTGTCCATCTCGATCTTGTCTGTATCGCCCTCGACAACCACGGCCATCGAGGCGGATGGGCCGTAGAAGCGGATGCCGGGTACGGGAAGTCCGAGCAGCGCACGTGCGTGGAGGGCAAATTCGCTGAGGTCCTGCGAGATCATTGTCACCATGCCGGTGTCGTGGGGACGCGGCGATACTTCGCTGAATATCACCTCGTCGCCGCGGACAAAGAGTTCTACGCCAAATATGCCGTAGCCGCCCAGGGCATCGGTGATGCGGCGGGCGATGTCGCGGGCTTTGTCGAGTGCACCGGCTGTCATAGGCTGAGGCTGCCACGACTGGCGGTAGTCGCCCTCGACCTGAATATGGCCGATAGGCTCGCAGAAGCAGGTGCCGGCTATCGAGCGGACGGTGAGCAGGGTGATTTCGTAATCGAAGTCGATGAAGCCCTCGACGATGACGCGGCCGGCGCCGGCGCGTCCGCCTTCCTGAGCCTCGTGCCAGGCACGGTCGATGTCTTCGGCTTTCTTTATAGTGGTCTGTCCATGGCCCGACGAACTCATTACAGGCTTGACGACGCAGGGAATACCGACGGCGTCAATAGCGGCGCGGAATTCCTCGTATGAATCGGCGAAGCGATAGGGCGACGTGGGCAGTCCCAGTTCCTCGGCGGCGAGGCGGCGGATGCCTTCGCGGTTCATGGTGAGGAACGCGGCGCGGGCGGTAGGAGTGACGTTGAAGCCATCTTTCTCAAGCTCGACGAGAACGGGAGTGGCGATAGCCTCGACCTCGGGTATGATATGGTCGGGACGCTCGTCCATGATGGCTTCGCGAAGTTCCTTGCCGTTGAGCATGTTGAAGACATAAGAGCGGTGTGCGACCTGCATGGCCGGTGCGTCGGCATACTTGTCGCAGGCGATAACCTCGACGCCGTAGCGCTGGAGTTCGATTGCCACTTCCTTACCAAGTTCGCCGCTGCCGAGCAGCATGGCCTTGCAACCCACTGGGGTCATAACTGATCCGATTTTTGCCATAGTTGACTTTCTTGTTGAAAAATTTTCTGCAAAGTTACAAATAATTCGTAAATTTGCGTTGTAAACTGTAAAAGTTATGCTGCAATATATACTGACCGAATCAGACCGATATACCATCGGCGAGCTTGCCCAAATGGCCATCGAGGGCGGCTGCATGTGGATAAGCCTGCATCTGCCGCGGCTGAGCGATGCCGAGGTGCGTGCACAGGTGGCGCCCGATGTAGTGGATATGTGTCGTGAGGCCTCGGTATTCCTGACCGTTGACGATCGCCCTGAACTGGCCCGTGAGCTGGGGCTGCACGGTGTGCGCATCAGCGCCGAATACCTTGCGGCCAATGCCGGCGCGAGTGCAATGAGTCTGCGCGACGGACTCGGCCCCGAGGCCGTGATAGGCATCGAGACCGCCGATGCGTCGGCTATTCCGGCGCTTATGGCAGCCGACATAGACTTTGTGACACTCCCGGCAGGCTTTGACGCTGACCACCGCTGCGCCTTTACCTCCGCCGCCCGCGAGAGCGGAGCTGTGATTCCGATAGTGGCGCAGGGCGATTTCACACCGGCCGAGGCCCGCGAGGCCATCGACGGCGGATGCAATGGAGTGGCTGTAGGCCGAAGCATCACCGATGCCCCCGACCCCGTAGTGGCTATGCTGACGATGCTCGAGGGGCTGAAATGAATCCCGAGCTGAGAAATACCCTGCTTAAAGCTGTCGTACCGGCGCTCATCGGCGTCGGTGTGGTGCTGTGGCTGTTTGTCGACGATTTCAACCCTGCGGCATGGCACTCGCTGCAATTTGATATGCACACCGTGCTGTGTCTGGCGCTGGCGGTGGTATTTGTGATCGGGCGCGACTTCGGACTCGCCTGGCGGTTCCGTACCATTACCGACGGTGCTCTGCCATGGCGGCGGGCATTCAAGGTCGACATCATGTGTGCCTTTACGTCGGCCATAACCCCCTCGGCTGTGGGCGGAAGTGCCCTGGCGATATTTTATCTGAACCGCGAGGGCATCACCGTGGGCCGGGCAACGACGCTTACACTGACCACGCTGTTTCTCGACGAGCTGTTCTTTGTAGTGTTCTGCCCGGTGCTGGTGCTGATAATCCCCGGCAGCGAGCTGTTTGGCGACGCTGCGTCGGTGCCGCTGCTGCAGGGCGTAGAGATAGTGTTCTGGCTCGTGTATGCGGGTATTGTGGTGTGGACTGCGATACTCTTCACGGGCATTCTGGCACGCCCCGACTGGGTGGAGAAGGCTGTGGTGAGGCTGTTCGGGCTGCGCTGGCTGCGCCGCTGGAAACCTGCCGCCGAGGGCATGACGGCCAACATGAAGGCTACCTCGGCCTGGGTGAAGGGGCAGAGCCGCCGCTGGTGGCTGCAGGTGTTCGGCGCTACGACATTGTCGTGGTTCTCGCGCTACTTTGTGGTGAACGCGCTGTTCATGGCCTTTGTGCCGGCGGTGTCGGGCCTGCTGGTGTTCGGGCGTCAGTTTGTGGTGTGGGTGGTGCTGATGATTAGTCCCACGCCCGGCGCGAGCGGCATCAGCGAGTGGCTGTTCACCAACTACTACGGCGATCTGATCGGGGATGTGTCGGCGGCGCTTGTGATAGCCATGATATGGCGTATACTCAGTTATTATATATATCTGTTTGCCGGCGTATGTCTGGCACCATCATATTTCAGAAAGAAAAGATGAATATAAAGACAATTATTGCTCTCGCGGCCTTCATGCTGCTGTCGCTGATTCCACTGCGGGCACAGCGGGTGATGGTAGTCAATATTGATGAAGAAATCGATGCCACCGCCTGGCGGCATCTGCGGGGAGCACTCCGCGATGCCGAGACAGCCGAGCCACCATACAATCTGCTGATGGTGCACCTCAACACCTACGGCGGGGCCGTGGACATGGCCGACTCGATGCGCACGGCACTGATGCGGTGTCCGCTGCCAACCGTGGCATTTGTCGATCATAACGCGGCCTCGGCCGGCGCACTGATAGTGCTGGCCTGCGACTCGGCCTATATGGCTCCGGGGTCGAGCATAGGCGCCGCCACCGTGGTGAACGGCCAGGGCGAGCCTATGCCTCCCAAATATCAGAGCTACTGGAGCTCGGTGATGCGGTCGACAGCCGCGGCGCACGGGCGCTATGTGGCCGAGGGCGACAGTGTGGAGCGCTGGCGCCGCGATCCCGACATCGCCGCCGAGATGGTGAATCCCGAGCGGGCGGTATCGTTTACCACCGAAGAGGCCGTGGCCAACGGTATAGTCGACGGCACGGCAACGTCGGTGCGCGGGGTACTGGAGCAACTCGACATGCCCGCGGCAACTATTACCGAATACACCCCCACCTTCACCGACCGCATGATGGGCTTCTTTGCCTCGGCCGGTGTGCGCGTCATACTCATAATGCTCATCTTGGGCGGCCTGTATATGGAGATGCACACGCCGGGGCTGGGATTTGCAGCGGCGGTGTCGGTTGTCGCCACGGTGCTGTATTTCCTGCCGATGATAGTTACCGGCACCCTCGCTCCGTGGGTGGTGATACTGTTTCTGATAGGTGTCGTGGCACTTGCACTCGAGATATTCGTCATACCCGGCTTCGGCATAGCGGGTGTCATAGGCATCGTGGCAATCGTAGTCGCGCTGCTTGGTGCCATGGTGCATACCGACTCTCTGACGGGCATCGACTTTTCGTCGGTATGGAGCGCACTCGGTACGCTGTGTGTGGGGTCGGCGCTGGCGATCGGGGCGGTGCTGTGGCTGACGTCGAAGCACGGCCCGAAGAGATTCCGCAAGGTGGCGACTCTCACCACCGAGATTTCGGTGAAGGACGGCTTTGTGGGTGTGGATATGGCGCCGTCGGCCCTGGTGGGAAAGACCGGCACGAGTATCACGCCGCTGCGCCCCTCGGGGAAGGTGGAGATTGAGGGCAATACATACGATGCCACCTCGACAGGCGAGTTTATCAACAGCCGCCGACCGGTGAGAGTGGTACGCTATGAGGCCGCACAGATTTATGTAGTTGAAGATAAAGACCGATAAAATGAGCATAAAAACCCTTGACCGCAGCGTGGCGCCGGCAGTGCGTCCGCTGGCGGATATAAAGCTTGCTCCCGAGCATGTGGAGACACTTGCCAACGGCATTGCCTTCCATGTGGTGAATATCGGCACACAGCCGATATCGCGGCTCGTGGTGGCGCGAGACGGGGGCGCTCTCGATGCGGAGCGCCCGTGGCAGAAGCGCCTGATGTCGGAGGCTATGCGTGAGAATACCGCCTCGATGGACGGCGAGCAGATAGCCGACATCGTCGACTATAACGGTGCCCGGCTCACGGGCAATGTGCATGAGCACTTCACCAAGCTGGAGCTGCTGGCTCTCAATCACCGCCTCCCCGCTCTGCTGCCGGTGGTGCGCGATATTATCCTTGAGGCACGCTTCAACGAACGCAGCCTTGCGGTTGTGGCCGGTAAGGCTGCGGCCAACCGGGCCATACAGCTCTCGAAGGTATCGTATATGGCGTCGAACGCCGCGCGGCGCATGGTGACCGGACCCGGGCATCCGTCGGCAATCGTCGCGATGCCCGACGACTTTACCTCAACCACCCCGGATGATGTAACGGCGCTGTATGATGAGATGCTCGGCGCACGGATGCATGTGTTTCTCGGCGGAGCGCTTGACAGCGCGACGGTGGATGCCGTGCGTGGCTTTCTGGAGGAACTGCCGTATGCCGACCGTGGCCTGATGCACGTGAAGCCATATACCCCGCTTGCGCCCGGACGCACCCATGTCGACATGCCGCAGGCACGGCAGGCGGCCGTGTCGATGATGATGCCGGCTATAAGACGCGACAATCCCGACTATATAGATCTGCGGCTGGCCATCGTGGCCCTGGGCGGGTATTTCGGCAGCCGTCTTATGAGTAATATCCGCGAGGACAAGGGGCTGACTTATGGCATCAGCGCAGCATTGCTCGGCAGCCGTGAGGGCGCGTATATGGAGATAGGAGCGCAGTGCGACCGCAACTATGTGGAGCAGGTAATCGAAGAGAGCATAAGGGAGATAACGAGCCTGCGTACCAATCCGCCAGAGGGCGAAGAATTGGAGCGGCTGAGATTGTATGCATGGACATCACTCGCGGCGGCCACCGACTCGGCTTTCGGCACGCTTGACCATTATATAACAAGGCTGATGGTCGGGACGCCCGAGAATTACTTTGCCGAGCAGCTGCAGCATATCGCAAAGCTCACGCCTGAGCGGATCTCAGCAGTGGCAACGCGCTATCTCGACCCGGAGCAACTGCGGATCGCGACGGCATTCTGACGGTAAAAAACGGATAAGTAAATTTCAGGAAAGCGATGCGGCCTCGCGGTCACATTCCGAGGGATGGTAATGATGGCGGGCGTTGCACTCGGCCACCGTGCGGTCGACGAGCAGGTGGCGGTTGGCCATAGATGCTATCTCGGTCATTTCGTGCGAAACGAGCAGAATGGTGCAGTGGGGAGCTATCTCGGCAAGGAGGCGATAGATGTGGGCCTCGAAATGTTTGTCGATGTAGCTGAGGGGCTCGTCGAGCACAAGCAGCTGGGGATCGGCGATTATGGCGCGGCCAAGCAGGGCACGCTGGAGTTGTCCGCCCGACAGGCGTCCGATGGGACGGTCGGCGAGGTCTTCCATTTCGATGCGTGCGAGTGTGGTCAGCAGACGCCGGTCGCGCTCGTCGGGCGACAGACCGCGGACACCGAGCAGCCCGGAGAGAATCACATCGCGGACCGAGAGCGGAAACTGCGCGTCGATAGTATTTTTCTGGGGCAGATACCCTATCGCGGGACGTCGGCCGTCGAATATCACGCGGCCCGATGTGGGGCTGAGCAGGCCGAGAATGATACGCAGTAATGTAGTCTTGCCGCCGCCGTTCGGACCTGTTATGGCGACAAAGTCGCCACGGTGTACCGTGAGGTTTACATCGTGGAGTATGACGCGGTCGTCGCGTGTCAAGTTGATGTTGTCGAGATGCAGCAAGGGTGTTGAGGTGGGGTGCAGCCTCACCTCTACCGGATCGGGGTGGTGAATGCACGCGCCCCCGAAATGGATGTCATTGCTGTGACAGCTCATCTACGACTTTGCTAAGTTCGGCTTCCCAGTCGTATGCGAGAGGATCGAATTTAACGAGACGGGCACCGGTGTTTGAGCTTATCGATTCGGCCTGACGCGAGTCGATAAGGTTCTGGAAGAGGAACAGCCGGGCGTTCTCGGTGCGTGCCGAGTCGATAAGGGCTTTGAGGGTTGTAGCGGATACTTCCTTGTTCTCATGGCCCATGGTGATCATTTTCAAGCCATAGTCGCGGGCGAAATATCCCATTGATGGATGCCAGAGCATGAATGCGGGCGAACCGGCCTCGGTGATGCGGGCTGCGAATACATTGTCGAGCGAGTCGAGGCGGGCGTTCATCTTCAGGAGATTGGCCTTGTACTCGCCGGCGTGACCGGGATCGATCTGTATGAGGCAGTCGGCCATGTTGGCGGCTATACGGCGCACATTGCGCAGGGAAAGCCAGACATGCGGGTCGGCTTCTATCTCGTCGGTACCGGGAGGTATGGTGGGGAGGAATTTGCTGTGATTGTCGCCGTGGCTGACCTCGTAAATGAGGTCGATGCCCTCGGACGTGTTGATGAATTTGGACTCGTCGCCGGTGGCGAGCCTGAGGTTGTCCTCAAATATAAAGAGGCCTGTAGTGAAATATATGGATGCGTTTTCGATCTCCATACGCTTGGAGGGTGAGGGCTCGAAAGTCTCGGGAGATTCGTTTTTGGGTATAACCGTAACAATATTGAACCTGTCGCCTGCAATTTGCCGGAGAATATTACGTTGTGGCTCAATGCTCACGGCAATCACAGGGCGCGAATCTTCGCTCTTGTGTGTGCAGGACGGTAAGGCAATAGCCGCCGTCATGCAAATGACTGCCATGTACTTGGATAGATTTTTCATCTGATCAGTTGATAACTTGCGTAACAGTGCTGCAAAGTTACAAAAAATAATCAAAACAGCCACAAAATATTTTCAATTACTTTTCATTCCGTGCACGAAATAGCCACGAAGCGTTTACGGACAGGGACAGAGGGCGTTCTTAACAATCATTAGAGTTTCTTAAATAAAAGGTGAGGATATAATGTGTAACTTTGTTGTCTAAAATAAGCTCTAAGATATTATGGCATTGAAGATCGGAGATACGGTGCGCTTCCTTAATTCGGTGGGCGGGGGCCGTGTGGTGAGGATAGACGGGCAGATAGCCTATGTGGACGAGGACGGATTCGAGACGCCGGCGCTGATACGCGAGTGTGTGGTGGTTGCTTCGGGGGATTCGTTCTATAAGTCGGAGACGCGTGCCAAGACAGCGGCACAGCAGGCCGGCCAGCCCGAGAAGGCGGCGTCGAAGGCTGTGGAGCCTGCCCTGGTTCCCGCTCCCGCGCCCACGTTGCCGCCTGTGAAGGAAACGCCCGAGGGCGAGAAGCTCAATATGGTGCTCGGTTTCGTTCCGGCCGATATAAAGAGGCTCAGCGAGACATCGTTTGACGCCTTTATGGTGAATGATTCAAACTATGCGATGTATGTGACTGTGGCGACGCGGCCTAATGAGTCGCAGGGGTGGACATTGCGCTTTGCGGGACTGATTGAGCCGCAGATTCAGGAATTTCTGTTTGAGCTCACTCCCGAGGATCTGCCTGAAATCGACCGCATCGCCGTGCAGGCCCTGCCCCTGAAGAAGGGCTCGGTGTATATGCTCAAATCGCCGGTGGCATTTGAACAGCGTCTCGATGCCACAAAGTTTGCCCGGCTGCATTGCTTCGGCCGCAATCCGTACTTTGACGAGCAGGTGCTTGCTCTCGATATAATGAAGGATGACAACCCGGTGGCGCCGGCGAAAGTGAATTCTGAAGAATTGCGGCGCGCGCTGGCTGAAAAGGAGCGCGACGACCGCCGCAAGCCGCGACCGGTGGAAAAACGTTCCAAAAGCTCCAGACCCGAGCTGACTGTGCTGGAGATTGACCTCCATGCCGGAGAACTGCTCGATGATCTGCGCGGACTGTCGCCTGCCGACATACTGAACTATCAGATAGATACCTTCCGCAGCGTGATGGATCAGAACCTGCATAATCACGGGCGCCGTATCGTATTTATCCACGGCAAGGGCGAGGGTGTGCTGAGACAGGCGCTGCTCAAGGAATTAAATCACCGCTACAAGGGCCATGACGTGGCCGATGCGTCGTTCCGTGAATATGGTTATGGCGCTACTCAGGTAACAATCAGATGATAGCGGTATTCTCGGGTACGGGCAATTCGATGTATGTTGCCCGGTGTCTTGCGAAGATTCTTGGCGACAGAGTAGTGAGCCTCCCGACGGCCGGCAAAGACGGCTTGTGTGCCGACAATGACAGGGTGATATGGGTGTTCCCGGTGTATTCGTGGGGTATACCGCCTGTGCTTGGCAATATAATAAAGAGCATAGAGATAGACGGAGCCGGCAGCGCCGAGCATTTTGCCGTGATGACCTGCGGCGATGATACGGGCTATACCGACCGCACGTGGCGCAAGACCATAGGGCGGCGCGGATGGAAGGCTTGCGGAGCATGGTCGGTGCGTATGCCCAATACGTATGTATGTATGAAGGGCTTTGATGTGGACAGCGTGGATGTGGCGCAGGCCAAGATTGCCGCCGCGCCGGCACGTGTCGCCGCTGTGGCCCGCGGCATATCGGAGCGCAGCGATGCGAGGGATGTGGTGCGCGGAGCTTTTCCGCTGATAAAGACCTATGTGATAAGACCGTGGTTTGTGCGGCATGCCATGTCGCCGCGGCCGTTTCACAGTACTGACGACTGCATCGGGTGCAGTGTGTGCGCCGACAACTGTCCTTTGGGCAATATAGAAATGCGGGAACGCAGGCCCGTGTGGGGCAACGACTGTGCGATGTGTCTGCGCTGCTATCATATATGCCCGCGGCATGCGGTGGCATGGGGAAAGGCCAGCCGTGGCAAAGGCCAGTCGCGCGAACTCATAAATTATGTTTATAAAGGGAGAAAAGACGTCTGAACGTTAAAATAGACGGTGAAATCGCAAAAAAAGAGATGATTTTTTGTACGAAAGCAAAAAAAATCGTTACTTTGCGCCATTAAAATAGCTGTTTCGTTCCCCGCCGCCGTGTATTCGGAGGCTCTCCATAGTCTGAAAAGACATATATTCTGATATTCATTCCACATCATTAATTGTATTTTTTATGAAAAAAATCTACTCTTTATTATTAATGTTGCTGACTACGGTGATTGGCCTGAGCGCTCAGACAACCGAGTCGACAATTCAGCTCAACATTGACGATGCTATGCATGTGTCTGTCACGGTTGCGGGCAAGCCGACAGAATGTACCAACGGCCTCAACATTTTCACGATCGGCCAGTATGAAACCATCATGGTCAAGGCTACCGAGGGCAATGTCATCCTGTCGGTAGTCGACAATAACAACGTTGCCAAGTCGGGCTACGGAGGCATATACAGCATCTATGGCTATGACAGCAACGGCAAGACATATACCATAAGCACCGCCGTACTCAGCGAGATCCAGACCGCATCGATCAAACTTACCATAAACGGCGATGCAAGCGAGCTCAACGCCGCGCTGTTGCCGCTCGGCACCGACGTGAAGCTTCAGGACGGCGAGCAGACCGTGAAGTTCTCGCCCGAATATGAGAAGTATATTGAGATAGAATCACTGGATGCTCCCATATATAAGGTGAGCGTCGACGGCGAGACAGTTATGTCATCGGACTTTTCGTGCGAGATCATGCTAAGGGAAGGCATGGAGGTAGTTGTCGATCAGGCTTTTCCGGACAAGAACTGTGTGATGACAGTGACTTATGGCGAGGGCGCCGACGGCTGTGTGAGCGAGGTGTACACCGAGGATGGTGAACTCGACTTCAACGATAACAAGTTTGAGTGCAAGGCCGGCACAGAGGTGTCGCTCGTATTTGATCCGAGCTATAAGATCGATGGTATAACAGTCAATGACGTAGAGCAGGATATCGAGTATATCTATGACGAATTCACTTTCATCGTATCGGATGACGCCACCATTCATATCGATGCTCATCCCTACGGAGACCTTACATTCACTATCGATATCAACAATCCTGAGGGTATAACCATATATGACGGCTATTCCTACATGGGTAATGTAATAGAACTCAGCGAAGGGCTAAACACCGTGAAGGTGGCCGAGTCGGAATTCCCCATGATATCGTTTGAACTCAAGGACGGCTATTATCTGGAATCGGTAACCGATGCCGAGGGCGATGAATACAAAGACCAGCAGTCGATATATGTACACGAGGGTATGGCTCTGAAGTTTGAAGTCGCAGAGTATGTGATGGATCAGAAGGCAATAGTTTATATCGATGACATTACAGCGCATCAGTATTTCTTCTACTTCATGAACGCAAGCCGCACGGAAGTGGGCGATTTCAAGACCGGTTACAACGAATTCCCGTTTGCCAAGAACTACAACCCCTTCTATGTATCGTGGGGCGCAATCGGCACCGAGTATGCTCTTTATCTGAATGACGAGGCTGTCGCACCTGCCATCGAGAATCTGGCCAACTACACGTTTGAGCTTCCCGACATGAGCGTAGTGAAGGTATTCCTCACCAAGGTACCCGAGCGTTGCAGCGTAAGCTTTGATGCCGCATCCGACTGCAAGGCTACCGTTATCCGCGACCTCATCGTGCCCGTCACCGACCTCGCCGCAGGCTTTGAATGTTTTGCCGGCACAGAGGTAAGTGTTGCCGCAGGCGACGATGCAGTGAAGGTGAACGGCGAGGCTCTCACACCCGATGCCGACGGCGTATGCACATTCACTGTGACAGCCGATACCAAGGTAAGCATCGGCGATACTGACGGTATCAGCGATATCACTGTAGAGGCCGGTGCAGCCAATGAGGCTGTCTACAACCTGCAGGGTGTCAAGGTAGGCACACGCGGCGAAATGAACAGCCTGCCTGCCGGACTTTACATCAGCAACGGTAAGAAAGTAGTGGTGAAGTGAACCGCTATTGACATATAAACTGTAAAAACTGTCTGTCGGGCCGTGTAAGGCCGGACAGACAGTTTCACGGTTTTTATATTACATACAACATACTAACAACATAACCAATCTTTCTTTATCGCATGAAAAAACTACTGTTGACATTACTTATCACTGCGGTGGGAGCGTCTGCGGCGACAGCCCGACTGAGTCTCGCCGATCAGGCGATGCTGCGGCAGCAGAAGATGGAGCAGCGCGGCATGCTCAATGCCGCATCGCCGAGGAAGGCGGCTCCTGCGCCAGGCCTGTCGCATATTACACATGCTTTCATAAAGCTCAATACAGGCTTCACTCAGGCCGATCTTGAGGCCGAGGGTGTTACCGTGAATGCTTCGCGCGGCGGCATTCTGCTGTGCTCGTTACCGACAAATGATGTGGTGAGGGTAGCGGCTCTCGATGCAGTAGAGCAAATCGAGTTGTCAAAACCAATGCGCGCCAATATGGATCTTGCGCGTGTGGCGTCGGGTGTGGATAAGCTGCACGCCGGCGAAGCCCTCGATCAGCCCTACACCGGCAATGGTGTTATTGCCGGTATAGTCGACCAGGGCATGGATCCCAACCATATAAACTTTGTGAACGAGGACGGCAGTTCGCGTCTGGGCTATCTGGCGCATATCGCCATCGACTATACCGCGCCCGACGGCTGGAGCGGATCGGAATATGACCGCGACAACATCTGGCGCTTCACCACCGACACCGAGGAGACCTTCCACGGCACCCACACAATGGGCACGCTTGCCGGCGGATATAAAGGAGACATCGATGCAGCTGTGAGGCAGAACACCCAACTCGCAGAGATAAAGACGATAAAGAATCCCTACTACGGTGTGGCTACCGGCGCCGACATCGCGGCCGGCTGCGGTGAGCTGCGCGACATGCTGATAGCGCTGAGTATCGACCGCATACTCGATTACCGCTATCAGGAGCAGAAGCCTTGTGTGCTGTCTCTGTCAATAGGTTCGACCACCGGCAGTCATAATCCCAAGGCGCTGATGTGTCAGTTCCTCGACGAAGTGGCCAAGGAGTGCATCGTGGTGCTGTCGGCCGGCAACGAGGGCGACATACCGTTGGCGCTCAAGAAGACATTTACAGCCGAGGACAAGGAAGCCAAGACCTTTATCCTGCCAACCTATAAGTCGGACACCCGTTCCGGCCAGGTATATCTGTACAGCGACAAACCATTTAAATTCAAGGGCGTAGTATATAACAAGACCCGCAAACGTATCGTCGACAATATGCCCGTCATCGACGGACAGGAACAGGGCGCGGCACAGTACTACTGCTCGTCGGATCAGGTAGAATCCTCTGCCGATATAGTCAATGCGACGTTTAACCGTTATTTCAACGGCTATGTTGGTGTCGGTTGGGATATAGATACTTATACCGGCGAATATATGGCGCTTATCGACTATTATACGGTGGATAATGCCGAGACCAATGCCAATGGCAACTATATCATAGGCTTTGTGGTGGAGGGTGAAGAGGGCCAGCATGTGGAGGCATACTGCAACGGTCTTTACACCGCTCTTGACGACTATGACCAGGAGGGATGGGATGACGGCTCGACCGACGGTACCATCTCCGACATGGCATGCGGCAACGACGTGATTGTGGTGGGCGCATACAATACCCGTGATGATTATCCTGCTCTCGACGGATTCATGTACAATTATCAGGGCGCATTCGCACCCGGCAAGGTGACGGCCTTCTCATCGTACGGCACACTGGCCGACGGCCGCGCTCTGCCGCATGTATGCGCACCAGGTGCTGCTATCATATCGTCGTGCTCGAAGTACTATGCCGAGTCAACATCCAACGGCGTGCGCAACAACGCCCTTAACGCCAAGGTGACTCACGACGGGCGCACAAGCTACTGGTGCCCGGCAATGGGCACATCTATGGCTACGCCATACGTGGCCGGCTCGATCGCACTGTGGCTTGAGGCTGACCCGACACTCACGACCGATGTGATAAAGGAAATCATCAGCACGACATCGATGCGTGATGCCGATGTGGAGGCCGGAAACCCCGTGCAATGGGGTGCCGGCAAGTTTGACGCATACGCGGGCCTGAAGGAGGTGCTGCGGCGCAACTCAGCTTCGGTATCCGACATCACGGCCGATGACAGCGCTCTGATGGTAAAACGCGAAGGCGACAACTGCACCATGTTCCTTGCCGGAGCTGACTGTATGCATGCCTGCATATACAGTCTTGGCGGAGCCTGTGTGCTTGAGTCCGAGGCGGCAGGTGACGAGCTTGCGATAGATATCTCTGACCTGCCGAAGGGTGTGTATGTGCTGAACGTAAACGGCATTCATTCACGTAAAATCATAAAATAAAATATAATGAAAAGAATACTGACACTTGCGCTTGGCTCTATGCTGGCTATGATGCCGGCATTTGCCGCCGAAAGCGAAGCGCCGATGATTACCTTCAAGACCAATATCTACGGATATACCGGCGCAGCAAACAGTTTCCATATCGTGGTGGGTACTACCGAGCCTACTTATATTGATGTCGACTGCGGCTACGGGCCTGTCGAATACGAGGTGACCCCGGCCACGTATGATGCCGAAAGCGGTAGCGTGCAGGGTACGGCCATATCCATGCAGGCGAGCAGCGAAGGCATCGTGAAGATATACGGAGACCCGTCTTTGCTCGACTACTTTGATGCCGAAGGCTGCTATATCGACTGGATAGAGCTTGGCGACTGCATCAATCTTGATGTGCTTGACCTTCAGCACAATGAGCTTAAACGCCTCGACCTGTCGAAGTATACCAAGCTGTCGGCCATATATCTTACCGACAATACCTTCACGGCCGAAACCCCGCTGGTAGTAGGTGATAACCATCCCAATCTCACTATCCTTGAAGTTGACATTGTGGACTATATATCGCCCGACTTCGATATCACGACCTTCCCGGAACTGATGTCGTTTGACGCCTATGCCAACAAGAGCCTGTATCATCTCGATCCCACCAAGTGTCCGAAACTCGTTCGCCTGTCGGTGGACGGTTGCCCTCTCAAAAGCCTTGATGTGACAAAGAATCCTGACCTGCGGGTGCTGAATATCGAGGATTCAGGTATCACGGAGATTGACCTGAGCGGTAATCCGCTGTTGCAGCAGCTGTATGCCACGCACCAGTCGGGCACGCTCAATATCAACTCCAAAATAAGGAATATAGATCTGTCGCATAACCCCGAACTGCTATATCTCACGATAGGCGGCAACCGGCTCACTTCGCTCGATGTGAGCAAGAACACCAAGCTGCAATGGTTAGCGGCTCCCGAGAATCTGCTGACGGCAATAGATATAGAAAATTGTCCCGATATCAGTGTGCTTAACCTGAGGTACAACAATATGGGTTTCTCTACGCTGCCTATGCCCCGCGGCACCTTCGGCGAATACTATTACGAGCAGAATCCCATGCCGGCAGAACGCTCGTATGTAGTCGGCAGCGAGATTGATTTCAGCGACAAGATACTGCGCGACGGCACGTCGACCGACTGTGTGCTTTACGCATACGACATGACTGCCAATGAGTCGACTCCGCTCGATGCCTCATATTTCAGCTATGCCGACGGCAAGGTGCGGCTCCTCAAGGCTTACAGCGATTCGCTGTATCTTTCGTTTGGCAACACGGCTTTCCCGGAGGCCAAACTCACTACTGCCCGTTTTATGGTAAAGAACTCTGCAGATGCCGGCAAACCTTCGGAGGCTCTGAGATTCGTAACATCGGTATCTGAAGGCGCACCGCTGAGTTTCGGCGTGGGAATGTACGGCGCCACCGCCGCGTCGCCGCGCAAGTTCTATGTAGATTTCGGTAACGGCGAACTCGTGGAGCAGACCGCCACAAGCGAGGAAATTCCTGCCGCAGTGAATGTCAACGGTACGCGCACCGGCTCGGCGTCGGTAGTGGTTTATATACCTGAGGGCGACGACCTGTCGGCTTTCAGCGCCGCCGGTATAGCCATGAATTCGGTCAGTCTGGACAAGGCAGTGCGCATCCGTGAGCTGCGTCTGAGCAATGCCGGACTCTATGACGTGGATCTGAGCTATAACCGCGACCTGCGTATGCTCGACCTGTCGGGCAACAATCTGCGCACACTGAGCCTTGAAGGAGTCAACGGCCTCTTCGGCAAAAATCTGCTTTCCGACATCAATCTGAGCCACAACGCGCTCACCGATGTTACCCTCAACGACACACGTGCTATCAAGTCGCTCAATCTGAGCAATAACAGGATTTCGGAATTCACCTACAAGGATTTCGACAATCTGGAAAACTTCGATATCAGCCACAACTCGGTGGACCGTCTTGATATGACCTATTTTACGTCGACAAAGAATGTCAACCTGTCGTACAACAACTTTGCCGAGATAACGCTGCCCGCCACCAATGTATTCGAGACTCTCGATGTGTCGAACAACCTGCTTACGCTGGCAACGCTGCCGCTCTCTCCATCGGCTACCGTCAATTATATCTATGCCCCGCAGGCCGACATCGTTCTGCCTGCCAAGGCTCCGGGTGTTGATCTGTCGGCTCAGAACCGCATGGTCAACGGCACCGGCACTACATATACCTGGCTCAAGGCTGACGGCAGTCCCGTAGCCGCCGGCGATGTGGAGACGACTGACGGCCGCGCCCGCTTTGTAAATCCCGATGCCGGTAAGATCTATTGCGTGATGACTAATCCTGCATTCCCGCAGTTTGGCGGCACGACTCCGTTCCGCACCACGGTTGTCGAGACAGCAGGCATGCCCACCAATGTTGTCGCCACATTCACCACGGTGAACAGCGGCGAGGCTGTAAGCCTGTCGATGGCAGCAGAAAAGGAAGGCACAGCCGTATATATCGACTGGAGCGGTGAAGGGTACAGTCTGGAGCAGTATCAGCTCGCCACGACGTATACATTGTTCAGCGCCACAACTCAGGCCGGAGCCAATGTGAAGGTATATACATACGATAAGGACGATGTAATCACGGTATTCTCGATGGGAGGCGCCAAACTCAGTGCCTTTGACGGGTCCAGACTGACGAAGCTTATATGCCTCGGTGTAAACGGCGCCGGACTGAGCGAAATAACGTTGCCGGAGAGCGACCGTCTCATAGAACTGTATCTTGACAATAATGAATTCACTGACTTCGACCTGTCGCGCTATCCAAATCTGTCGATGGTGTCGCTGTCGTCGAACGGTCTGACTTCGCTCGACCTGACCAAATCGCCCGCCCTGCAGTGTGTCGGTGCCGGCCACAATGAAATCGGCGAGGTGAAGCTTGACAACAAGGCCCTTTGGTTCCTCGATCTGACCGACAACAAGCTGTCGGAAATAGATCTGAGCAAGACTCCCGAACTGTCGCAGCTGTCGCTGAGCTATAATGAATTTGAGAAGCTTGATATAAGCCCGGCGAAAAAACTCGTGCAGCTGCTTGTTGATCACAACCGTCTTACATTTGCCACACTGCCGCCCGACGACAAGTCTCTGGTACAGTATGTGTACAGCGATCAGGCCAATCTTGATGTGACATGCACGGGAGGTCAGGTCGACCTGTCCTCGCAGGCCAAGGTAGGTGATGTAGCTACCAACTATGCATGGTATATTGGCACTCCGGTGTTTGACGAAGCGGGGATGCTGAGCGGTGAGCAGCTTTATGTCGATGACGAGTACACTCTCGCCGACGGGGTTACGACTTTCCTCAGTGATTTTGAGAACCTTGTGTGCGTCATGACCAACTCAGCCCTCGACAAGCTGTATCTGTTCACCAATCCACTTGACGTGACTCTCGGTATCAGCGATGCAGTATCCGGCGATGACGGGATACGTGTCAAGGCTGTAGGGCGCGACGTATATGTCGAAGCCGCAGGCATGGCCGACGGTACACCTGTAGGATATGTGGCTCTCGACGGCCGCACTGTGGCATCGGCGGTGATCGCCGAAGGCAAGGCTGTGCTGCGCAATCTGCCCGGCGGCCCCGGTGTGATTGCCGTAGGCAACCGCGGCTACAAGGTGGCTCTGAAATAAACATATAAAGAAAGTAAAGAAAGGCGGGATGTCGCATAGTCGTGCATCCCGCTTTTTTAGCGTCCAAATCTTGGGTGATTCGATAAATATTTGTACTTTTGTTGCAAAATGCGGAGGCAGACTCCGCGGTGAATCATAAAATGCCGATAATCGAATATAAAAACGTAGAGATATTGCGCAAGGAGCACGTGGTGCTGAAGAATGTGTCGTTTACGGTCGACGCGGGGCAGTTCGTGTATCTGATAGGCAAGGTGGGCTCGGGCAAGAGTTCGCTGATGAAGAGCATCTATGCCGAGGTGCCTGTGGAATCGGGGGAAGCCCGGGTATTTGAGTACGACTTGCGTACGATACGCCGCAAGGAGATACCGTATCTGCGCCGGCGTATCGGAATCGTCTTTCAGGATTTCCAGCTGCTTACCGACCGCAGTGCCTTTGCCAATCTCGACTTTGTGCTGCAGGCTACGGGCTGGAAGGACAAGGCCGAGCGTGCCGAGCGGGTTGATCAGGCGCTGGCACGTGTGGGTATGGCCAACAAGTCGTACAAGATGCCGCATGAGCTGTCGGGCGGCGAGCAGCAGCGAGTGGTGATTGCCCGCGCCCTGCTCAACAAGCCCGACCTGATACTTGCCGACGAGCCGACGGGTAATCTTGATCCCGAGACGGGACTGCAGATTGTGGCACAGCTCCACGATATTGCCGCCGCCGGCACAGCCGTGATAATGGCCACTCACAACCTGTCGCTGCTCGATGCCTTTGCGGGCCGCGTGATGAATATCGAATCCAAGAAACTTATCGAAACGAAATGAAAGTACTGAAATTCGGAGGAACCTCGGTAGGGTCGGCCGAACGTATACGCAATGTGGCTGCTCTCGCGCGCCGCGAGGGCCGGTGTGTGCTGGTGCTGTCGGCGATGTCGGGCACCACCAATTCGCTCGTCGAGATCGGGGGATATCTGTCGCGGCACAATGTGCCGGGTGCTCAGGAGGTTCTGAACTCGCTGAGGCAGAAGTATGCGGCCACGGTGTCGGGGCTGTATGCCGGTGAGGATGAGAAGCGGCGCGCCACTGAATACCTCGACAGCGTGTTCAGTTTTATCGCGCAGAAGGCCGAGGGCGACTTTACTCCGGCCGACGAGAAAGAGATATTGGCGCAGGGCGAGCTGATGTCGACGATGCTCATGCAGATATATCTCGAGAGCCGGGGCGTGACAAGCGTGATGCTGCCGGCGCTGGATTATATGCGCATCACCGCCGATGGCGAGCCCGACATGAAATATATTTCGAGCCGGCTGCGTCGCCTTGTGGAGCAGAATCCCGATGCCGGGCTCTATCTGACCCAGGGATATATCTGCCGCAACAGTCAGGGCGGATTTGACAACTTGCGGCGCGGAGGCAGCGACTACTCCGCATCGATAATCGGGGCGGTGCTCGGAGCCGACGAGATACAGATATGGACCGATATTGACGGCATGCATACGGGTGATCCGCGCTATGTGGAGAATACGCGTCCGGTGGGGCATCTGCACTTTGAGGAGGCTGCCGAGCTTGCCTATTTCGGTGCCAAGATACTGCATCCGAGCTGTGTGCTGCCGGCCAAGCTGCATAATATACCTGTGCGGCTGCTCAATACGATGGATCCGTCGGCTCCCGGGACGCTGATAGCCAATTTTGCGCCCGACGGCATAGTGAAGGCCGTGGCGGCCAAGGACAATATTACGGCCATAAAGATAAAGAGCGGCCGCATGCTGCTGGCCTACGGCTTCCTGCACCGGGTGTTCGAGACCTTTGACAAATATCACACTGCTATAGATATGATGGCGACCTCGGAGGTGGGTGTCACCGTCACCATCGACAATACCGAGTATCTGGCCGATATAGTCGACACGCTCAAGGGCTTTGCCACGGTGAGCGTGGACAGCGACATGGTGATAATATGTGTGGTGGGCGATCTCGACTGGCATGAGTCGAGCGGCTATTGCGCGGATGCGGTTGAGGCTCTGCGCGATGTGCCTGTGCGCATGATAAGCTATGGCGGCAGTAACTATAATGTGTCGGTGCTGGTGCGTGCCGAGGACAAGGTGCGCGCTCTGAATCTGCTGAGTGACAAATTATTCAAATAATACGCAATAAAATGGTAAAGCATATCGTATCATTCAAACTCAATGGTACTCCGGATGAGCGCCTTGAGGTGGCCCGTAAGTTCAAGGCTGCACTTGAGGCCCTGCCCGGGGTAATCGCCCCGCTGCAGTCGATCGAGGTCGGCATCAACGAGAATCCGTCTGAATCGTGGGATGTAGTGCTCACCGCTGTCGTGCCTACGATGGCCGATGTGGAGGTGTATGCCAAGCATCCGGCCCATGTGGCCGCAGCCGCGATCGTAGGGCCTCACAAGGCCGACCGCGCTTGCATCGACTACAGTTTTTAACTCTCTAACCGGCGGTAAAGCGCCTGAAAGGAACGGAGGGAACCGCATACCACAAAGGTGTCGTTTTCCTCCACTTTTGTATCAGGGGCGGCGAAATTGAGCGGAGTGGGCTCGGGGTGAGAGATGCCGAGAACGTTTACTTTGTCGGTCAGGCGTGTGACGGCGACGAGCCGCAATCCGAACTGCTTGTCGAGGGCGAGATCGGCATAATCGAGGCCGGTAAGGAATTTAGGAGCTTTGAACTTCAGGATATAAGAGTCGTCGGTGAGCCGCATTGCCTCGACATCTGTGCCGAGAGCCATCTCGTGGGTGAGATCGAGGGCTGCGCGCTGCTCGGGACGCAGGATGCGGTCGACCTTGAAGCTCTCGAGAATCGACTCGTGAAGCGGATCTATGGCACGGGCGTATATTTTCTTCACACCGGCTTTCTTGAGGAGCGCTACCGTCTTGACCGAGGCACCGAAGTTTTCGCCGATGGCGACTATGACGAGATCGATATTGCGG
>JAGANS010000066.1 GCA_017624155.1 Muribaculaceae bacterium | reverse complement strand
TGAACAGGCTTGCCTTGGCGATTTGTAATTATTAAGAGATCCAGCCACGCCCCAACGTCTAAGGTAAATTTCTGAAAATCAGGCTGATAAAATTTGGATTTACGGAATATTAGCATTAACTTTGCAATTAGATAACGAGTTCCATCAACTGGAGTACTCGTATCAAGAGTACATTGAAATGTTGGAAATAAAGCTTTAGGATGTCATCGGCATCAACTGCCACTGTTGAACTATTTATTATTAACGAGGCCCCTAAAAGCCTTAATTATTAATCAAAGAACAAATATATGAAAATACTTTATTTTTCATTTTTGGGGATAATATTGCTCGTTTATGCTCATTATCCGGAATAGAAACATTATTATCGTCTGTCGAAACTGAGGCCAGCTGGAAGCCATCTTTATGCCGAAATTGCCCGGCGTTGGACAGAAATGTCAATACGCTACTCATCAACCAAATACTGTGTTATTTGCAGGCATTTGTTTTTGAAAAAGTCTGTATTGATTGCAGTAGCGTACAGCATAATGCTGTACGCTTTAGCTTACGTCATTATCTCTTGTTCTATCGAGATGCCTCTTTTGCTCACAGTCATTTTTGGCAGCTATATTTGGGTGTCATGTGTTTGTAATCTGTTGCTTAGGTTTATACGGCATACCAGATTTCCGATTGCCTTGTCAGTGGCTTTGGCAACTGTCATGCTGCTGTTTATCTACATACTTTTATATATAACTTTAAGTCAAATCCGTTAAAACCAATGCTATGGCAAAAATTTTTATTAATGTCTGGCCCGAAAACTGTCGGGTCAAAGTATCCGAATTTACTAAGGAATATGTCGATTTTCTACTTGAATTTACGCAAGTGAAAACCTCGCCGTCATTTGATCCTAACGATGTTGTGGACCTCATGCTTCTTGATCAAGCAGATAGATTGCAAATGTTCATGAGACTTCACGGGGCCGAAACTAAGGTGGGATTATTGTTTAGCCCTCAGCGAAACTATTTCGGTTGGACGCTCGTCATCGAAAACGACGATGCTCGTAGTTCCATAAATCCGCTTGTCAGCAAATTTTTCTGTTGGGACAGGATAGAATCGCAGAATATACTCAAATTTGATGAATTAACCGCATAACTATAACCCGTGGGCGCCCTCGTGGCACCCACATAAAATTTTATATTATGGAAACAACCCTTCATAACATTAATTCATTGATAATTAATAAGTATTTGGAAACTGATGCCTCTTTAAGATCAAAGAGCTCATATCCTTATTTGGTCAGTTATAATAGGTCAATACAAAAAAATAATGGTGGTGTAAATATCCCTATATATTTTAAGCAGCCTCAGGACTGGTTGAGCTCATGTTACGATAAGGAATTGAGCAAAGAAGAGATGGAAAAATACTTGATTGCTGAATATGAGGATAGTTTATTTATCAATCCGAATAGGTCATATTCCCCGATAAGGTTTTTCCTTAAGCTTAAAGAAATCTTGTCAATTTTGCAGCCTGGCATTAATTTGATTTACAACAATTTGGTTAAGTGTAGTCGCCGAGATAAACCTGATTGGTACGATCCTGCTCTTAATGATCTCTTCAACCAAATTATGATAGATGAATTCAAGCTATTAAATGCTCCTATGTCGATATTTTGTGTTGGCCCGGATGGGGATTATACAGGCCGGATGTCGTATATGTTCCTAAATGATGTAGATATAGAGAAACTTACAGTAGAGAGGCCTTTTAATGTTTATAAAGACTTTTTAGGTCATGAACTTCTGCATACTTATCACCCCAGCTATTGGAATTTGATTAATATAGATATGGAGCAGGTAATCTTAGATTTTATACTAAGATAGTTAATGATTGAGTTTGATATAATGATACCAGCGCAGGCCGGCTGCCATGATGGCGCCGGCCTGCGTTGGTGGTATGGTATGGGGATCAGAGGCCGAAGGCGGTGCGGACGGCGTCGGTCATGTCGAGTTTTTCCCAGGTGAAGAGTTCTACTTCGCGGGTAATGGGCTGCTCGCCGAAAGCTTTGAATGTCTTGGTGACGGTGCGGGGCGTGCGGCCCATGTGGCCGTAGGTGGATGTCTCGCGGTAGATGGGGGCGCGGAGTTTCAGGCGCTTCTCGATGGCGTGGGGTCGCATGTCGAAGAGTTGCTGTACGCGGCGCGAGATCTCGCCTTCGGTCATATCGACCTTGGCTGTGCCGTAGGTGTTGACATTGAGGCTTACAGGCTCGGCGACGCCGATAGCGTAGGCTACCTGGACGAGGGCACGCGATGCGACGCCGGCGGCAACGAGGTTCTTGGCGATGTGGCGGGCGGCGTAGGCAGCCGAGCGGTCGACCTTGCTGGGGTCTTTGCCTGAGAAGGCACCGCCGCCGTGTGCGCCGTGGCCGCCGTAGGTGTCGACGATGATCTTGCGGCCGGGGAGACCGGTGTCTCCGTTGGGGCCGCCGACGACGAATTTGCCGGTGGGGTTGACGAGCAGGCGCACGTCGTTGCCGATAAGATGGCGGATGTCGTCGGGCAGTTGGGCCTTGACGCGGGGCAGGAGTATGTCGCGCACATCGCGGGCGATAGTTTGCTGCATACGGTCATCACATTCATTCTGCGACAGGCCTGTGGCGGCGGGGGTGATGAATTCGTCGTGCTGGGTGGATATGACGATAGTGTCGACGCGCAGCGGATGCCCGTCGGGGCTGTATTCGACTGTGACCTGACTCTTGGAGTCGGGGCGCAGGTATGTCATATCGACGCCTTCGCGGCGTATTACGGCGAGTTCTTTGAGCAGGGCATGGCTCAGTGCGAGAGTGAGGGGGATGTAGAGTGGTGTCTCGTCGGTGACATAGCCAAACATCATCCCCTGATCGCCGGCGCCCTGTTCCTCGGGCTGTTCACGGTCGACGCCGCGGTTGATGTCGGGGCTCTGCTCATGTACGGCAAGCAGGACGCCGCACGATGCTCCGTCGAATCCGAGTTCCGAGCGGTCATAGCCAACCTCGCATGCCACGCGGCGGGCCACTTCCTGGATGTCGATGTAGGCTTCGGAGCGGATTTCGCCGGCCACGATTATCTGGCCGGTGGTGACGAGAGTCTCGCAGGCAACTTTGGATGAAGGGTCACGGGCGAGGAATTCGTCGAGCACCGCGTCCGAAATCTGGTCGGCCACCTTGTCGGGGTGGCCCTCCGATACTGATTCTGATGTGAAAAGGTAGTTCATAATAGCCAATCGCTTTATAAGTTAATAAAAAAACCGCAGAAGCCCCATTGGGGAGGCGCATGCGGTCGATTTGGCCAACGCCGGGGCGCACGGAGCGCCGGTGGCGTGCAATCATTTTAGCATTTTTTCGTGTGGTTGCAAGCAGCCAAATCTGTCCACATTGATTTATGGCGCAAAGTTACGAAAAATCCATGTTTTGGCCAAATAATTAAATTTTTTTAGTGAGGATAAAAAAATTGCCATCGGTGTTGCGAATTTCCAAAAAAAGTGATTAAATTTACGGCGCGAAAACCTCATGGCGGCCGCACATAATACACATTATATCTTATATACCAGAAAAACAGAAAATTATGATTATCGGCGTTCCTAAAGAAATCAAGAACAACGAGAACCGCGTGGGCATGACCCCCGCAGGCGTTAAAGAACTCGTGGCTCACGGCCACAAAGTGTATGTACAGCACACTGCCGGCCTTGGCAGCGGATTCGCCGACGATGAGTACGTAGCCGCCGGCGCGACAATTCTCCCCACCATCGAAGACGTATATTCGACCGCCGAGATGATAATAAAGGTAAAGGAACCCATCGAGCCAGAATACAAGCTGGTGAAGAAGGGTCAGCTGCTGTTCACCTACTTCCACTTTGCCTGCGACCGTCCCCTTACCGACGCCATGCTTGCCTCGGGAGCCACATGTATCGCCTACGAGACAGTGCGCGACCGTCAGGGCACACTGCCGCTGCTTATCCCGATGAGCGAGGTGGCAGGCCGCATGAGCATACAGGAAGGTGCCCGCTTCCTTGAGAAACCTCAGGGCGGCAAGGGGCTGTTGATCGGCGGCGTTCCCGGCGTGAAGCCCGCCAAGGTGCTCATTCTCGGTGCCGGCGTGGTAGGCCGCAACGCGGCTCTTATGGCCGCAGGCCTCGGTGCCGACGTCACCATTACCGATATTTCACTGCCTACTCTGCGCCACGTGGCCGAGGTGATGCCCAAAAATGTTAAAACCCTCTACTCGTCGCGCCACAATATCGAGCAGGAACTGCCTTCGGTCGACCTTGTGATCGGCTCAGTGCTCATTCCCGGCGCCAAGGCTCCCCATCTCGTTACCCGCGACATGCTCAAGCTGATGCGTCCCGGCACAGTGATGGTCGATGTGGCCATCGATCAGGGCGGCTGCTTCGAGACATCGCACCCCACCACTCATTCCGAGCCTACCTATGAGGTCGACGGCATCGTACACTATGCTGTTGCCAACATCCCCGGCGCCGTGCCTTTCACCTCCACACTGGCGCTCACCAATGCCACTTTGCCTTATGCACTGCGCCTGGCCGACAAGGGCTGGCGCGAGGCCTGCAAGGCCGATCCCGGTCTGGCCGAGGGCGTGAATATCGTCGACGGCAAGATCACCTTCAAGGGCGTCGCCGAGGCATTCGACCTGCCCTGCCATAAACTCGAACTCTAACAGACTGTTTAAACAATATCACGGGCTGCCGGTATATACGGTGGCCCGTGCTTTTTTTGTATTTCGGCCTGTGAATTTATGGATTCTGAAGAAAAATCCGTAAATTTGTAGAAATTTATGTCAATGGACGAGAATAAACTTACTCCGCTCATAGGTCTTACCTTGCCCGAGTTGCGCGAAGTTGCAGCCGGTGTAGGGCTTAAGCCGTTTGCCGCCAAGCAGATGGCGGCCTGGCTGTATCAGCGCCGTGTGAGCAGTATCGATGAGATGACCGATCTGTCGAAAGCCGCCCGCGAGCGACTCAAGCAGGCATATTGTATCGGCCTCGAACCGCCGGTAGCCCGTGCTGCAAGCGCCGACGGCACGGTCAAATATCTGTTTGAAGGCGCCGGCGACCGCCGGGTGGAAGCCGTATATATCCCCGACCGCGACCGGGCCACGCTGTGCGTGTCGTCGCAGGCCGGCTGCCGCATGGGCTGCACATTCTGCATGACAGGGCGTCAGGGCTTTCACGGCAACCTTACCGCCGCGCGTATCATCAATCAGGTGATGTCCATACCCGAGTCGGACCGGCTCACCAACATAGTGTTCATGGGCATGGGTGAGCCGACCGACAATCTCGAGGCTGTGCTTGCCGCCGTCGAGATACTTACCGAGCCGTGGGGCATGGCATGGAGCCCCAAACGCATCACGGTGTCGAGCGTGGGCAACATCCCCGGGATGAAGAGGCTCATCGAGCAGACCAAGGTGCATCTGGCACTGAGTGTCCACTCGCCGTTTCCTACCGAGCGACAGGGCATTATGCCGGTGGAGCGGGCCTTTGCGGTGCGCAAGGTGCTCGATATGCTGCGCGGCTACGATTTCGCCCATCAGCGCCGGCTATCGGTCGAGTATATAATGTGGAGCGGATTCAACGACGACGACATGCACGCCATCGCGCTGTCGCGTCTGCTCAGGGGCACGGCTGCCCGTGTCAACCTGATACGCTATCACGCCATCGACGGTGACACCGCTCGCCGGCCTTCGGCCAAGGACACGATGGAGGCTTTCCGCGACAAGCTGAACTCGCTTGGCGTGACAGCCACAATACGTGCCTCGCGCGGCGAGGACATCGATGCTGCCTGCGGCATGCTTGCCGGAAAGGATAATGACAAGAACAATAATTCCCCTGAAGATAATATATGTCAGACAAGATAAAAGTGGGCATTACCCACGGCGATATCAATGGTGTAGGCTACGAGATAATCCTCAAGGTACTTGAGGATGCCCGCCTGCTCGAACTATGCACGCCGGTAGTATACGGCTCGGCAAAGATCGCCGCCGGATACCGCAAGGCCCTGGGCCTGCAGAATGTGAATTTCGTGCAGATACAGTCGGCAGCCGAGGCACGCGACGACGCCAACAACATAATCAACGTTGTACCCGAGGACATGCGCGCCGAGCCCGGCGTATCGAGCGCCGAGGCCGGCAAGGCTGCTCTCGCAGCTCTCGACCGTGCCGTGGCCGACCTCCGTGCCGGCGACATCGACGTGCTGGTGACCGCACCGATCAATAAGGCAAATATACAGAGCGAGACCTTTCATTTTCCAGGCCATACCGAATATCTCGAGGCTGCCGCCGGCGAGGCATCACGCGGGCGCTCGCTGATGATACTGTGCAACGACACGCTGCGAGTGGCGCTCGTAACCACTCACCTGCCGTTGACCAGAATCCCTGAAGCTATCACAAAGGAAGCTATCCTGTCCAAGCTTGAGATTTTCAACCGCTCGCTGCAACGCGACTTCGGCATCCATGCTCCGCGCATTGCCGTGCTGTCGCTCAATCCACATGCCGGCGACAGCGGGCTGCTGGGTACAGAGGAGCAGGAAATAATAATACCTGCCGTGAACGAGGCCCGCGACCGCAGGATACTGGCCTTCGGCCCGTATGCCGCCGACGGCTTCTTTGGCGCTGGCAGATTTGTGAAGTTTGACGGCATCCTGGCCATGTATCACGATCAGGGCCTCGCCCCCTTCAAGGCTCTGGCGATGGACTCGGGCATCAACTTCACGGCCGGGCTGCCGTTCATACGCACGTCGCCCGACCACGGCACAGGCTATGATATCGCCGGCAGTGGCGAGGCATCGCCCGAGTCGATGCGCGAGGCCATATATGCCGCTATTGACATCTGCCGCAACCGCCGCCGCGACGAGGAGGCTTTCCGCTCGCCTCTGCGCAAGCAGTATCACGACAAGGGATCCGACAACGTAGTGCTTGACCTCACGGGCGAATGAACTATGCCATCATAGCAGCCGGCAACGGGTCGCGTCTCGCGGCCGAGGGCGTGGAATATCCCAAGCCTCTTGTCCCCATGTGCGGCCGCCCCATGATAGGCCGGCTTATCGACATATTCGCCGGCTGCGGAGCCGAGTCGGTCAGTGTCATTGTCAACGAGGAGATGACCGAGGTGGCCGACTATCTGCGCGGCAGGGCGGCCCAGATGCCCTCGCTGCGTGTGACGGTGAAATCAACACCAAGTTCGATGCACAGTTTCCATGAGGTGGCATCGCTGCTGCCGCAGGGCAAATTCATCCTGACGACAGTCGATACCATATTCCGTCCCGATACGTTCCGCCGCTATGCCGAGGCCTTTGCCGCCGACACAGCCGCCGACGGCTTCATGGCTGTGACCGACTATATCGACGACGAGAAGCCTCTGTATATCGGTGTGGACAGAGACATGCGCATCACGGCCTTCAGCGACACTCCGTTGCCCGGACAACGATATATATCCGGCGGCATCTACGGGTTGCAGTCTCCCCGCGCCATTGACATCCTGCAGGGCTGTATCGATGCCGGTCAAAGCCGTATGCGCAACTATCAGCGCGCCCTGGTGGCCGCCGGACTCGACCTGCGGGCATGGCCCTTCGACAAGATTCTTGATGTGGACCACGCCGGTGACATCGACAAGGCCCGTAAATTTTTAAACTGCGAAATATGAGACTATACAGCATATTATCGGCCTTATTTTTACTTGCCACAGGCGCATGTGGCGGCAGCGGCTCATCGCAGGCCAGGGCAGTCGCCGACTCTGCCTCCACGTCCTATACCGAGCGTGGGTCTTTCGCCGAGGACCTGGCGTATGAGTATGTCAGACAGCAGGTGGAATTCGGTCCGCGTGTACCGGGTACCGAAGCCCACCGCAAGTGCGGTGACTGGCTGGTTGACATGCTGAAAACCTACGGAGCCGATACAGTGCTTGTGAGCGGCACGCCCGTCAGGGCATGGGACGGCACATTGCTTCCGGTACGCAATATTTTTGCACGCTATAATTCCGACGCAAAAGACCGCATACTGCTTGTGGCTCACTACGACACCCGCCCCTGGGCCGATCAGGACCCCGATCCGGACAAGCGCATGACGCCTATCGACGGTGCCAACGACGGTGCCAGCGGCGTGGCTGTCCTGCTTGAAGTGGCTCATAATCTGAGTGTTGAGCCGGCAAGGGTCGGCGTGGACATTTTGTTCACCGACTGCGAGGACTATGGCGTGCGCGAGGGCGCATCGGTCAATGACGATGCCGACTCGTGGTGCCTGGGTACGCAACAGTTTGCACAGAATCTGCCATATACCGCGGCCGATATGCCACGCTACGGCATATTGCTCGACATGGTTGGTGGCCGCGGCGCACGCTTCAACCGCGAATATTTCTCGGCAACCTCGGCTCAGCTTCCCACTGCCCGCGTATGGGACATGGCCCGCAAACTCGGCCTTGGAGACAGATTCCCTATGGCTGTCGGCGGCGCGATTACCGACGACCATCTGCCACTGATACGCGCCGGCATCCCCACTGCCGACATCATCGAGAACGCATCGCCCGAAACACATTCGTTCAACCCCACATGGCATACCCATGCCGATAATATCGACAATATCGACCCGGCGACACTTTGCGCCGTAGGCAGGGTAGTCCTCAACGTATTATATAACGAAAAACCTGAGCAGCAATGACAATAGAACAGACACAACAGGAGATAATCGACGAGTTTGCCGATATTGACGACTGGCTCGACCGATATGCGCAGATAATAGACATGGGCAACGAACTCCCGCCCATCGACGAGAGTCTCAAGACACCCGAGCATCTGATCGAGGGATGCCAGAGCCGCGTATGGCTCGACGCCACACTCGGCGACGACGGACGCATGCATCTGACCGCCGACTCCGATGCTATCATCGTCAAGGGTATCATAGCTATGCTTATAAAGGTGCTCGACGGCCATACTCCCGACGAAATACTCAAGGCCGACCTCCATTTTATCAACGACATAGGGCTGAGCGAGCATCTGTCGCCCACGCGGTCCAACGGTCTCCTTGCCATGGTGAAGCAGATAATGCTTTATGCCAAGGTATTCAAGGCCAGACAAGAAATAGAATAATAACCTTAATCCTTTTACCTCATGTTTAAAAACCATCCCAAGGGGTTGATCCCCGCCGCTCTGAGCAATATGGGCGAGCGCTTCGGCTACTACATCATGAACGCCGTGCTCGTGCTGTTCCTCTGCTCCAAGTTCGGTCTTAGCGACGAGACCAGCGGCATCATCTACTCGTGCTTCTATGCAGGCATCTACATCCTGAGCCTCGTAGGCGGCTATATCGCCGACAAGACCCAGAACTACAAGGGTACCATCATCAAGGGCCTGATCGTGATGTCGCTCGGCTACTGCATCCTGGCAGTGCCCATTCTCTCCACGTCCGACAATATCGGCTGGCTGCTCCCCCTCACATGCTTCGCCCTGTTCCTCATAGCATTCGGCAACGGCTTGTTCAAGGGTAACCTGCAGGCTATTGTAGGCCAGCTCTACGACAATCCCCGCTATGCCGCCCAGCGCGACTCCGGCTTTCAGATTTTCTACGTGTTCATCAATATCGGCGGCCTCATCGCCCCCTTCGTGGCTCCTCTGCTGCGCTCGTGGTGGCTCGGTGTGCACAACCTCACCTATAACGCCAATCTGCCCGCCCTCGCCCACGAATACCTCTCGGTAGGCGACAACATGAACATGGAGAACGCCAACAACCTCTACGCTCTCATCACTCAGGTCGGCGGCGATGTGTCGGCCGACGTGAGTGCGTTCTGTACCGAGTATCTCGATGTGTTCAACACCGGTATCCACTACTCGTTCATCGCCTCGATCGTGGCAATGCTTATCTCGCTGGCTATCTTCATCTGCTTCAAGAATGGTCTTCCCAATCCGCCCAAGAAAGAAGCCGCCCAGGTGGAAAATTATACCCCCGAGGAAAAATTGGCCATGGCCAAGGAAATCAAGCAGCGCATGTATGCCCTCTTCGCAGTGCTCGGCATCGCCATCTTCTTCTGGTTCTCCTTCCATCAGAACGGCACCTCGCTGTCGCTCTTTGCCCGTGACTTCGTGAAGACCGACGCCATTGCTCCCGAGATATGGCAGGCCGTCAATCCCTTCTTTGTCATCATCCTCACCCCTGTCATCATGTGGATATTCGGTAGCCTGGCCCGCAAAGGCAAGGAAATCTCCACGCCGCGCAAGATCGGTATCGGTATGGGTATCGCCGGTTTGGCCTACCTCTTCCTCATGGTATACAGCTACGTCAAGGGCTATCCCTCGGCCGAAGCTTTCAAGGCCATGGAAACATCGGCTGCCGAAGCTCTCAAGAGTGGCTGGTGGATAATGTTTGTCATTTACTTCTTCCTCACCGTGGCCGAGCTTTTCATCTCGCCGCTGGGTCTGTCTTTTGTGTCAAAGGTAGCGCCCAAGCACATGCAGGGGCTGTGCCAGGGCCTGTGGCTCGGTGCCACCGCCGTCGGCAACCTGCTGCTGTGGATCGGCCCGCTGATGTACAACAAATGGCCCATCTGGGAGGCTTGGGGTGTATTCCTCGTTGTATGTCTCATCTCGATGGGTGTGATGTTCGGTATGGTGAAGTGGCTCGAGCGCGTCACCTCTGCCACGACTGCCGCTCCGGCACCTGAAACCGCCCTCCGCTCAGACGAAAAAGACGCAATTTGACGAAATGTTGAATATTGAAGGTTGAATGTACGTACATTCAACCTTCAATATTCAAACTTCAACCGTCAACTTTCAACCTTCAACATTCGTAATGCGAATCGATATCATCAGCGTAATACCCGAAATGCTCGAGTCGCCGCTGGGCTGCTCGATACTGAAACGCGCACAGGACAAGGGTCTTGCCGAGTTGCATGTGCACAATCTGCGCGACTATACCACCAACAAGCACCGCAAGGTCGACGACTACCCGTTTGGCGGCGATGCCGGTATGGTGATACAGGTCGAACCCGTTGACCGTTGTATTTCAGCACTCAAGGCCGAGCGTAATTATGATGAAGTGATTTTTACAGCTCCCGACGGCGAGATTCTCAACCAGTCGATGGCCAACTCGATGTCGATGCTCGAGAATATTATAATCCTTTGCGGCCACTATAAGGGCGTCGATTACCGAATACGCGAACATCTCGTCACTCGTGAAATTTCGATAGGTGACTATGTGCTTACCGGTGGCGAAATTCCTGCCATAATCATTGCCGACTCTATTGTGCGCCTTATCCCCGGCGTGATAGGCGACGAGCAGAGCGCGCTGTCCGACTCATTCCAGGACAATCTTCTCGAACCCCCTGTGTACACCCGCCCCGCCGAGTACAACGGCTGGCGGGTACCCGACATTCTGCTCTCGGGCCATCAGGCACGCATCGACGAGTGGAAACATCAGCAGTCGCTCGAGCGGACCGCCCGCCTCCGCCCCGACCTGCTGAAATAGCAATTTATATTCCCTCGATAATTATGGCGCGGGGATGGGCAGGGCAGCTGTAGCGGCATGCTCCGCATCCGATGCAGTTGTCAAAATCGATGTGCGGCAGGCGCCGTATTCCCTTACTTGTCTCTACAGGGACAATCGATACGGACCGAATCGGGCATGCACGGGCACATTTACCGCAGTTCACGTTATCTGTATATTCAATGCAGAGGTCCGCTTCGACGCGGGCCTTGCCGATGGGGATGCGGTGCTTTTGTCCGGGTGTAAGCGGCGATAACGCTCCCGTGGGGCATACCTGTGTGCAGGCCACACAGTCGTAGCGGCAGGCACCGAGGTCAAAGTCGAGTACGGGATGCAGGGCATTGCGTATGCCAAGCTGCGAGGTGGCCGGGCGGATGATGCCCGTAGGGCATGCGGCGACGCAGAGTCCGCAACCTGTGCAGCGTGCGCGGAAATCATCGTCGTTTATGCTTCCCGGAGGGCATACGGCATTCAGAGGCGTAGCAATCCCGGTAACCTTTGCGGTCGCAGCTACCGGAATGGCTGCGAGAGCAAGTATGAACTTACGTCTGTCGAAAGTTTTTATATCGGCGGTATTTCCCTCGGTTTTGCCGAATGCCGTGGCTTCAGGCTCGACGCTTTGCAACATAGGAATCTGCAGGCGGTGTCGCCCTCGCCTCAGGGTAATAGCCGAGTTGGGGCAAGCGGCAGTGCAGTCGAAGCACATCACGCATCGGGAGCTATCTACAGTGTGGGCCGATGGGTCGATACATTCGGCTTTGCAACGCGACACACATAATCCGCAGCCGGTGCACTTATCGGTGTTGATGTCTATATGATACAATGAATATCTGCTCAGGGCACCGAGGAGGGTGCCTACCGGGCATATTGTATTGCAAAGCAGCCGACCGCGGGCCATTGCTACCGCTGCGGTCACGCCAAGTGTGGCGATGGCTATAGCCGCTGCGCCGAGCGAAAACGCGGCCGCTCCTATCATCGGCAGTCCGAGATAAACGATGATGCGCGAATATGCGGCCGCCGGATCAACCAGCCCTACAACAATCGATATACCCAGGAGAGCGGCTACCGTTACGGCAAATACCACCGACCAGCGTGCGACGGGCCGTGGTGCTGAATAAAAATAGCCGTTGCGACGGCGGCGCAATCGTGCCGCAATATCCTGGACCGTCCCCATAGGACAGGCTGTGGAGCAATAAATACGGCCTACAAGAGCTGTCACGGCAGCCCACAGCAACAGCCAGGCACCTGCGCCGGCAAGCAGGGCCGGAATTATCTGCCATGTCGAGAGCCAGCACGAATAGCCGCAGGCCACCGTGGCCGTGATTGCCGCAAGCACGGTAAGCGACACCGCTATGCGCGCGGCTCTTAGCCATTTGTAACCGTTTGATGATGACAAAATGTTACTGTTTATCTCTCAATATAACAATGGGCGTGGCGGCAGAGTTGCCGAAACTGCGGTCGAGGTGGAGAAGCACCGATGCCTTGTACAGGCCGTCGGGGCACGGTTTGCCGGTTGCATCGCATAGATTCCATTCGTAGGGGAAGGTGGGATTGACAGCTGTATGAACGGTGTGACCCTCGGAGTCGGTGATGACGAGGCGGTCGAATGTTGCAGCCGATGAAGTGTCGATGGTGGCCGATGTGCGGGCCGGCTCCTCGGCGACAGAGAGTTCAACGTCGATGCTGCGTGTCACGACTACAAACTCAAGTGTCTGCTTGTCGACAACACCTGCGTTGTTGGCTACCTGAAGCAGCAGGGTGTGGCTGCCGTCGGCGAGACCGCTGATAGGCGCGGCAAGTTCAAAGTATCCGTCGTCGCGGCGCTTGAGATACGCTTCGAGATTATTTACTTGCGTAAGATTGTCGATGGTGAGACGGGTGCGTGAGTTCACATCACCGTTCTGGAACCGCAGGCCCGAGGATGACGGATCTATGACTGCATAGACGGTTGTCGATGATGTCGTTTCTACGCCGGGGTGTGTCGTTATATCGCCGACGCTGAAGCTCTTGATCTGGGGGGCGGCAAATTCGGCCATGTCGGGATCGGTGTAGGCGAAGTCGGCTATCCGGAGTCCGTCAAAGCTACCGGCAGCGCCTTTGCCGTCATTGTCTATGGCCGAGATAGCTATGCGGTAGCTGTCGGCTGCGTATGCCGGCAGCGGCAGGGTAAATTCCGTCGAGAAGCGGCCGTTTGTAACGTCAGCATCGCACACAGTAAGCACATCACTGGTAATAGTAAAACTTTCGGGTTTATAATTATCTTCCTTACCATAAGAACTTGTCTCGGCATCATGGCTGCCGTCGAAGACTGTGATACGTACCGAACCATTGAATGCCTCTGCCGCATTACCGGCCTCGTCGGTTATCAGCCCTGTAAATGTAGTGGGCTTCAGAGGCTTGATGGTAACTGTTCCGTCCGATACGGTCTGATCGCCGATACGGTCGAACCGTGCGGTCATCTCCGGCACTCCGACAGGCAGCGCCGGGTCGCCGGCAAGGTTGTAGGACAGCATGTTGCGGAGCGGGGTGTGCGACATGTTGGAACTATTATTGTAGATATCAAGGCCGATGCGGCGCGCTGCCATATAAATGTCGCCGAATGTATCGCCCGGACGAGCCTGGGCATAGGCCTGGGCTGTAGGAAGGCACGACAGCTGGTTGTAGTTGATGTAGACGCTGCGGTCGGCACCGACGCCACCTATCGCACCGCCGCCTGCCTGGAACATCATAACTTCAAGCAGGCCGTTGCGCATACGGTCGAAGGCAAACTGGTCGCAGCTCGAGAACATTACAAATGTAGGATGATTGTAGCGGGTAGCGTTGACG
>JAGANS010000065.1 GCA_017624155.1 Muribaculaceae bacterium | reverse complement strand
CCCTCGAAGTCATCGACCGAGGCTACAGCCGAGTTGCCGTCATAAAATGGCAGGAACCAGTTGCTGAGACGGTGGAAGAAGGGAAAATGCTTCATGTGGCGGAACGAGCTCATCATTATGTCGCCTCCCTCGGCCTGGATGTCGCCGAGTTCCTTGAGCGTGCGGCCGATTTCGCTGCCTGCAAGGGCTTCCTCCCACTCGGGGTTCATGCCCTCGGCGAGCGATTCGGCATCGAATTCGCCGTTCTGAAGCTTGGCCTGCAGGTCGGGGTCGATTTTCAACAGCGACGGTATCACCTCGTTCTGCATCTTCTCGGTGAGTCGTCGGGTATCAGCCGTGCGCATGAATTCGATGGCTGTGAATGCGAAGTGCCGCTGCCAGCCCGGAATTTCCTTCATGGCTGCCAGCCGGTTGGCGATGTCGCGGGGTACCGGGCGATAGCGGTAGCGGTACATCGATGCGGCTACTCCGGCCAGTGCGCGGGCATCAGTGTCGGGGTCGGCGCCGGTGTAGGCGCCGATGAGCAAGGCAAGGCGTCGGGAATCGTAAAATTCGAGTTGGCCCAGGGTAACGGCGCTGATTACAAGCCCGCGGGCATGAAGCGGCATTGCGCTGTCGGGCGCCGTAAATGTGGCGATGGCAGCGGCATCGGCTGCGCTGAGCGGATGAGTGACCCATATGCGGTCGAAAAGTGAATTGAGCAGATCCTCGGCGGCACGGCTGCGTGCCGGATCGGCGATCGACTCAAAATCCATGTCGAGGCGCTGCAGCTCGGCCCGATAGGCGGCTGTGAGCGAGGCGATGCTTTCGCTGCCGCGGGTCGAGAGGGTGCGCAGTGTGCTGTAATACAGCGACGGATTCTCGGGAATATTGGCCTTGCGCGCAAGGCGGTCGACGACCGACAGTGCCTCGGTGACCAGTGAATCATATACGGCCTGTCGGCCGGGGTCGTCCGCTCCGGCGGCCACATAGCCGAGCATATATCGGTAATTTTCCTCTATGCGGTCGATTTCCGAGCTTATTTCCCATGTCATGCCGCTCTCGCTCATGGCACGCATGTCGGCGAGGGCCTCGCTCAGACGCCCTTCGCGTATCTTGAGCGCGGTGCGGTTCTTGAATGTTTTGATGTCGTTGAGCTTCATACCTTTTATAAGGCAAAAACCGTGCCTAAAGTTGCGGAGGCCTGTTATTTGCTTACCGTAATGTCGGAGATGACAAATTCGATGAAATCGTTTATGACATTTTTGCGCTCGTTGTCATCATGTTCTGCCAGCACATGTGCATCGTTTACAGTCTCCGACACGAGCATAAATCCGGCGAGCAGGCGACAGCGTTCGGGCCGGAACACACCTTGCCGGACGCCCTCGGCGAGGAGCTCGGTGAAGATGCGGCCCTCCTTCTGCAGGGCCATGTGCTGTATGCGCACCACGCGGCGGCGGTCGAATTTCATCCAGGCCTTGAGTGATGCCGATACCGATGGCGTGTAATAGCGTTCCAGGCGAGCGCGCATGAATTGTTCCAGTCGGCGCTCAACAGGGAGATCAGAGGTGGCGATGGCGCGCATCGATTCGACCAGACGGTCGCTCTCGCCCTCGATGACGGCGTTGTATATCTCGCGCTTGTTTTTAAAATAGGTGTAGATAGTGCGTCGTCCCTTGGCCGAAGCGCTGGCAATATCATTCATGGTAGTATGTGCCACGCCCTTGTTGGTAAACAGTTGCCTGGCCACTTCTATCAGTTTTTCGCGGGTTTTGCTTGCCATGTTATTGCCAATAATTTTATTTCAGTATGCAAAGTTAGCTTTTTTTTGTTTCTTATGGCTAATCTGCGCGGTAAAATTGCTAATTTTGCATTGCAAAACTCCAGCAAACATTAATCTATATAATGAAATCACGAATATTACCCATATTGATAGCCTTGTCGGCCGCATTGGTGCCTATGGTGTCTCATGCCGAAAACATCATAGATATCGATGGCGCCGAGTCGACGGCTATCGGTATATATATCAAGGATATTGCTACCGGTGAGGTGCTTGTCGACCACAATGCCTCGCTTGCCCTGACACCTGCAAGTGTCACCAAAGCCGTCACTACCGCCACGGCATTGGCCACCCTCGGGCCCGACTTTTGCTTCACTACAACGGTTGAACTCGACGGCAAGCGCTCGTCGACACGCAGCCGCTGGAACGGCAACATTATAATCAACGCCTCGGGTGATCCCACTGTCGGGAGTACCGAATTCAAGATTACAGAGGGTTTCACCGACTCGATCGTGAGCGGGCTGCAGCGGCTTGGCATCAGCACTATCGCCGGCGACATCATCATACGCGAGTCGTTGTCGGATGCCGGTCCCTGCCCGACATGGGAGGTCGAAGACATAGCATGGCCATACGGTGCCGGCTTGTTCGGATTCAATTACAGAGGCAATGCCGTGCGTCTGTATCCCGGCCGCGGCAATTCGGTGCCCGCCTCCGATCTGCAGGCCAAAACATATAAATCCGACCGTACCGACGTGCTGCGAGGCGTGGGATCAAATGATGTAATGGTTTGGACCACCGACAAGAATCTGAAGAACAAGGCCTGGAACGTGATGGTGACGGTGCCCGACCCGGCCGGGGTGTATGCGCGCCTGCTGATATCACGCCTCAAGGAGGCCGGCATTTCTGTCGCCGGCAAGAAATATGAGGAGACGGATTCGCGAACCACCGTTTATGTCAACCGCTCGCCATCGCTCAATGTGATGTGCCGCAACCTCATGAAGCGTTCTGACAATCTCTTTGCTGAGGGTATGCTCAGGGCTCTCCGGCAGGGCGAATCACGTGACAAGTGCATCAAATATGAAAAAGAATTCTGGGCCATGCAGGGTCTGCCTTCTCAGTACACGATAATCAGGGACGGCAGCGGACTTACCCGCGCCAACCGGCTGTCGCCGCTTTTCCTGGCCGGTGTTCTCGAATGGATGGCCGCCTCACCGCTGGCTGCCGATTACCTCGACTATTTCCCCGTGGCCGGTGTCGACGGTACTCTCAAGTCGTTCCTCGCCAAGACACGTCTCAAGGGTCATCTTGCCCTTAAGACCGGCTCGGTAAGCGCCGTGCAGACCTATGCCGGGTATAAACTCGACGCCGAGGGCAAGCCCACACATGTCGTGGTGATAATGGTTAACGGTTTCTTCTGTAGCCGTGCCGATCTGCGCAAGGCGCTCGAGAAATTCCTGCTCGATACATTTGAATAAGTTCTGAATTATGGATATTAACGATACACTCAGGCGACTCATCCGTCTTAACGTTGAGCTTGAAGGTGCCCTGCGCGTGGCCGAGGCAAGGCCGGGTGTCGAGGCTATGGATGTGGCACGCGATAAATTTGCCGAAATATCGGCTCTGTTTGCCACTCTCGAAAACCCTCCGGCCGAGGTTGTTGACGACCCTCTTACCGGTTTGGAAGAGGATGAGGCCCTAAATGGCGAGGCCCAGCCCGATCCCGAACCGACCGCCGCCGAAGTACCCCTCGGGGGTAATCCGGTGGAGACCGATGCCGATGCCCGCGACGTGGCAGATGCTGCTGCCGGTAAGACTCAGCGCGGCGATATCCGCAAAATGCTGACGCTTAACGATAAATTCCTCTTCCGTCGCGAACTCTTCAATGGTAGCGATGCCGAGCTCAACGACACGCTCGACCTTATAGCCTCGATGGACAGCCTGCACGAAGCCGAGGAATATCTTTACGACGATCTGCAGCTCGACCCTGAGAACGAGAGCGTGCGCGATTTTATGAACATTCTCACTGCATATTTCAGCTCCCCGGCACGATGAGCGGCATTCTCTACATAGTGCCGACTCCGGTCGGCAACCTTGCCGACATGAGTCCCCGGGCTGTGGAGGTACTTCGCTCGGCCGATGTAATCCTGGCCGAGGATACCCGCACGAGCGCTCCGCTGATGCAGCACTTCGGTATCAACACCCCGATGCAGAGCCACCACAAATTCAACGAGCACGACACTGCGGCCGCCGTGGCGGCACGTGTGGCCGCGGGCGAGACGGTGGCCCTGATTTCCGATGCCGGGACGCCGGGTATTTCCGACCCGGGATTCATGCTCTCGCGCGAGTGCCGGCGCCTCGGCGTTGAGGTGATTACCTTGCCGGGACCCACGGCATTTGTGCCGGCGCTTGTCGACTCGGGGCTGCCCTGCGACCGATTTGTGTTTGAGGGCTTTCTGCCTCCCAAAAAGGGACGGGCCACACGCCTGTCCGCTTTGGCTGCCGATCCGCGCACCTTTGTCCTCTACGAGTCACCGCTGCGGCTCGTGAAGACCCTCGGGCAGCTTGCCGAGGCATGCGGCGCCGACCGTCAGGCGTCTGTGAGCCGTGAGATTTCCAAGATGCACGAGACAACGGTGCGCGGCACACTTGCCGAACTTTTGCGATACTTCGACGTGAACCCTCCGCGTGGCGAAATTGTTATTGTAGTATCGGGGAAACCGGTCGAAACGGCTCGCCCACATACCAATAAATACAAAACTACCGATTAAAAAGGGATTAAATTAGGAATGATATGAAAAAACTGTTTATTATTGCTGTCGCCGCAGTATCGATTCTGTCGGCTTGCGGTACAAAAGAGAAAACTGATGCAGAGGCGCAACAGGCGCTTCAGGAGGCCAATGCCGAGCAGCTTCGCGGCGCTGTCGCTGACCGCGATTCGCTGCTTAGCCTTGTCAACGACATATCAGCCGGCATGGATCAGATAAAGCGTCTTGAAAATATCCTCTCCGTATCCAACGCCGCCGCCGGCGAGACATCGTCGCAGCGCGCTCAGATACGTGCCGACATCGCCGCTATACAGCAGACTCTCGAGCAGCGCCGCGAGCAGCTTGCAGCCCTTGAGGCCCGTCTCAACAAGAGTAATCTCACCAATTCAAACCTGCGCAAGACTATCGAAACCCTGCGCAGCCAGATTGATTCGCAGGCCGCCGAAATCGAGACTCTGCGCAGCAATCTCGACGAGGCTCAGGCCCGCATAGGCTCCCTTAACCAGGCTGTCGACTCGCTCAACCAGACTGTCGATACGATCAGCTCGCAGCGCGATGCCGCCCGCCAGGAATCCACCGAGCTCGCCAACGAACTCAACATCTGCTACTATGTGGCTGCTTCATCCAAGGAACTCAAGGAGCACAACATCCTCCAGACCGGTTTCCTGCGCAAGGCCAAGCTCCTCAAGGGCAACTTCGACCAGACTTTCTTCGTTACGGCCGACAAGCGCCAGCTCCGCATCATCAACCTGCACAGCAAGAAGGCCAAGGTGCTTACCAACCAGCCCGAAGGCTCGTATCAGATTGTTGAGCAGAACGGCCAGAAGGTACTTCAGATTGTCAATCCCGACGCATTCTGGAGCCTCTCCAACTACCTTGTGGTGCAGATCGACTGATCCCGTCACACTTGTCGTACACTTCATACAGCGCCCGGCCCAGTGCCGGGCGTTTTGACTATATGATGACATATAAGAAAAAATTCATTAATTTAACACGCCGGCGCAAGGTTTAGACGCTAAAATTTTGTAACTTTGCACACCAATAGTTACTTTTCTATCGCGAAACGGTTGTTCCGCGGTTTAATCTTTACAACAAACAGCGCTAACAAGGTATGGCTCAGACAAAAGCGATTAAGACAGCTCTAATTTCCGTATTCCACAAAGACGGCCTTTCCGACATTCTTGCCCTTCTCGCCAAGGACGGTGTGAAATTTCTTTCGACCGGCGGCACCCGATCATTCATCGAGAGCGAAGGCTACCCCTGCGACGCCGTGGAAGATCTCACCGGCTATCCTTCGATTCTCGGCGGACGTGTCAAGACTCTCCACCCCAAGGTATTCGGCGGCATTCTCGGCCGTCGCGACAATGCGGGCGACATCGATACAATGGCCGAGCTGGCTATTCCGGAAATCGATCTTGTAATCGTTGATCTTTATCCTTTTGAGCAGACAGTGGCCTCGGGCGCATCGCATGCCGACATCATCGAAAAGATCGATATAGGCGGTATATCGCTCATCCGCGCCGCCGCCAAAAACTATGCAGATGTGGCCATAGTAGCCTCAAAGGCCCAGTACGCTCTGCTTCGTGGTTTCCTCGACGAGCACGGCGCCGCCACCACACTCGAGGAGCGCGCTCTTCTTGCCCGCGAGGCATTCGCAGTATCGTCGGGTTACGACTCGGCCATATTCGACTATATGGCCACTGTGACTCCTCAGCCTGCAGGTGCCTTCCGCATGGCAGTTGACGGCGAGATGAATCTCCGCTATGGTGAGAATCCTCATCAGCAGGCACATTTCTTCGGTAAGTTCGACGAAATGTTCACACAGCTTCACGGCAAGGAAATATCATACAACAACCTGCTCGATATTGACTCGGCCGTCAACCTTATCGACGAGTTCGGCACCGAGCCAACCGTTGCCATCCTCAAGCACAACAATGCCTGCGGCCTGGCTACTCGACACACCCTGTCGCAGGCCTGGGCCGATGCTCTTGCCGGCGACCCGGTATCGGCCTTCGGCGGAATCATCATCACCAACACATGTGTCGATGCAGTCGCGGCCGCCGAGATAGGCAAGATATTCTTTGAGGTGATCATTGCTCCCGATTATGCCGAGGACGCCTTTGAAATCCTCGCTCAGAAGAAAAACCGCATAATCCTGCGCCGCAAGGAGGCCTCTTCGGCCGGTACATCCGTTCGCACGATCCTCAACGGCGTTCTTGTACAGCAACGCGACCGCAAGGTGGAGACCCCCGACGACCTCAAGGTAGTGTCGGGCGAGCTAACCGACGCCAAGATTGCCGATATGCTCTTCGCCAACAAGATAGTCAAGCACTCCAAGAGCAATGCCATCGTGCTTGCCCGCAACGGCCAGCTGCTCGGCTCGGGTGTCGGCCAGACCTCGCGCGTCGATGCCCTGCGCCATGCCATTGAGAAGGCCCGTTCATTCGGCTTCGACCTTGCCGGTGCAACTATGGCATCCGATGCATTCTTCCCCTTTGCCGACTGTGTGGAGATTGCCCATCAGGCCGGCATCGACTCTGTAATCCAGCCAGGCGGATCCATCCGCGATACCGATTCGGTAGAATATTGCCGCAACAACGGCATGACAATGACCATGACCGGATTCCGCCATTTCCGTCACTAAATTAAACTAAACGAAAAAATGGGACTGTTCTCACTCACCAAGGAAATCGCCATCGACCTTGGTACAGCCAACACAATAATAATCCATAACGACAAGATCGTTATCAACGAGCCCTCCATCGTGGCCCTCGACAACCGCACCGACAAGCTCATCGCCGTCGGAACCGAGGCTCACCTCATGGAAGGCAAAAACCCTCAGGGCATCCGCACCGTGCGTCCCCTGCGCAAAGGCGTTATCGCCGACTTCAACGCCGCCGAGCTCATGATCCGTGGCCTCGTGAAAAAGGCGTCGAGCAAGAGCAACTGGTTCTCGCCCTCGCTGCGTATGGTGGTAGGTATACCATCAGGCTCCACCGAGGTTGAGATCCGCGCCGTGCGCGACTCGTCGGAGCACGCCGGCGGCCGCGACTCATATATGATATACGAGCCTATGGCAGCCGCTCTCGGTATCGGACTCGATGTCGAAGCCCCCGAGGGCAACATGATTGTCGACATAGGCGGCGGCACAACCGAGATCGCCGTAATATCGCTCGGCGGCATCGTCAGCAACAAGAGTATTCAGGTGGCCGGCGACGACCTCACCGAGGACATTCAGAACCACATGCGCCGCGCACACAACGTCAAGGTGGGCGTGCGCACCGCCGAGCAGATCAAGATTCATGTCGGCTCCGCCCTTACCGAGCTCGAAAATCCGCCCGAGGACTACATCGTCCATGGCCCCAACATGATGACGGCCCTGCCTATGGAAGTACCCGTAAGTTATCAGGAAATCAGCCACTGCATCGAGAAGACCATCTCCAAGATCGAAGCCGCCGTGCTCAGCGCCCTTGAGCAGACTCCCCCCGAGCTTTATGCCGATCTCGTGCGCAATGGCATTTACCTTGCCGGCGGCGGCGCCCTGCTCCGTGGCCTTGACAAGCGTTTCACCGACAAGATCGGTATTCAGTTCCATATTGCCGAGGATCCGCTGCTGTCTGTAGCCAAGGGTACAGGCGTGGCTCTGAAAAACATCGACAAGTTCTCGTTCCTCATCCGCTAACAGTGGCACCCGCCGCGGAGCATGAAAGAGTTCTTTGAGTTTTTCAGCCGTTACCTTAAATGGCTGGTGCTGCTTATATATGTGGCACTCAGTTGTGTGCTGCTCTTCCGCAGCGACCCGTATCGGCACCATCTGTGGCTTACGTCGGCCTCGACGGTGTCGGGTGCGCTGTATAAGGTGGGACACAACATCACTTCTTTCTTCTCACTCCGCGAGGCTAACGAGGACCTCAATCATCGCAATGCCGTGCTTGAGGCCGAAGTGGTGAACCTGCGCTAGCAGATCAACCGCATGAAACTCGCCGGATTCACTGACACGATGCCTACACCCGACAGTGTGGCCCACTTCGACTTCATAGTCGCCGATGTGATAAACAACTCGGTCCACCATGCCCAAAACTATCTAACTGTCGACAAGGGCTCGCTCGACGGAGTGTCTCCCGAGATGGGCGTTATCGACCACTCGGGCGTGGTGGGGACCGTTAGTGCCGTCGGGCCTCATTATTCAAGAGTCATATCGCTGCTTAACCCCAACTTCAGGCTGTCGTGCAAGATCAAGGCGAGCGATCACTTTGGCTCGCTTGTGTGGGACGGCATCGATCCGTCCGAGGCCCTGCTCGAGGAGCTGCCGCGCCATACGGTTTTCCAGCCCGGCGACACAGTTGTCACATCTGGCTACTCGGCCGTTTTTCCGGCCGGTCTCCCTGTCGGTACCATTATGCCCGACACACGCGACCACAAGGAGAACTTCTTCACCCTGCGGGTGAAGCTGTTCGCCGACTTCTCGCGACTGAGCAACGTGCAGATCGTGAAGAACAATCACCGCGATGAGCTCGTCAGCATCGAGACCAATAATATAGTCAACTCAGATCCCTCATCCAAATGAGCAAGACCGCCATCACACTCGCCATCCTCTTTGTCGTGCTCGTTGCGGCTCAGGCTGTGTTCTTCAACAATCTGGTGCTCTTCAACGTCGCCGTGCCGCTGGTGTTCATATACCTGCTCATAATACTGCCGGTGACACTGAGCGACACACTGGCGCTCACCATAGGATTCGTAACCGGTCTTGCTATAGACATCCTGTCGGACACACCCGGAATCAACTCATTGTCGTCGACACTGCTTGTGGCGGTCCGCAAGCCTGTGTTTCATCTGTACGTGTCGGGCGATATCGATCTCGCCGACCAATGCCCCTCGCCACGCAACATGGGTACGGCGGCTTTCCTCAAATACGCCCTCACCATGTCGGTGATATATTGCACGATGGTGTTTACGATCGAGGCCTGCCAGGTATTCAATCTACGCCTGTATCTGCTGCGTGTGGCATTCAGCAGCATATTTACATTTGTCATTATTTATGCCATAGCCAGTCTTACCGGCCCACGACGTGAGAAAAGATTATAAATTCGAAAAGCGCAAATATATAATCGGCGGTTTTATCCTTGTCATCGCTCTCATATATGCCGTCAGGCTCTTCGACCTGCAGCTCAACGATGAGCGCTACAAGCAATCGGCCGATTCCAATGCCTTCCTCAAGAAGACGGTATTCCCCTCGCGCGGCCTTATGTACGACCGCAACGGCGAGCTTGTTGTATACAACCAGCCCGCATACGACGTGATGCTCATCCCGCGCGACGTGCAGCCATTCGACACGGCCGACTTCTGCGAGACTATCCATATTACTCCCGCTCAGCTGCGCAAACGATTCGAGGACATGCGCGACAAGCGCCTCAATCCCGGCTACTCGTCATATACTCCCCAGCGCCTTATCACGCAACTTTCGTCGCAGGACTACGGTCGGCTTCAGGAAAAACTCTACCGCTTTCCGGGCTTCTTCATTCAGAAACGCATCCTGCGTCAGTACAATTATGCCACCGCCGCCAACGTGCTCGGCAACCTGCGCGAGGTGTCGTCCGACGACATCGACCGCGACGACTACTATGCCCGGGGCGACTACACCGGCGATCTTGGCGTGGAGCGTTCATACGAGCCATATCTGCGTGGAGTGAAGGGCGTGGAGATACTGATCCGCGATGCCCGCGGCCGCATACAGGGCCGCTATGAGAACGGCGCCCACGACATAGCTCCCATATCGGGCCGCGACCTTAAGTTGAGCCTCGACATAAAGCTCCAACAGTATGCCGAGTCGCTTATGGCCGGCAAGCGTGGCGCCGTGGTGGCCATAGAACCCAAAACCGGCGAGATACTGTGCCTGGTGTCGTCGCCCGGCTACGACCCGCGGCTGCTTGTGGGACGTCCGCGCGGCGAGAACTATAAGAAACTCGAGCAAGTGGAAGGTCTGCCGCTCTTCGACCGCGCTCTCAGCGGCCGCTACCCTCCCGGCTCGACATTCAAGCCCACTCAGGGCCTGATACTGCTTCAAGAAGGCATAATCACCACTTCGACCACCTATCCGTGTTTCCACGGCTATGTGAACGGCGGCCTGCGCGTAGGCTGCCATGCACATGGATCACCATTGCCGCTTAAGCCTGCCCTGCAGACTTCGTGTAACGCATACTTCTGCTGGGGCTTCAAGAATATGATCGACCGCCGCTCCAAATACGGCTCGCCGGCCAATGCCCTCGAAGTATGGAAAAATCATCTCGTATCGATGGGTTACGGCTACCCACTCGGTGTCGACCTGCCGCACGAGAACCGAGGCTTCCTGCCCAACTCCAAATTCTACAGCAAATATTATGGCGAAGGCCACTGGAGTGCCAACACCATCATATCGGTGTCGATAGGACAGGGCGAAATATTGGCCACACCGCTGCAGATCGCCAATCTCGCCGCCACTATCGCCAATCGCGGCTGGTTCATCACCCCTCATGCCGTCAAGGAGATTCAGGATACCGTGATGCCCGATGGGCTGCTCGAACGCCGCCGGCCCACAATCGACGAGAAGTGGTATCACGAGGTGGCCGAGGGCATGCGCATGGCTGTGACCGGCGGCACCTGCCGCCGTGCCGCCATTCCGGGTATAGACGTGGCCGGCAAGACCGGTACTGCCCAGAACCCCCACGGCAAGGACCACTCAGCCTTCATGGGCTTTGCCCCCTACGACGATCCCAAGATCGCTGTGGCTGTATATGTCGAGAACGGCGGATTCGGTGCTGTGTTCGGCGTGCCGATCGGTTCGCTTGTCATGGAGAAATATCTCACCGACTCCATAGCTCCGTCGCGGAAATATATGGAGGATCAAATGTTAAACACCCCGGTATTCTATGCTTCAAAGACACAACGAAAATAGACCGTCGGTATTCGCCCACCTCGACTGGACTACGGTGATAATCTACCTGCTCATGGTTATCGCCGGCGTTATCAGCATATATGCGGCGAGCTACGACTTCGACGAGGCCTCAATGCTGTCGTTCGATGAGTTTTCGGGTAAGCAGGTGCGTTGGATCGGCCTCGCGCTGATGCTCGGATTCTTTGTGCTGCTCATCGATTACCGTGTCTACGAGACGTATGCCTACCCGGTATATCTCATAATGCTTGTGGTGTTGCTCGTCACGCCATTTTTAGCCCACGATATCAAGGGTTCGCGCTCGTGGCTTACGATAGGTTCCATGAGCCTTCAGCCCGCCGAGTTTGCCAAATGCGCCACTGCTCTGGCTTTGGCCAAGTTGTTCAGCGGCTATAATTTCGTGCTCAATGCCAAGCCGGTCAACTACGTGAAGGCCCTCGCCATAATCCTGCTGCCGGTGCTGCTGATTCTGTTGCAGAACGAAACCGGCTCGGCACTTGTGTATCTGTCCCTCTTCTTTGTGCTCTATCGCGAGGGCATGAGCGGTCTGATTCTTTTCGGAGCTCTTATGGCAGTAGTGATTTTTGTAGTGGCAGTGAAGTTTACCGATGTCATGTTCCTCGGCATTCCCGAGGGCGAGTTTGCCGTGCTGGTGCTTGTGATGCTGATAGTGACGGGTATGTCGTTCATATATCAACGCCGTTTCGAGCTGCCGCGCAATCTGTTTGTATGGTTCGGCACCATGATGCTCGCCGGTTGGTTGCTTGCCGGGCCGTGTGCCATCGCCATTCCCGGCCGTGCGTGGATGCTCGGCACGATCGGTATAGGATGTGTATACATCGTCATCGAGGCCCTTAAGCATCATATATATAAACTATTGATACCGGTCGGGGCTGCCATCTTCTGCATCGGTTTCATGTTCTCGGTGAATTTTGCTTTCCAGAAGTTGCAGCCACACCAGCAGCTGCGTATACTTGTGGTGCTCGGCATCGAGGATGACCTCCGTGGCGCCGGTTACAATGTCAACCAGTCGAAAATCGCCATCGGTTCGGGCGGACTCACAGGCAAGGGCTTTCTCAACGGCACCCAGACAAAACTCAAATATGTGCCCGAGCAGCATACCGACTTCATATTCTGCACAATAGGCGAGGAGGAGGGCTTCCTCGGCTCAATCGCCGTAGTAGGCCTGTATATGGCTCTTATTCTTAAGGTTATTGCCATTGCCGAGCGCCAGCCACGTCCGTTCGGGCGTGTATATGCCTATTGTGTGGCATCGTATTTTATCTTCCACTTCTGTATCAACATAGGTATGGTGATAGGACTGTGTCCTGTCATAGGCATACCCTTGCCGTTTTTCAGCTATGGAGGCTCCTCCCTGTGGGGCTTCACATTGCTGCTGTTTATTCTTCTCCGCATTGATGCCGCCCGCAAGTCGTATTCATGACCGGTGCAGTATTGATGATTTATCTGCCAAACAATGATTTATAGACTTATCCCAATTATTATCTTACTGGCGCTGTCGCTGGGAGCCTGCAACTCCGATATTTTCATCGACGGTCCCGTGTTGCCTGAGGAGAGCTTTGTCACAATCGACGGCGACGGCGGTGAGGCTTCGTTCACGATACCCGTGAAGGGACTTAAATACGTCAGTATCGACCGTATGAGCGATGAGGCCCGATATTTCACCTGGTACAACAAGGCCGGTGATGTGATCCCTGAATATAGTCCGGCCTCCGAATTGCACGAGATCGTTTTCGAGACTCAGATTATCATGTTCACGCTGACGCTGGATGGCAGCCATCTTCATTTCAAGAGTATAGAAAACTGCTCTATGAATGAGTACAACGAGATAATACGCCTTGAGTATGACTACGGCACACGGTTTATAAATATCAATATTCTGCCCGGGAGCAAGCGCGAGGTCGCAAAGGTGGATTACCAAGGCTCTCTGATTATCACGCCCGATGCGGAGATAAAGGAGCGTAACTACATCACTTATAACAACGGTAGTGCAGTAGCCCAACGCATAAAGATAAATCCCTACCTTAACTTTCAGGCCACGGCTGTTGTAAATGCAGCCCAATCATGGGCCAAATACGAAACAATCGACATGCCCCTTCCTGTCTTTGAGGACGGAGAGTGGAAACTCCGGCAAGTTGACGACGTGATGATCGGCTCATACTGTCTGCTGAATTTCGATGACGAGGCCGAGGAAGACGAGGTGATAATTCCGCCCCATTCAAATGTCAGGATTATCACCATAGTAACGCTTTCGAGTGCCGAGGGGTACGGCTCAATTACATTCCGCAACCCAGTGTCGGGTCGCGAAAGCAGCACGATATTTACATGTAAAACGATGTGGCCTACCGGCTACGACATACGTATTGAAAATGTGGAATAGACTTGTAAAGCGGGTACTCCCGATATTGCTGGCAGGCGCCGTAACCGCTATGGCTTCGGCTGATACCATTCCAGGAGGCTTTGAACGCGCTCCGCAGTGGAATGCAGGCATGCAAATCGAACCGGCTTATGTGCCCGGTACAAACAGTTTCCTCCGTGGCGAGAATATTGACGGCAAGAGAATTGACATGAGCCTTTCAGCCGATATCCGTGCCGGTTTCAGATTCAGTCCGTCTACTCGCGAGGGTATGTTGTATCGTGGGCTCTACCAAGGCGTTGGTGTTGGCGTCAACTCTTTTCTGCACAATGACCTGATTGGCACTCCGGTTTCTGTATATGTTTATCAGGGCGCGCCGATAACACGACCGGGACGTCTGTGGCTTGGCTATGAATGGCAGTTTGGTGCCGCCATGGGATGGAAACACCATCGCGGTGGCGAAGCGGACAACAATGTCGTGGCCGGCACTGCGGTCACCGCACGCATGGGCCTCGGTCTTAAACTACATTATCAGGCCGACGAGCACTGGGAATTTTTGCTTGGCGTGGGAGCGACACACTTCTCCAACGGCAATACAGCCTCGCCAAATGCCGGAGCTAATACCATCGGACTGTCACTGGGCGTAGCATACACCCTCAACCCGCAGGGCGACGCACAGTCTGCGCCGTCCTCGCTTGCCGCTGCGGCCGACCGCGGCCGGTGGTTCTACGACATCACGGCATTCGGCGCCTGGCGTAAGCGCGCTGTCAACATCGATGACGTCCCTGTAATGTGTCCGGGTCGCTTCGCCGTTGCCGGGTTGCAGTTCGCCCCTATGCGCCGTCTCAACAGGTGGGTGGCCGTCGGTCCTGCTCTTGATGTCCAGTGGGACGAGAGCGCCTGCCTTGAGCCATATTGGATTCAGGGCAGCTATGACGAGAATATCCGTTTTGAACGTCCGCCGTTCGGCAAACAGCTCAGCCTTGGCGTATCGGCCCATGCTGAGCTTACGATGCCTATATTCGCCATTAACGCCGGCCTGGGTGTGGACCTTCTCAACCCTAAAGGCGACAAGCGTTTCTATCAGTCGCTCACGCTTAAGACATTCGTTACCGAAAAGATATTTATTAACGTCGGCTACCGGCTTGGCGACTTCAAGGATCCGCAGAATCTTATGCTCGGACTTGGTGTGCGTCTGTGATTTATTTTTAAACAAGCTCTTACCTTAAAAACTGAAATATGAAAAAACACATTATCTGCATTCTCCTTATTGCACTTTCGCTCGTTACTGCCAGTGCGCAGACCTCGCAACCGACACGTGCACAGCGCATAGTGGCCGAGCTGCACAAGCCTGTAAGCGGCACCGTCCTTGTAGCCGCACACCGCGGCGACTGGCGTCATTATCCCGAAAACTCGCTTGCCGCCATCAGGAGCGCCGTCGATATGGGCGCCGACATTGTGGAACTCGACATAGCCCTCACCAGCGACTCGGTGCTTGTCGTAAGCCATGACCGCACTCTCGACCGCACAACAAATGGCAGCGGCAAGATCAGTGACCACACTTATGCCGAGATTTCAGCACTGTTCCTCAAGGACAGCGATGGCAATCTCACCGACTGCCGCATGCCGACACTTTACGATGCACTTGCCGTATGCAAGGATCGTGCTGTGGTGAATATCGACAAGGGATATGACTTCTACGATCTGGCACTCACGGTGACTGATGCCCTCGGCGTCACCGGCGAAACTCTCATCAAGGGTGTGCGTATGCCCGGCGAAGTCGGTGCAAAATTCGCCTCCCACAGCGGCAATATGCTTTATATGCCGGTGATCAACGCCGCTAATCCCTCATTATATGAGGCTTATGTACGCGACGGCATAGTGCCGATGGCATATGAATTGTGCTGGAAGGAGCGCACCCCGGCTGTCGATGAGATGATGCGTGCCATGGTTGCCTCCGGTTCCAAACTGTGGGTGAACACGCTATGGCCCTCGCTCAACGGCGGCCTGTGCGATGAAGCCGCATTTGCCGGCAACCCTGATGACGTTTATGGCAAGATTATAGCCGACGGTGCCACGATCATACAGAGCGACCGGCCGGCTTTCCTGCTCGGGTATCTGCGCTCACGAGGAATGCACGAATAGTGATAAAACCCAACGTGGCAGCTGCCTCGCGGCGCCGCCACGTTAGATATAAACCAATCATTAATCACATTTCTGTATAAGAGCCGGTTCGGCAATAAATGTTAACGTCAGGGTCGCATGGCGGGGAGTGATTTTTGGACTGTGAGGAGGGAGTGTACTTGACGTACACGACTGACGAGCAGGCCGAAAAGCGCCCGCGCTATGCGAGGCGATGGTAATTTTGTGTTTATCAAAGGAAGAAATGTCATGGCTCGTGTTATATATCAGTAACACAAATCATTTGACGGAACGGAAGTTACCTTTGCCCCGGTCACTCGTTGGCACTTTTCTTCATCTCTTTCGGTCACGATGGAGCCCCATCGTTCCCTCAATAGATAAAGAAAATCACTCAACGATTGACCGCCCTGACGTTAACATTTATTGTCGAACCGGCTCTAAAACACCGGCCCGTGAATTTTGGTTCACGGGCCGGAAATTTTTTTATTTAAGAGCGGAATTTATCGGATAGGCTTGTATTCCACAAAGGCTTCCATTGCCTCGTAGGATGCGAGACCGAGGCTCTCATAGAGGGCTGCGGTAGCACGGTTGCGCTCCTCGGCACGCTGCCAGAACAGACGGTCGTCGTCGCCGAGGAAGGGGGCGTTCTCCATCTGCGACTGGTGTTTGAGGATAGAGTTGCGCTTGAAGCGGAGCTGCTCGGGGCTGATAGGCACCGCCATCTCGATGTGGTCTATTTCCCATTCAGCCCATGCACCGCGGTACATCCATATACGGCAGTCCTGCATCCAGGGCTCGTCTTTCAGTTCGTCGATAGCGGCGAGAACGGCATCGGTGCACACCTTGTGGGTGCCGTGGGGGTCAGCCAGGTCGCCGGCTACGAATATCTGGTGGGGCTTCACGTCTTCAAGGAGCTTCTTCACAATGTTGACGTCGCGCTCGGCGAGATCTCCTTTCTTGATGGTACCGGTCTCGTAGAAGGGCAGGCGCAGGAAGTGGATGTGGCCGGGCTTCACGCCGATATAGTTGCAGGCGATGGTGGCTTCGGCCTGGCGGATCATTGTCTTGATTTCGCGGATGTCGGCTATATCCATTTCGCCGGATTTCTTATTGGCCACGAATTCGCGGACCTCCTTGCTGAGGTGCTCATAGCCCTCGGTGTCGAAGCCAAACATGGGTGCGATCTTGTCCATCATCAGGAAGTAGCGCATCATGTCCTCGTCACCGACGGCGATATTGCCCGATGTCTCGTATGCAACATGCACGTCGTGCTTCTGGTCGACGAGGCGCTTCAGGGTACCGCCCATCGAGATAACGTCGTCATCGGGGTGGGGCGAGAATACGATCACACGCTTGGGATAAGGCTTGGCGCGCTCGGGACGATAAGTGTCGTCGGCATCGGGCTTGCCGCCGGGCCAGCCGGTGATGGTGTGCTGCAGTGCGTTGAACACCATGATGTTGACGTTGTATGCCGAGCCGTAGATAGCGAGCAGCTCGCCGAGGCCTGCGTCATTGTAGTCTTTGTCGGTGAGCTTGAGGATGGGCTTGCCGGTGAGCTGGCAGAGCCATACGATTGCGCGGCGCACGAGCTTGTCGTTCCATTCGCAGGACGTAACGCGCCAGGGCTGGCTGATGCGTGTCAGGTCGTCGGCTGCGGGCAGGTCGATGACGAGTTTGGTGTGAGGGTGTGCCTGAAGCAGCGATGCGGGTACCTGGCTTGTGCACGGTCCTTCGACTGCGGCCTTGATGATGGCGGCGCGGTTTTCGCCCCAGCCGCAGGTGAGTACACGGCGCGAGTGCAGGATGTTGTCCATGCCCAGGGTGATGGCTGTGGTGGGAGCCTCGTCGCATTTGTATTCGCTGGCGATATAGTGGCGGCTGTCGTTGCTGAGAAGCACCAGTCGGCACAGTGTGCTGGGCGTGCTGCCCGGCTCGTTGAAGGCCAGCGATCCGTTGGGACCGGCCTCGCATACGGTTACCTGGATACCGCCCTCGGCCTCGATGGATTCTTCGTAGGCGCGGCAGTATTCATACATTGTCTCCTTGGTGATCGAGGGATCGATCGTGCGGATGTTTTCGGGCTTGAGGTTCACGTGCTTGAGGAATACCTCGTTGAGGCGGCGCATTGTCGAGGGGCCTTCGGGCGTGAGTGGGAAGAACTCGCTGATGTTGTAGACAATCACGTTCGAGAAGTCGACTTTGCCTTCCTTGTACATCCTGATGAGGGCGGCGTATGCGCTGTGTGTGCTTGTGCCGGCGCCAAGGGCGAGGACGCATTTGCCTTTTTCGGCTACAAAGCGGTTGATGTAACGGGCAATCTGGCCGGCGAGATATTCGCCGCCGTCGTTTGCGGTCTCGAAGATGTAGGTGTTGATCTTCTCTTCACGGGTTAGAGCGGCGAGCTCGATCTCATTATCGGGATGGTAAAGCTTGCGGGCTACCCGGTCCAGCTTGATCTGTGAACTTAAATCGGTTTTCATTTCAGGTATTTAGTTGTTTTAACTTTGTTGCAAATGTAATTATAATTTCTGAGCGGTCAAATTAAAATTGTGTAAAAATATTTTATTTGTATCCAAATCTTTCGTTTGCATGTTCCTCGTTGTGGAATACACCGCCGACGAGGGTGAGATAGGGTGGAGCCTGGCCGTCGCGGCACCATTGCATCGGTATGCCGAATATATCGCGGGCAGTGGCGTCGAGGTTGAAGCCGAGGGCTTCGAGCGACGGACGCACCAGCCCGGGATGGCGGCACGGCTCGCCGCTGACACGTGCACACTCCAGCCCGGGGCAGTGCGGACACATGCCGGTAAACAGGCATGCTCTCCCGTCAAGGTCGCGCTCGGCCTTGAGTAGCCGCGGCTCGAACAGTTCACGCGCAGACCGTATTATCGGTTCGAGGGTTGCCGTATCGGCAGGCGTTCCCTGTTTTATGTCAATCTTTACCAGCAGCAGTGTCACATATCTGAATGGCTGTATGTCGGGGCAGTCGGAGCCTATAGGCGGACAGCCCCAGCGACGCCCGTAATTGGGACATTGGCGGCACAGACCTTCAAAATATGCGGCATTGCGGTAGCGCTGTGCAAAATCATGTGCGTCGATTGTTTTAATGTAGGACGTGTAGTGCTCCATATAGTCTTTCACAAGGCAAAATTAGCAATTTTTTTCCTCTTTACACATAAATTCTATAATAATATTGTATCTTTGTCAAGTAAAAACTTCATCCTGATATGAATACCTTCATCAACCGGCTGCGGACATATCTTGTCGACTATTTCACTCTTACTCCTTATCTGGTCTCTCAGGCCGAGGCCGAGGAGTCGATCCGCGAGGGTGTGTCGTTCCGCGGCACAAATATGATAATCCTTATCATCGCCATATTTATCGCGTCGCTTGGCCTTAATACCAATTCCACCGCAGTGATTATCGGCGCTATGCTCATCTCGCCTCTGATGGGTCCGATTATCGGTCTGGGCCTCGCCGTGGGTATTCATGATTATGAGCTGCTGAAGCGCTCACTGCGCAATCTCACCATGGCTGCCGGATTCTCTATCATCACCTCGGCTCTGTATTTTCTCATATCACCGGTGGAGCAGGGGCATTCTGAATTGCTGGCCCGCACGTCGCCCACAATTTATGATGTGCTCATAGGATTTTTCGGCGGTGCGGCGGGCATCATGGCCATCGGCTCAAGGTCAAAGGGCAATGTCATTCCCGGCGTAGCCATTGCCACAGCCCTTATGCCGCCGTTGTGCACCGTGGGCTATGGCCTGGCCACATGGCAGCCTCATTACTTCTTCGGTGCTCTGTATCTGTTTCTTATCAACTCGATATTCATTTGCCTGGCTACCTTCATCGGTGTCAAGTGCATGAAGTATAAAGGTGCTCCGAGCGATGATCCTACCCGCGGCCGCAGGGTACGCCGCTGGATCTACATAGTGTCGGTGCTTACCTTGCTGCCCTCGATTTATCTTACTTACAATATGTTCTGCCAGTCGCGTTTCCAGATTAATGCCGACCGCTTTGTCAAGGAGGAATGTGTATTCCCCGACACTCATGTCCTTACTACCACTGCCGACTGGAGCCGCAAGGGTTCGCAGATCACAGTGACGCTTATCGGCCGTCCCCTGCCGCAGGATTCGCTTATGCTTGCCCTGTCGTCGCGTCTGCGATTCTACGGCCTCGGCGGCACTACTCTCAATATCGTGCAGGGCAACGGCAGCGGCGCCATGGATGCAGCCTCAATGGCCGGGGCGAGCCTCCGCGACATATATCAGATGTCACAGGCCATGATTGCCGACAAGCAGGCCGCCATCGATTCGCTCAAGGCCGTCATAAGCCGTGCCGGAGCCGCCGACTCGGTTGCCTCGACTCTTATCCCCGAGCTGAGGGTAGTGTTCCCGCAGGTACGCGATATTGCCATAACGCATCCGGTGATGGCGCAGGCCGACACTACACGGCTCGATACACTCAGTGTGGCGCTCGTACGCTTTTCCTCGCCGATGACGGCGCCCCGGCGTCAGGAACTGGCCCGCTATCTCGACGCCCGCCTGCGTCTTAAGAATATTCAGATTGTTGAAATAGGAAAATGAAGAACAACAAGATCCGCCGTGGAGTAAGGAAGTTCGACTTCCTGTGGTTCGACCGCCTTATGTCGGGCGACTTCAAGATACTGCTCGTATGGACAGCCGGTGCTACCATATTGGGCTTTCTGATGTTTTGGGGCTTAGCCCATTTACTTAAATTTTGGGGAGCTGCCAAAGGCGAATGGATATTCGGGCATGCCTTTGTCGACCTCACCAATCCGTATTTCGGTGAATCTCCCGGCGATTATACAGGTTGGGACTGGTTTGCCGTCGTCCTTCTTAATCTCTTCGGCATGTTTGTGCTCAACGGCGTGCTGCTTACCGTACTTGTCAACTGGATATCCAACCGGCGCGAGCGCTTCGTCACCGGCGAAGCACGTTATGGCAGCGTGGCCCGCAGTCACAACTTTGCCGTCGTCATCGGCGGCCACACCATGACGCCGCGCCTTGTCCGTCAGCTTTACGACCGCCATGATTACGATTTCATTCTCATTCAGACAAAGCGTTCCGTGGAGCGTCTGCGCAAGGAGATCGATGCCCTTATGTCGGCCGAGGAGATGGCGCATATAATAATATATGCCGGCGAGCGCACCTCGCCTCTCGACCTCGAACAGCTCAATCTGCCCAATGCTCGTGAGATCTTCATTATCGGCGAGACATTCCTGCTCGACGGCACCAGTCACGATGCCCTCAACATGAAGTGCTGGTCGCTGATTACATCGGCCGGTGGTGTCGCCGCAAAGGAGCTTGCCGCCAAGCGCGAACTTACGGATACTCCCGAGCAGCTCATACCTGTCCATGTCATGTTCGAGTATCAGGCCACGTTCAATGCCTTCCAGGCCACCGACCTCAACCTCGGCGAGGTATCGGGCTACAACTTCATCCCCTTCAGTCTTTACGAGACATGGGCGCAGCAGGTGCTCATACCTGTGCCGGGCGATTCACACCGGTATATTCCGCTCGACGGCGAGAAGGGCCTTCCATTCGACTCGGGCAAGCGTGTCCACCTCATCATAGTCGGCATGTCCAAGATGGGCATGGCGCTCGCCATCGAGGCCGCGCATATCGCCCACTATACCAACAATGCCAATCCCGCTGTGGGCCGACCTCGCACACTCATCACCTTCATCGACCGCAACGCCCGCCGCGAGATGCAATATTTCATGGGCCGTTTCAAGGAGCTGTTCCAGCTCGCCCGCTGGCGCTACATTCAGGCCGACAATACACCGGGGCCCCTCTATCACGGTCCGTCGATGTACGATACGCAGGCCGATATGGAGTGTCCCAATCCGCACTTTCCCTGGACCGATCCGCTGCGCGACCCCGAGGCCGGCTCGCCCTTCTATGGCATATATGAGCCCGATGGAGGCCACTTCCTCGGCGACGACATGATGGATATCGACTGGGAGTTCATTGAGGGCGACGTGGCCTTGCCCTCTATCCAGCAGTATATCCGCGATGCCGCCGCCGACAAGGATTCGCCCCGCGCGAGCATCACAACACTGGCTATATGCCTGCCTGTGACCTCCGAATCGACCTCGGCGGCCATGTGTCTCTATGATTCTGTATACGTCGATGCTCAGGAGATACTTGTGCAGCAGAACGAGACAAGCGCCCTGATCGATCTAATTTCCAATGGCATGACCGGAGCAGAAACAGCCAAGTTTGAGCGTCTGCGTGCTTTCGGCATGGCCGAGGACTGCGATTACCTGTCGCGCGTCGACCGCACGATTCCCAAGATCATAGCATATACATATACACTTATCGACAAAAACATTCCTCTGCCCGATAAGCTCGAGGAATTTGGCGTTGCGGGCATGGCCAATGTGATAGAGAATCACTGGCGCTCGATTGCCAATGCCGGCCCCGGCAAGAGTTCAATCCTTATGAAGTGGAGCAATGTATATTGCGCCAACGCCATCAACAATGCCATACGTGTCTACGGTATCATACCCGCCGATGCCCTGCTGCCCGACGATACACCCGAGGCTAAGAGTATTATAGATGCCCTTGCTTATACCGAGCACAACCGCTGGGTGCTCGAGCAGTTGCTGCTCGGTTTCAGCCCGGTGCCTTACTCGCCCGATGCCCGCTGGGAGAAACTTAGAAGCAAAGACTCAAAGAAAGAACTCAAGTCGCGTATGATACATACCGATCTGGTGGCTTACAACCGTCTTACAGGCGAGCAGATATACGATATTGTCATCATGCGTTCAATCCCCGCGTTCCTTTACATCGACAGCCTCCTTCAGAAATTATGAAATACATCCCGCGACCGATCGACACGAGCGACGTGCAGTTGCCGCCCGAGCTTGAGCCGCTGGCCGAGCAGATAGCCCGCAATGTACACGAAGTATGGGCCAAGGGCCGTCTTGACGACGGCTGGACCTATGGCCCCGAGCGCAGCGAGAGTCTGCGCACTCACAGTTGCCTCGTGCCTTACGATGAACTCACCGAGGAGGAGAAGGACTATGACCGTGCCACTTCGCGCGAAACTATACGTCTGATTCTCAAACTCGGATTCCGCATCGAGCCGCCGCGTTAATCCTTTGGTGTGGCAATCTGAATATAATTGTAGTCGCCCACATAGTACACCAGCGGAAGCCACTCTGCCGGAATCTTTTCTTCCACCTTGCAGTAGTTTGTCCTGGCCGGCAGACCCGCAAATGCCTTGAGCATGCTTTTTGTTATCGGCTCGCGGCTTATCATGAAGTTCTGATAGCTGCGGGTGTCGCAATCGTCGTATGAGTCAAACCGCGGATAGCCCTCGGTGACCGATCCTACATGCAGCCCGTCGATATGTTTGTGATCCTTCAACGCCATTGAGAAATAGCTGAAGCGGCTGATCTCGGCATCGCCCGTCATCTCCACACATGCCTGCAGGTCTCTGAGGCCTTCAAAGCGGTGACCGCACAGGGTGAACGGCTTGTCTATGGGCCATGCCTGGATGTCGTAATCGGCTATGGGCGAGGATTTGAGCAGATATACCGACCGGCTCAGGCTCTCGGCGTCACGGCCGAGCGCAGGCGATTCCTCCACAAGGAGATTCACCGCTGCGCGGGCACCATGCTCGCGTTCATAGTCGCGATACCTTACATTTTGCCTTATGATGTCGGGAATGCAGGCATCGGGGTAGAGCAGCGCGTCGACAGCCGTGGCCAGGTCGCGGTATCCGCCGCGCAGCGTAGCCGCCGGTACATATATGATGTCGGGATTGGTCTCGGGTAACATTTTCAGGTCTGTTATTTCACGAATAGGCAGGCGTCGCCATAGCTAAGGAAGCGGAAGTCATGAGCCAAAGCATAGTCGTAGACGGGGCGCCAGTTATCATCGCCGATAAAGGCTGATACGAGCAGCAGCAGGGTCGACCGGGGCTGATGGAAATTGGTTATCATGCCGTCAACCACCTTGTATTCGTATCCCGGAGCTATGATTATGCGTGTGTCGGCCACCAGGGTGTCGCTGCCGTCTTTCTCAAGGTAATCGGCCAGCGTGATGAGGGCTTCGCGTGTACTGAGGCGCGGATGCTTGTCGCTGTACGGATACCACTGCGGCACCTCGCCCCGCCACTCGCCGGCGCTGATGAGGCAGCCGATATGGTACAGGCTCTCGAGGGTACGCACGGATGTCGTACCGACCGCTATTACATGGCTGTTGCCATTCATATCGGCAAGTCGCCGGATAGTGTCGGCAGGCACGGTGATAAACTCGCTGTGCATCGGATGGTCGCCGATGGCGTCGCTCTTTACGGGCTGGAATGTGCCGGCGCCCACGTGCAGCGTCACCTCAAGGCGTCCGAAGCCCTTGCGGTCGAGTTCATCGAGCAGCGTCGGCGTGAAATGCAGTCCTGCCGTCGGAGCCGCTACCGAGCCGTTGATGTGCGAGTACACGGTCTGATAGTCGGTCGAGTCGCCGGCCTCGGTCGAGCGGTTGAGGTAGGGCGGAATCGGAATCTCGCCGGCGGCCGTTATCACCTCGGCAAAGCTCGCCCTGCCGTCCCAGCTGAATCGTATCACCCACGAATTGCCCTCGGGGCGCACGCGCTCGGCGCTGAGAGTGTGCGTGTTGCCGCCGATTTCTATGGTTGTCGTGAGCGTGCCGCTCTTCCAGCGCTTGGAGTTGCCCACCAGGCATACCCACTCGCAGCTGTCGGTGCAGGCAAAGTTTTCGGCATAGTCAGCCGGCATCGCCGGTTCGAGACAGAATATTTCGATTGCCGCGCCCGTGTCCTTGCGGAAACGCAGGCGTGCGTTTATCACACGTGTATTATTACATACGAGGGTCGAGCCCTCGGGCAGCAGTCCGGGCAGTTCGGCAAATATATGTTCGGCAGGCTCGCCGCCGCGGCGGTATGTCAGCAGCTTGCAGGCGTCGCGCTGAGCCAGCGGATGCGATGCTATGCGCTCCTGGGGCAGCGGATAGTCATAGCGCCCGATAAGTATGTCTTGCGGATTTGACTTCATGCCGCAAAATTACAACAATTTTTTCACAGATACTCCACCCTCGGTGATAATCTTCACTACGACCGGCCCTGCGGGCAGCGCGTCGGCCCTCACCGGGCGCCCGTCCATGCCGTAGACTTCGATACGCATTGTAGCCGGGTCAAAGCCCTCGGCCTCAAGGCGGCCGTCGCGGCGATAGAGCCTCACCAGCTCGGCTACGGCGTCAATGCGGCCCTCACTGCCGAGTATCTTGCGCAGTCCGGCCACGGCATCGATTATTCCGGCGCCGGTGCGCGGGTCGAGCGGGTCGGCGCCCTCGGTGCGTGCGGTGCTCACGGCGATGTCGCGCAGTTCGGCCGGTGTCAGGGTGGGGTCGGCTTCGAGCCACAGAGCCATGATGCCGGCGGCGAGGGGTGCGGCCATGGATGTGCCGCAGTCGGCATAATACGCGCATGTCGGATCGGCCTTGCTGTATGCGGCGATGTCGGCTTTGCGGCCGGGATTGGCTGTGAGGTAGGGTGCGCTCATCGCCGACACTATCATGGCGCCGGGAGCGCTGAAGTGTGGCAGGCTGCGGCCGTCGCGCACCGTCCCCCATGAGCTGTACGGGCACATGCTGCCGGCCTGCACGAATCCGCTGTGGTCCACGCTGCCGCCGTCGGCTGCCGGTGTCACATCGCGCGAGGTCCACATGCCCACGCTCATGGTATTGTGGCCGCAGGCCATCGAGCTTATCGACAGGTGCGCGTCACCCGCGGCCACGTCTATAGCCGCCACCGGCTTATGGAATGTGGCCGTGCCGTCGACGCATATATCGGCGGTGCTGCCGTCTTGTCCGCGGATTTCGATTACTACGAGGCGCAGGCCGAATGTCTTGTCGGGATATTTTTCTGTATTTGCGAGCTTGTGGCTTATCGCGACATTGTAGCGGTTGTTGGTCGGGTTGAGTTCGGCTGCCGCCAGACATTTGCCCGAGAAGTAGCGGCCCCATTCAGGGTCGGTATCGGCTGAGAGTTCGTATATGCTGTTATCATCCGTCCCGGTGAAACTGACCCACGGCGTAATATATTCGATAGCCATGTCCAGAATATTCCACACTATGAAACGGACGTCGATCGGCGACGGGCCGTCGCCCCAGATGTCGGTCGAGCATATCAGATGGTCGGGCCTGTCCCAGTCGGTGGGATCGTACATTAGCTTGACGGTCGGTGCCGCTGATGTGAAGGTGTGTGTGGCGCTCACCGGCGACATGCCGTCATTGCCCGCCGACAGCAGTATGGCGGCCTCCTCGGCGCAGCGGTCGAGATAGCGGCAGAAGAGGTCGCTGCCGTCGTGGGGACCGATGACCGTCCCCAGCGACAGGTTCACAACCGCCGGCTCGCCGGCCTCGCGGGCCGAGGCTATCACACGTTCCACTCCGGCCAATATTTCCACATCGTGCAGCCCCGATGTTGTGGCCACGATGCTCGCGCCGGGGGCCGCTCCGTTATATGGCGCGCTCATGTCGCCGCCGGCCAGTATGTTGGCCACATGCGTGGCATGGGTCATGGATGTGTTGTCGGTCTCTCCGGCCGCAAATGGGCTGATGCTTGCCGTGGAGTCGCAGTAGTGCCATGCGCCCCTGAGCCGTCCGGCAAAGGCTATGTGTCCCGGGTCGAAGCCCGAGTCGGAGAAGCCTACGGTTACCCCACGCCCCGTATAGCCGGCCGGGAGGCCTGTGCCGGCTGCCACAGCGTCGGCTCCTGTGAAGGCACGCGCCACATCCATGCTCGCTGATACCGGCCGGGCCACCGATGCACGGTCTATGCCCGGAATATCGTCGAGCACTGGCAGCAGATTCTCGGGTACGCAGGCCAGCACCAGTTCGCCGCGGCGTCCCCATATCACTATGCCGCGTTCGGTCAGCGGCTTGGTGTCCGTGTCGGGGCTTTCAAGCTCCAGTATGAGGCTGCTGTATCGGCCCTCCGAGCGGCCCTGAGCCGTGGCTTCGGTGGCCGCTATGCGGGTGAATGGGTCGCCTGTGGCGCTCTGTACCGCCGGTGCGGCGGCCAGCATTATTGTCGCGAGGAGAAAGCTTTTCATATTGTCGTTTATAGGAAGACCGCACGCCGGATGCGGCATGCGGTCCTGTATATTAATTGATTAAGTCAAGGATAATCACTTCACAAGTACACGCTGCGATTCCTTGCCGTTGACGTTGATTATATATACGCCTTTGGCGAGGCCGTCAGCCTCAAGGAGCAGGTTGTGGCTCTGTGCCGATGCCGATGCCACCTTCACGCCCTGCAGGTTGTAGAGGTCAGCCTTCACGCTCTGTGCGCCGGGCACGGTGATGTCCCATGCCGAGGGACCGGCTGCGGAGATGAGCATCGGATTCTTGTTCTCGACAAGCACGTCGTCTACGCCCGAGCCCTTGAGAACTTCCTTCAGACCCTCGTAGGCGTTGAACTTGCCGGCGCCCCACTTGATGGCGGGTTCGAAGCCGGTGACAGCTGCATCGCGGTCGGCGGTGTCCTTGATGATGCGGCGTACGTCAGCCACCTTGAGGTCGGGATTTGCCTGGAGCCACAGGGCGATGCCGCCGGCCACCACCGGGCAGGCCATCGATGTGCCCTGCATGGATTCCCAGTAGTTGTTGCGGCCGTCGTAGCTTTGCGCGGCGCTCACGCTGTTGGTATATTGTGTGCCGTATGCGCCGGCTGCATTGTTGTAATAATATGTGGATATCGAGGATACTATGGCTGTGCCCGGAGCGCACACGTGGGGCAGTGCGTTGCCGTTGTCATCGGTGCCGTACGACGAGTATTCGGCCACTTCATCACGCTTCATGGTGCTGCCCATGTACGAATATACACCGCCCGATATAGCCGGCCATACCACAGCCGTGTTCCACGCGCCTACTACCACACAGTTTTCGAAGTTAGCCATCGAATTGATAGAGAAGTCAGGCGAGCCGTTCACATACTCGTCCCAGTCGCAGTTGGTGAATACTGCGGAGGTACCGTCTGATGCACCCGCATTGGTGGTGCCGGTGATACGCTGGCCCGGCTTACCTATGATACGGAAGCCTACCAGGCGGGTGTGGTCGCGGTTAGCAGAGCGGTGCCATGTCAGGTTGGCCGACATCATCACGTTGTAGCGGTTGTTGGTGCCTGTGTTGGTCGACGACTGCATTTGTAAGGAAGAACTGCTGAAATATTTGGTGAATGAGTCAAGATTTTCGTATGATGTCGATTTCTGTGTGCTGAGGGTAACAAGTTCGCCGTTCACGCCGCCTTTCCAGTCGAGTTCGTCAAGGATTTCGTTCTCCACCTCATCAAATACGAGCGGATGAATTTCGAAGGGTGTACTCGAATCGCTCCAGAAATCAAGGTATCCGCTGAAGCTCTGAGCATCGCATGTGATGAAGGTGATGAATTCGGTTTCGTCCGGTCCGAGAGTCTTGTCGAACGATATGTTCAGGTCGCCCTCGTTGCCGGCAGCCACACATACTATGATGTCCTTGCCTGCCTCGTTGAGTGCCTGCGATATCAGGTCGGTGCCGTCGTGCCGGCCTATGGTGCTTCCGATCGACAGGTTGAGTACGGCCGGCAGTCCCTCGCTCTTGGCATAGTCGCGCACTTTCTGGGCGGCAGCCATGATGTTGGGATCGCGCAAAGAGCCGCAGCCTGCGGCGATATACGCATTGGGCGCCATGCCGTAATATGGGTTGGGCGTCTTGTCGCTTACCGTGGCGCGGCTCGACGGACGGCTCGTATGGCGTGTCATGGTTGCCACCTTGCCGCCGGCCTGATTGAAGCCGCCTGCCATGCAGCCCAGCACGTGTGTGCCGTGCGTTTCATATGGATCGTCAGTCTCAAAGCGGGTTACATCGAGATACTGTCTTGATTTGCCGTCACTGCCGGTAAAATGCCATACGACATCCACACGCGAGTAGTCCTCGGTGCGGCTCATGAAATTGCTGTGGTTGGGGTCGATGCCGGTATCGTATATGCCGGCCAAGACGCCCGTGCCGTCGTATGCCTGCGTCAGGTCGGTGCCTTCGTGTATCTTGTCTACACCTGTATACCTGCGGGCAAGATCAAGCATGGGCTTGGCAACGCCGCCAAACGACATCGCCTCGACGAAATCGCAGCCGTTGAGCGCGTCGATGTCCTCAAACGAGCCTGAGGCAAGCACGATACTGCCCAGCTCCGATACGATGTCAAGACCGCGGGCCTCCAGGTCGGATGCCGATGTGCCGGGGGCAAGCTTCACCATTACTGATACATTCTCGGCCGAGCGTCCGCGCAGTGCATCAGGATTGACGGGAAGATTCTCGCCAAGAGCCGGGTCGGCTGTGGGATTTTGCTGAAACATCTTGTAGGTATTCATCACCATCGCTCCCATTGCGTCGAATTTGTTCTCAGCAAAGGCCGACAGTCCCACAGCACCTGCAAGCAGCAACAGGGTGTATGATTTTTTCATATCTTTATTATGGTTGTTTTTTCGTTAGGTATTCAATTCGTTGCAAAGATAAGCATTTTGTGTATTAATCGAGAAATATTTATGCAAAAAAATTCTTTTATATTACTTTTTTAACATCACATATCGCTTATACAAACAAAAACCCCGATTCTTCGCGAGTCGGGGTTCCGTTATCTAATCAAAAAGGAGTTCTGAAAAAAGTGTTTCTTGAAGTTTGTCTTTTGGACTCATTTTTCAGTTTATGGTTTAATCATATTATCGTTATTAACATCAATTAACAGGTTGGATGTTTTTTTATTTGTATTTTTGCGGATATGAAACTGAGATTTGTTACAGCCGCCATGCTGCTGCTCGCTTCTGCAGCGGCTCAGGCCGGCAATGAACTGGAATACAGCGGTGATGTATTGCTCAACAGCTCCACCGGGCAGTTCGCGCCCTACTTCATCGGCTCGCTCAATGGTGGACGTGTGGTGCGCAAGAACTCGGCCTTGCTCGACCTCGGAGCCCGTGTGCGTGTCGACCGCAGCAGGCGTTTCAGCTGGGGCGCCGGTGCGGAAGTCATCACCGGCTATTCGCACGCCAATTATTATGATAAGGTGAAATATAACTCGCCGTACGGGCATCCCAAACCCATAGGGCCCGAATACATCGTTACCAAGGAGCGCAACCGCCCTGCGCCGGTATGGATTCAGCAGCTTTACGGTGAGCTGAAATACCGTGGCGTGCTGCTCCGAGTGGGGCAGAAAGACCCGCATTCGGCCTTGCTCGACGAGAGCCTCAGTTCGGGCGATCTCACACGCAGTTCCAACGCACGCGGTATTCCGGGCGTGAGCCTCGGATTCATCGACTTTCAGGACATTCCCTTCACAAGCGGCTGGGTGCAGATCGACGGCGTGGTGGAGTACGGAAAGTTCACCGACAGCAAGTTCATGCGTCAGCAATACAACTATTTCAACTGGGTGCTCGCCACCGACACATATTATACATATAAGCGCTGCTACTTCCGTGTGGCGCCGCGTCAGCCGCTGAGCGTTACCCTCGGCATGCAGACCGCCGGACAGTTTGGTGGCTCAAGCGCATGGTACAGCCGGGGCATCCTCATCAGGGAGGAGCATCGAGGCTTCCGCTTCAAGGATGTCCTCAAGATGTTCCTGCCCACCCAGGGCAACGGTAACGCTTTCTATGAGGGGAACACACTTGGCTCGTGGGACTTCAAGGCCCGCTACCGTCTGCGCGACGGCCGCGAGCTTAGCTTCGCCTTCCAGTGGCCCTGGGAGGACGGCTCGGGCATAGGCCGCCGCAACGGTTGGGATGGCCTGTGGGGACTTTACTATCACGAAAAGGCCGGCCGCAGGGCCTGGGTCACCGGCGCCGCCGTGGAGTATCTTGATTTCCGCAATCAGAGCGGCCCTATCCATTGGGCACCCGGCGATTTTCCCGGAACCACCATCACCGGATCGGCCACCGGCGGCGACAATTACTACAACAACGATACATATACTTCATACGCCAACTACGGCATGGCCATCGCCACCCCGTTTCTGGTGTCGCCGATATATAACCTCGACGGCAACCCGGTGTTCGAGAACAACCGCGCCCGAGGTGTCCATGCCGCTGTCCGTGGCTGCCTCGGTCCGGAGTTCGACTATGCCGTGAAATATTCATGGCAGCAGGGCCTCGGCATGAGCCGCCGCCCCTCGGCCCACACCCTCACCGACACTTCGATGCTCTTTGCCGTCGGCTGGGACGCACGCCGCCTTCTGCCCGGTCTTCGGGCCGATGTGAAGCTGGCATTTGACCGTGGCTCGCTTCGAGGCGATAATTTCGGCGCCATGATAGGCGTGACCTATTCGGGCTCATTCAATCTCAGAAAAGGAAAATGAAAAAATACACATTATATATAGTGACTGTCCTGATAGCCATGCTTGCCTCGGCCTGTCAGAACAACGGCGGCATCGGCGACCTCTTCGGCGTGTGGGCTCTCGAGAGCTACACCGTCGACGGCAACAGGTGCCGCGACAGGTATATCGACAACACAACTTTCTCGTTCCAGAACAACATCGTCGAGGTTGTTTCACAATACGATGACTACCTCAGTGCCTATCAGACTTATGGCGAATGGATATGGCGCGACGGCGACACGCTGATGTTCAGCTTTCAGCATCACGACGACACCGACAGTCAGGAGCAGTATTCCGCCCCGACATGGATAGGCTTCACAGCCCGCGAGATCATAATGATGAATGTCAGCGACCGCAGCAGCCGGCGCATGACTCTCACCTGGGATTACGAAGGCAGCACACATGTGTACAAACTTAAGAAAATGGATTAAAAATGATAGACAGAAACAAAATAGTGGCTGTGACCGGAGCCGACGGTTTCATCGGCTCGCATCTCACGGGGCATCTGCTCGACCGCGGCTACCGCGTGCGTGCGCTGGCCCAGTATAATTCATTCAACGACTGGGGCTGGCTCGAGGATGTGGCCCGCAACCGCCCTGCCGGCGAGAATCTGCTCGAGATTGTCACCGGCGACGTGCGCGATCCCAACTTCTGTCGCGAGTTTGTCCGAGGCGCCGGCACGGTGTTCCACCTCGCAGCCCTCATCGCCATCCCTTACAGCTACATTGCACCCGACAGCTATGTCGACACCAATGTGAAAGGTACCCTCAACATGTGCCAGGCCGCACGCGATGCCGGTGTCGACCGCATCCTTGTCACCAGCACGAGCGAGGTCTACGGCACCGCCCGTCAGGTGCCTATTCCCGAGACACATCCGCGCCAGCCGCAATCGCCTTATTCGGCCACCAAGATTGGTGCCGATGCTCTCGCCCTGAGCTTCTATAACGCTTTCGATCTGCCCGTGGTCGTGGCCCGGCCGTTCAACACCTACGGCCCGCGTCAGAGTGCCCGTGCCATTATTCCGACGATTATCACGCAGATTGCCAACGGCATGGAGACTATCAAGGTGGGTGACCTCACACCGACACGCGACTTCAACTATGTCGACGACACCTGCCGCGGTTTCATAGCACTCGCCGAGACTCCCGGCATCGAGGGCCGCGAAATCAATATAGCCTCAGGCACCGAGATAACTATGGCCGATACGCTCCGTACAATCGCCGAGGTGATGGGCCGCGAGGTTAATTTCGAGGTCGACCCGGCCCGTCTGCGCCCCGGCAAGAGCGAGGTGCGACGCCTATGCGGCGATAATTCACTCATTTGCTCGCTTACCGACTGGCGTCCGCAGGTCGACATCCACGAGGGCCTGCGACGCACCGCCCTGTGGTTCAGTGATCCGGATAACCTGGCCAAATACAAGGCCGGAATCTACAACCGATGAACAGGCGGCTGGTACTTGTCGGCGGCGGCGGCCATGCACGATCCCTGCTTGCGGTTCTCGGCGACGAAGTGCAGGTGGCCGGCTATGCCGACATGCATCCCTGCGACGGTCTCGACATTCCTTACCTCGGCACCGATACCGACTGCATCACTCTGCTCGATCCCGCCGAATACGAGGTGGCTGTCACGCTGGTGAGCGGCCCCGATTGCTCCATGGCTCTCCGCCGCAAGATTATTGAGAGCTATCATGGATTCTCCATGCCGATGATTATTGCCCCCACCGCAATGGTGGCCGGCTGCCGCATAGGCCCCGGCGTACAGCTCATGCACCGCACGATGGTAAATGCCGGCGCTGATATCGGCTCATATAGCATTGTCAACACCGGTGCCATCGTCGAGCACGACTGCCGCATCGGCTCCAACGTGTTCATAGGCCCCGGCGCCGTGATCTGCGGCGGAGTAGAGATCGGCGATGACTGCTATATCGGCGCCAACGTCACTGTCCGGCCGGGCGTGAGAATCTGTGCCGGCGCTGTGATCGGCCTCGCCGCTGCCGTGACAAAAGATATTACCGAGCCACGCACCTACGTGGGTATACCCGCCCGTCCTTTATGAAACATACAATTATAATCGCCGAGGCCGGCGTCAACCACAACGGCTCATACGACCGCGCCGTGGATATGATTCATGCCGCTGCCCGTGCCGGCGTCGACTATGTGAAATTTCAGACATTCAAGTCCGAGAAACTTGTGTCGGCATCGGCACCCCGCGCAGAGTATCAGAAACGCAACTGCGGCGGCGACGACAGCCAGCTCGCAATGCTTCGCGCACTCGAACTGTCGTATGCCGACTTCGCCCGACTCGCCGACGAGTGCCGTCGCACCGGCATCGGCTTCATGAGCACGCCTTTCGATCTCGATTCCATCGATTTCCTCGCCACACTCGGTATGGATTATTGGAAAATTCCCTCGGGTGAGATCACTAATCTGCCATATCTGCGCAAGATTGCCTTGCAGCATGGACGCGTGATACTGTCGACCGGCATGTCAACCATCGACGAGGTCGAGGCTGCCGTCTCAGTTCTCGAGGGCGGCGGCACACCCCGCTCCGATGTATGGCTACTGCATTGTACCACCCAGTATCCCACACCGTATACCGACGTTAACCTGCGCGCGATGGACGCCCTGCTCGCCTGCCGTTGCCGCGGGGTAGGGTACAGCGATCACACACAGGGCATTGCCGTTCCTGTGGCCGCAGTCGCCCTCGGAGCCAAAATAATCGAAAAACATTTCACACTCGACAAGACCCTCCCCGGCCCCGACCACAAGGCATCGCTCGATGTAGCCGAACTCACCGGCATGGTACGCTCTGTCCGCGCCGTTGAACAGGCACTTGGCGACGGAGCCAAGCGTGTCACCGACTCGGAGCGGCCCAATATTGCCGTAGCACGCAAGAGCATAGTAGCTGCCTGCGATATCGCCGCCGGCGAGATCTTTACCGAGCGCAATCTCACTGTCAAGCGCCCCGGTACCGGCCTCTCCCCCATGCTTTGGGACACCCTCATCGGCACTCCCTCAACCCGAGCCTACCACCCCGACGACCAAATACAATGATATATAAAGCACCTAAATTATAAATCTTATAACTCTTATAACCCTATAACCCTATAACCCCCTAACCCCATAACCTTTACGTCCCCATGATTCCGCAAGGAATCATGGGGACGTAAATCATTCCCCCCATCGGGCTTTCTGCCGGGCGGCCATTGTTGCCTCTGCCGGATTGTCGCAGGGTTTCCACAGCCTGAGGCCGCGGAGCGTGTCGGGCAGAAATTGCTGCCGCACGAAGTTACCGGGATAGTCGTGGGCATATTTATAGCCCTCGTGGTAGCCGAGGTCCTTCATCAGCTTTGTCGGAGCATTGCGCAGATGCAGCGGCACAGGCTGGTTGCCCGTTTTGGACACCATTTCGAGAGCGGCGTCAATGGCCATGTAGGCCGAGTTCGACTTGGCGCTTGTAGCCAAGTATACGGTGCATTCGGCCAGTGGTATACGGCCCTCGGGCATACCTATCTTGCGGATGGCGTCGAATGTGGCGTTGGCCAGCAGCAGCGCGTTGGGGTTGGCCAGGCCGATGTCCTCAGCTGCCACAATTACAAGGCGCCTGGCTATGAATTCAGGGTCTTCACCCCCCGCTATCATGCGCGCGAGCCAATATACGGCTGCGTCGGGGTCAGACCCGCGTATCGACTTGATAAAGGCCGATATGATGTCATAGTGCATCTCGCCGCCCTTGTCGTATGCCTGCGGATTGCGTTGCAGTCGCTCGGTGACGATTTCGTCGCTGATGACGATTGCCTCGCCGGCACCGGTCGACTGTTCCAGCAGGTCGAGGATATTGAGCAGCTTGCGTGCGTCACCGCCCGAGTAGCGGAACAGAGCCTCGGTCGACCGGATGTCGAACGTGCGATTGGAGAGCACGGTATCGGTTGTGATGGCATGATGCAGCAGGCGGTCGAGATCCTCTGCTCCGAGTGGTTCAAGGGTATAAACCTGCGCGCGCGACAGCAATGGTCGTATCACCTCAAACGACGGATTCTCCGTGGTGGCGCCGATGAGCGTAACAGTGCCGTCCTCCACAGCCCCGAGCAGGCTGTCCTGCTGGCTCTTGCTGAAACGGTGGATTTCGTCGATGAACAGGATAGGGCGGCCGCCGGAGAACATGCTCGTGGATTCGCGCCGGCACTGTTCTATTACCTCACGTACCTCTTTTACTCCCGCCGACACGGCCGACAGCGTATGGAACTCGCTGCGGGTAGCGTTGGCGATGATGCGCGCGAGCGTTGTCTTGCCCACGCCGGGAGGTCCCCACAGGATGAACGAGGCCACATTGCCCGTCTCGATCATGCGGCGCAATATCTTGCCTTCACCTACGAGATGTGTCTGTCCTATATAGTCGTCGAGTGTCTGCGGACGCAGTCGCTCGGCCAAAGGTGCGAGTGCCATACTTGCAAAAATTTATTCGACTTATAAGACTTATTCGACTTATAAGACTTATTCATCAATAACCGGTTAAAAAACAGGGGCCGGTGTTGGCCGACCCCTGCTTTTATGATGTGTTTGTATTATTCTGCGGGAGTTGTGGTGCCGTTGATCTTGTCGTTTACCTCGCGGTAGAGAGCGCTGAACTCGGCTGCCTTGTCCTTGTCGGGCTCGATGTCATTGTAGTACTGGATGCTGAACAGGCAGATTTCCTTGTACATATTGAGCTCGTTCTGAGGATTGGCGGGATCGGCGTTCTTGGGATCCTTGTTGAGCAGGTCGAGGAGCTTCTGATACTCGGCCACTACCTCGGCGTTGGGTTTGGAGTTGTTGCCGGCCATGATAAGGCGCGCCTTGCGCTGGAGCAGCATGGGATTGTCAGGAACCTCAGCCATTGCCTTGTCGACGTATTCAAGACCCTTCTTAGATGCCTCGGCGCGCAGTTCCTGATTGTCGCCGGCGGTAGCGCCTGCGTTGAGCCAGCGGCCCGAGCCGGTGAAATAATCGTTCACGTCAGGCTGTTCTATGGTAGCCATATACTTGTCGTATGCGCGGGCTGCGTCGGCATACATCTTGGCCTTGGTGAAAGTGGCGCTCAGCTGCTGCTGCAAAGCACCGTTCTCGGGGAACTTGTCGGCAGCTACTTTCAGAGTCTCGACTGCGGTCGAGTCATTGCCCATGCCGCTGTATGCGTCGGCGAGGGTAGTGTAGTCGTTGGAGGTGAAGTAACCGTTAGGATTATTCTTGAAGAAGCTCTCACCGTCCTTCACTGCCTGGTCAAACTGGCCCATCTGGGTTTCATTGAGGAAGCGCAGACGCTGCATCAGGAAGTTGTCGGGCTGCTGGGCGAGCACTTCCTTGGCAACCTTGAGCGATGCGGGATAATCCTCACCGTAGTAGAGGAGCACCGAGTAGCGGGCCTTGTCCTGCGGGAAGTGGTTGGGATTGTTGATATACTTGCCATACTGCTCTGATGCCTGCTTCCAGAAGTTTGCCTCATAGAGCTTTTCGGCGAGTTCGCGCTGGCCGAGGGCCGATTCCGGAGCTACGGCGAGGAATTCCTTGAGCTTGTTGATCGAGAACTGGGGATTTACGTGGAAGTACGAGTTGGCATACTTTACATAGCCCTCCGGGTTGTGGTTGTCATAGCCGATGGCCATTTCATACTTGCCGGCGGCGTTACCGAATTCCTTCTGGTCGGCCAGCATGTCGCCTTCAAGGATGTATATCGACGGCTCGGTGTGCTTCGAGTCCTTGTGTGCCTTGGCGAGATACTTGTCTACCTCCTTTGCATACTTCACGGGGTCGGCCTTGTAGTATGCGCGGGCGATGTCGACAATCACCTCATAGTTTTTCTTGGCGGTCTTCTGAGCGAGCTTGAACTGCTCGTCGGCGCCCTTCACATTGCCGTTGAGAAGGTCGATGGCGCCGAGGCCCACATAGTTGTAACCGCACTCGGGATTGGCGGCCACACCGTCCTGAAAGTATTTGAGCGCCTTATCCTTATGGTCGAGCGCAAGTTCGGTCTGGCCGAGATAGTAGTTGGCCATGGCCTTGTCGGTTCCTGCCTGGTTGAATGTGTTCTGCAGGATGGTCAGGGCATTTTCGTACTGACCGGCTTTGTAGTACTCGATGCCGTCCTTGTAGCCTTGGCTCTGAGCCGATGCTGCCAGCGCGCCGGCAAGCATCATAGCGAATAGTGCTTTGAATTTCATATTGACTATAGTTGTTGTTTGTAATTACTTTTTCCTGTTGCTTGATTAATTTTTGTTTAGTGAATCATTCTCCGAGTTCGACCTGTATCCGCTGCATCCGAGCCGGCAGGATACCTGTCTTGAGGATTATTTTTTGCCCGATGTTGCCGGTCACAAACGAGTAGAACCCGCCTGCCAGACTGCCCGAAGCGCCCGTAGTGATCATGTACATCTGCCTGAACAGCGGATACTTGCCGTCGAAGATATACTGCTGATAAGGCTTGTAGGCACGTGCCTCCTCGCTGCTCAGACGGTCATTGTACAGTGCGAGCACCTTCACTTCATCGGTAAGGGTGGCGCCCTCTACCGGGTCTTCGCCCAGCACCGATATCGCAAGATCTTCCTTCGACATGTCGGCCGAAGCCATGTCGGAGGTTATCCAGCTTACGCCCACTACACCGATGGCGTTCTTGCTGTCCTTCACGGCCTTGAACACTGCCGGTATCGAGCCCTGCGCATACACGTTGGCGCCAAGTGGCTCGCCGTGGAGCAGTGAGTCGCGCATATAGGTGACGAGGCTCGACGACTTGTCGTCGAACACTACCGAAATCTCGCCCAGATCACAGGGCCAGATGTCATTCCAGTCGGTCGATTTACCGGCAAGAATTTCCGATACTTCCTTGAGCGTGAGCTTGCTCACGGGATTGTCAGGATTGACTATCAGGGCTACGGCGTCGACAGCTATCTTGGTCGAGCGCACGTTGCGGTTCTTGTTCTTGAGTATCTCGCGTTCGCGCTGCGATACGTCGCGCGAGGCTACGATGGTCTTGGTATTGAGGCTCATGAGCGAGTCAAATGCCTCGGCCTGCGTGGCATAGCGTGCCAGAATATGTGCCTCGGGATACTGGTATTCAAATACATCGACTTCCTGCCTCATGATATTCTCAAAGGTATTGTCGCATACCAGCGTCGTGGTACCGGTGGTATGCGAGTTGGCCTTCTTCTCATATTTCAGGCAGCCCGTAGCCGCGGTGCCGAGCGCCGCAGCCACTGCGATGGCGAGGAGTTGTGTGAGTTTCATATCGGCGGTATTATGATTTGCACGGGTCGATGAGTCATGCCTCCTCGTCCCTGTGCGTTAGATCCTTGTATGTGCGGTAGCCGCGGAAAAATCCATATAGTACGAGCACCACGCCCACAATCCAGCGGGTCCATGCCCAGTCGCCGCCCCATTTGAAGAAGTTTATGAACATGAGCACACCCATGCCTTCGTAAACAAGAAACATGAATATGCCGAAGACGAGGCCGAGGATGCTGCGGGTCGAGGGCACCGTGCGGCGCGTCGTATGGGTGGGACGGTCATAGCCGTCATTCTGATAATTGTTGCTCATATTAGCGTTTATTAAATAGTTGATAAATCTGTCGGGGACTGTAACTGTCCTTATGGATTTAACACTTCAGAGGCCAATAAGTTCGTTGAATGACCGTGCTGCGCTGCGGACATTCAAAGTTAGTCATTTTATAGCGATATAGCACTTAAAAAAATGAAAAAAATTATTAAATCACCCGTTTCACTGTTTATTTTACCGCAAAATGCGGATTCTCGAGCCTTGCGCCGCGGAGATAGGCCTGCGCCGTCATCCGCTTCTTGCCCGCCGGCAGCACTTCGAGCAGTTCTATCGCCCGGCCGTCGCCGGTGGCCACAAGGATGCGCTGGTCGGACGTCAGTATTACCTCGCCCGCCTGTGCGCCCGCCACGCCGTCGCTTATCCGCGTCTTGAATATCTTCATTATCTCGGCCTGCCCGGTCACAGGCTCAAATACCGACCGTGCGGCCGGGTAGGGCGACAGCCCGCGCACCTGATTATGTATCTTTATGGCCGGTTGTGTCCAGTCGATGATGCAGTCCTCGGCAAAAATCTTCGGCGCCGGTGTAGGCTCGATACCACCCGGCACCTGATCCTGCGGCAGCGGCTTAAGATCGCCGGCGATGATATGCTCCACCGTGTCGATAGTGAGTTCGGCGCCGAGATACATCAGCCGGTCGTGCACGTCGCCGACATTGTCCTCGGGCAGGATGTCCACCTCCTCGCGGCGCAATATGTCGCCCGTATCGATCTCATGCTTGAGCATGAATGTGGTCACGCCCGTGCGTGTGTCGCCGTTCATCACCGCGCGGTTGATGGGGGCCGCGCCACGGTATAGCGGCAGCAGCGACGCATGCAGGTTGAACGTGCCCAGCGGCGGCATCGTCCACACCACCTCGGGCAGCATCCGGAAAGCGATGACAATAAACAGATCGGCCTGCAGTGAGCGCAGCTCGTCTACAAACGCCGGATCCTTCAGCTTCACCGGTTGCATCAGCTTCAGCCCCGCCGACAGGGCATACTGCTTCACGGGCGAGTGCAGCAACTTGTGTCCGCGGCCTGCCGGTTTGTCGGGCATTGTCACTACGCCCACAATGTTGTAGCCGCCTTCAACGAGCTTGCGAAGGCTCTCGACGGCAAAGTCGGGTGTCCCGAAAAATACGATACGTAGGTCTTTCTTTGTCATTGTATGCTTGCTGCGATTGATTTCCACACATTCTCGTCAGGCACCGGCGCCTCGACATGTATGGGCTGTTTGCTTACGGGATGGATAAAGTCGATCGACCGGGCCAGCAGTGATATCGACCCGTCCGGGTTGGACCGCCGGTCGCCGTACTTCAGGTCGCCGCGGATCGGACAGCCGATGGCGCTCAGCTGCACGCGTATCTGATGCTTGCGCCCGGTGAGAAGCTTCACTTCGAGCAGATTGAAGGTGTCGCCCTTGGCCAGCAGCCGGTATTCGAGCCGGGCCTCCTTTGCGCCGGGCTTCGGCGTGGCCGAGACATACGACTTGTTGTTGCGCTCCACTGTGCTGATATAGTGCGTGAGCATGTCGGCCTCCTTGGGCGGCATGCCGCGTGTCAGGGCCCAGTAGGTCTTGTGTATCTCGCCGTTGCGAAGCATGTCGTTGAGACGCGACAGCGCCTTGGACGTCTTGGCGAATATCACAGCGCCACCGACGGGACGGTCGAGCCGGTGCACCACGCCCAGGAATACGTTGCCCGGCTTGGCGTCGCGCTCCTTGATCATCTTTTTGAGCGTTTCCACAAGCGGTTCGTCGCCGGTCTTGTCGCCCTGCACGATTTCGCCGGGGCGCTTGTTCACTATCAGCAGGTGATTGTCTTCATACAATAAGTCGGCCATATATGCTTGTCCGTAAGGGTGTTATTTTATGACAATGCACCCGCTGCCGGTAGGGCGCGGGCGCATTGTTAAGATATTTAGCGGTTTAGATGCCGAGGTCTTTCTTTATGGCCTCAATCTTGGCAACTGCGTCGCGGTTGCAGCGGTCATAGTCGTCCTTCGAGGCCATCTTGTCGTGAACCTCGATATAGAATTTGATCTTTGGCTCGGTACCCGACGGACGTACCGACACCTTTGTACCGTCTTCAGTTAAGAACTGCAGCACATTGGATGTGGTGGGGAAGTCCATCTTGGTGACCTTGCCGGTAGCAGCGTCGGTGCAGTTGAGGTCGGCGTAGTCCTTCACGGTCACAACCTTCGAGCCTCCGAGGCTCTTGGGCGGATTCTTGCGGAAGTCCACCATCATCTGGGCGATTTCCTGCGCGCCCGTACGTCCAGGACGCACTACCGAGATTCCTTCCTCGTGCGAGTAGCCGTTCTGGAGATAGATATCCTGAAGCATCTGGTTGAAGTCAAGACCGCGGTCCTTGGCCCATGCGCATATCTCGGCCATCAGCGATATGGCTGATACAGAGTCCTTGTCGCGGCAGAAATCCTCGGCCAGGAAACCATACGATTCCTCGCCGCCGCCCAGATAGCGCATCGTACCCTCATTCTCGCGGATCACCGATGCGATCCACTTGAAGCCGGTGTAGCAGTCATACATCTTTATGTTGTTGTTGTCTGCGATAGCCTTGATTGTCTCGGTCGTCACGATGGTCTTCACTACATATTCGTTGCCCTTGAGGAGGCCGAGCTCGCGGTTGCGCAGCATGATGTAGTTCATCAGTATCATTACGATCTGGTTGCCGTTGACGAGCTGATATTCACCGCTGTTGTCGCGGATTACACAGCCGATGCGGTCGGCGTCGGGGTCGGATGCCACCACCAGGTCGGCGCCCACTTCCTTGGCCTTGGCGATAGCCATTGCCATAGCCGACGGCACCTCGGGATTCGGTGATACAACGGTAGGAAAGTCACCGCTGGGGATATCCTGCTCAGGCACGTGTATTATGTTGGTGAAGCCATAATTGGCAAGCGATTCAGGTATCAGCTTCACGCCTGTGCCGTGGATAGGCGTGTACACGATCTTGAGGTCGGCGTGGCGCTTGATCACTTCGGGATCGAGGCTCAGAGTCTTGATGGCGGCCAGGAAGGCGTCGTCCATCTCCTTGCCGATGATCTGAATCTTCGACGGGTCGCCTGCAAATTTAATCTCAGCCACGTCCTTGATGCGGTTCACGTTGTCGATGATGTTCACGTCGTGCGGAGCGATGATCTGCGCGCCGTCGGCCCAGTAAGCCTTGTAGCCGTTATATTCCTTGGGGTTGTGCGAGGCGGTGATGTTCACGCCTGCCTGTGCTCCCAGCCGGCGGATGGCAAACGATAGCTCGGGCGTGGGACGGAAGCTGTCAAAGAGATAAACCTTGATGCCGTTGGCCGAAAAGATGTCGGCTACGGTCTCGGCAAATTTGCGCGAATTGTTGCGCACGTCATGGCCTACGACAACTGCGATTTCGGGCAGATCCTTGAAAGCTTCTTTCAGATAGTTGGCAAAGCCCTGTGTGGCGGCGCCAACGGTATAGATGTTCATGCGGTTGGAGCCTGCGCCCATGATGCCGCGCAGACCGCCCGTGCCGAATTCGAGATCCTTGTAGAACGATTCGATCAGGTCAGTCTTATCTTCATTGTCGAGCATGGCGCGGACTGCGGCGCGGGTTTCGGCGTCGTAGCTGTCCGATAGCCATTTCTCGGCTTTTTCTGTCACTTGTTTGATGAGTTCCTGGTTGTTGTCCATGTCAGTTATGAGGTATTATGGTTTAAGTCGGATATTATTCGCAAAATTAACTAAAAAAGTTGAATATGCAACATCCACATGCAAGTTTTATTCGGGAATAATACGCCCTCAGCCCCCTAAAGTTCTTAAATTACGATTATTTAAGAAAATTCCTCCAAACCAATTCATAGCCCAATAACCCAATAACCTTATAACCATCGGCCCGGCAAGGGCCGAATTAACCCTATAACCCTCCAATAAGTCGCGTGGGGAGGATGACCGGCAACGGTCCCCTCCCACACGCGCGGCTTATTGGAACTTGCCGCCGCAGAGTCGGCCCAGCATGAAAGTGAGCGATGCCGTGCCGTCCATTGTCGGCTCGTCGGTCGAGTAGTCCGAGTAGTCGTCGTGATATACCACCACAGGATTCTGGAAAGCGGCAAAGCGATCCGGCTTGCGCAGACGCACACCCCACAGTTTCTTGAAGATATTGGTATAGACAGGGCCGTCGACAAGGCCGCCTGTGAGGAAGTCGCGCCCGGGGCGGTCCTCGATTATCATGTCCGTCATAGCCGAGTGGGGTTCGCGCGGCGACGAGATGCCGTCGATCTCGGGCATGATGATCATTGTCTGTCCCCACGGGTTCACACCGAAGAGCCAGTCGCGGGCCGAGGTCTCGAGTTCTCGGAAAGTGTCGTCGCCGGTATTCTCGCGGTAGAGCATGGCCTGTGTCACCAGGGCCACCGTCAGGTTGTTGGAGCACCATATGAACGGTATGCCGACCATGAATGCATTGCCCTCGGCGCGGTCGGCTACACGGCGCAGTCCGCTGCGCATGTTGCGCGTAAATTCCTTGCCCGGACGGCCGGATACCTTCGACAACTCCGAGTGGCCGAGGTTGACAAACGGGTACCACTGATAGTGGTTGGCCGAGTCGGCGCCCATCCACGGAGTCACCGGTTCGAGGCGTCCGTAAGCGATGGCATCATCGAGATACACCGAGTCCTTGGTGGCGCGGTAGCGGGCCATTGCGGCAAGCTCCATATCATCTGCCCAGTTGTCCTCTTCGTAAAAATACGGGGCTGTGGTACAGCAGGTCTGGCATGCGCCGGGATTTGCCTTGCCTACCTCATAGGCCACAGCCGAGCGGCGGGCGAGTTCCTTGGCAAAGGCAGGGTCGATGTCGGCAAAGATTTCGCTGCCCAGGCCGAACGATGATGCGAATTTGCCAACCGACGAAGCCAGGCCCCAGCTGTTGTTCTTATATTGCCTGAGCCCCGACGGCTCGCCTATGCAGGGAAACACCGGACGTGCGCCCCCCTTTCCCCAGTCATAGTCCACATTGTCGCCTTTTGGAGTGCCGGCATACGTATGGTCACGGTCATCAGCTATCTGATTGAGATACAGCGTGTCCGACGGATTCATTTTCACCATCCATTCAAGGCCCCAGCGGGCTTCGTCGAGGATGTCGGGGATGCCGTTCGATCCCTCCAGGCCGGCGGCGTCATACTTGTCGGCCCAGATACCGGGATTCTCGCGATATGCGAAGAGCATCTGATACACCGTGTTGGCCGATGTCGTGAGATATTGCAGATAGTCCGATGCGTCGTGCCATCCGCCCGTCACATCCACATGCTGGCCGGTGAGGTCGCCTGCCAGCACCAGGATACCGTCGTCCTGATGGCACTTCTCTTTATGTGCGGGATTGAAACCGCAGCGCTGCTGGCGCAGGTAGATGAGCGGCAGTTCGTTGAGCGAGTAGCGCGAATAAGCGTCATCGCCTATGTACACCTTGCTTACCTCGGCCACCTTGCCGTCTGCCTTGGCCGTGAGCATGTATTCGCCGGGAGTGGTCAGGTTGGTGAAGTAGATGCGGGCCGAGTGGCGCGACGGCGCCCACGCCTCGGTCTCCACTACCTTGTCCACGGCGATCACGCCTTTGTCGGGCGATGTCAGTTCAAATGTCATGCGGGCAGGGTCAGTATCGCCCATATAGACGGCAGTCTTGATGTCATCCGGCAGATAACCCACCTGATTGACGCGCAGGGTCTGGGCCGAGGCGCTTGCGGCTGTTACGGCCGCCAACATAAGGATGGCGTTTTTCATGAGATCGTATAGTTGAAAAAGCAGCAGGGGCGCACGACACAGCGGTCATGCATCCCTGCATTATTCTGATATTTTGAACGGTTGCAAATTCTTGGATTCAAAAACGTGACGCACGGCTCGTGCGTCCGATCCGGTTACTTCTTGCCGCCGCAGAGCCGGCCAAGCATGAAGGTGAGCGATGCCGTGCCGTCCATTGTCGGCTCGTCGGTCGAATAATCGGAAATATCGTCGTGATACACCACTACCGAATTCTGGAAGTCTGCGAAGCGGTCTTCATTACGCAGGCGCACGCCCCACAGCTTCTTGAAGATATTGGTGTATACAGGGCCGTCGACAAGGGCGCCTAACAGGAAATCACGTCCGGGACGGTCGCCTATTTTTATGGTGCTCATGATCGAGTGCGGGTCGCGTGGCGACGATATACCGTCCACCTCGGGCATGACAATCATTGTCTGTCCCCAGGGGTTCACGCCGAAGAGCCAGTCGCGGGCCGATGTCTCAAGTTCGCGGTAGGTTTCGTCACCGGTTTGCTCGCGGTAAAGCATAGCCTGTGTTACAAGTGCTACTGCCAGGTTATTTGAGCACCATATGAAAGGTATGCCTACCATGAAGGCATTCCCCTCGGCGCGGTCGGCCACACGGCGCAGTCCGCTGCGCATGTTGCGTGCAAATTCCTTGCCGGGGCGCCCGGGCACCCTCGACAGCTCGGAGTGGCCGAGGTTTACGAAAGGATACCACTGGTAGTGATCGGCCGAGTCGGCACCCATCCACGGAGTCACAGGTTCGAGACGTCCGTAAGCGATGGCGTCATCGAGATATACCGAGTCTTTGGTGGCGCGGTAGCGGGCCATGGCGGCAAGCTCCATGTCATCGGCCCAGTTGTCCTCCTCATAGTAGTAGGGCGAAACGGTGCAGCAAGTCTGGCAGGCGCCGGGGTTGGCTTTGCCTACCTCATAGGCCACTGCCGAGCGGCGGGCGAGTTCCTTGGCGAATTCCGGGTCGATATTGGCGAAGATTTCGCTGCCCAGGCCGAACGATGATGCGAATTTACCCACCGATGATGCCAGGCCCCAACTCTTGTTCTTGTACTTCGACAGTCCGGCTGGTTCGCCGATGCAGGGATATACGGGGCGTGCATCGCCGGGGCCCCAGCCATAATCCACCTTATCTGTATATGGCGTACGCATGCCGGCGTGATCGCGGTCATCGGCTATCTGATTGAGGAACAGGCTGTCCGACGGATTCATCTTCACCATCCATTCCAGGCCCCAGCGGGCTTCGTCAAGGATGTCGGGGATGCCGTTCGACCCCTCCATGCCGGCGGCGTCATACTTGTCGGCCCATATGCCGGGATTCTCCCGGTAGGCAAAGAGCATCTGGTACACAGTATTTGCCGATGTAGTAAGGTATTGCAGATAATCGGTCGCATCATGCCAGCCGCCCGTCACATCCACATGAGTGCCGGTGAGGTCGCCTGCCAGCACCAGGACACCGTCGTGCTGATGGCACTTCTCGTTATGCGTCGGGTTGAAGCCGCAGCGCTGCTGGCGCAGATAAACCAGCGGCAGCTCGTTTAGCGAGTAGCGCGAATAGGCGTCATCGCTTATGTACACCTTGCTCACTTCGGCCACCTTGCCGTCTACCTTGGCCGTGAGCATATATTCGCCGGGAGTGGTCAGGTTCGTGAAGTAGATGCGGGCCGAGTGCTTCGACGGTTCCCATGCCTCGGTTTCCACTACCTTGTCTACGGCGATCACGCCTTTGTCGGGCGAGGTCAGTTCAAATGTCATGCGGGCAGGGTCGGTATCGCCCATATAGACGGCAGTCTTGATGTCGTCCGGCAGATAACCCACCTGATTTACGCGCAGGGTCTGGGCCGATGCGCTTGCGGCTGTTACGGCCGCCAACATAAGGATGGCTTTTTTCATGAAATGTATAGATAATGTGTTAACGGTTTATAATAATGAAGTTAGAAACGTGAGGAGAGTCATCAGCAATGCCAGCGGCGATACTGCCAGCAGCGAGTCGATGCGGTCGAGGATGCCCCCGTGACCCGGTATCATGTTGCCTGAATCCTTCAGTCCGAGCGTGCGCTTGAGCAGAGATTCAAACAGGTCGCCGTATGTCCCGGCGACACTCACTGCGGCGGCATAAAGCGTCCACAATATATATGCTGTGCCGGTCCCTCCGCCGATGATATGGGCCGCCACGAGTCCCGCAGCCACCGTTAGCGCGAATCCGCCCCAGAATCCCTCCCAGGTCTTCTTGGGCGACAGGCGCTCGCACAACTTGTTGCGTCCTAACGCGCGTCCGCTCAGATATGCGCCGGTATCATTGAGCCAGATGAAGATAAACAGTGCCAGCGTGGCACGCGGCCCTGCGAAACCATACGACAGCAGCAGCATCAGCAGCGGCACGAACACGTATGTCATCGCCAGTGCCGAATACAGCATGGCCCGGGCCGGCTCGGCGCTACGGCTCATCACCGCTATCACCATGCGCACAGGCAGATACAGCATCGCCACGAGCAGCATCGCTATGCCAATGTCAAATAGCGTATAGCCCTGTCCCCGAAACATTGGCGCGAGTGCCATGCCCGCCGATGCCATTATGGTCAGCACCGGCACGATACAGTCCCACACCCTGGCCGCTACAGGTACATACGCCCGGGTGCTCAGCATCTTCTCGAGCTCAAGTATGCCGAGCACTGTCAGGAGCGCTATGAGAGCGGCAAAATATATCGGCCCGGTCAGCGTGGCCGCGACGATTATCAGTACATATACCGCACCCGACAGGGTGCGCAACAGCATATTATTCATTTTTACAGTCTTCAGATTATGCGGTGGCCTGTCGATGAGGCCTTTACCTCGTCGTTGATGCGGGCACGCTCCTCCACGTGGGCCTTGGTGCTCGCGTCATCCACCTTCATGCGTATCTTCATCTGGTCGAAGCCCTTGCCATACACGCCGTTGACGTTTGACTGCGAGATAAATGCATCGGGGTCGATGCGCTTGACGATTCGGAATATATTGATCGATTCGATTTTGCGTGCCATTACCAGCAGTATCTTCACCTCCTGCTTGGAATACCAGCCCATGCCGTTGAGCACCGTACAGCCTCGCTTGGCCTCGTTGTTGATGGCCGTCGCTATCTCCTGCCAGCGGCGCGAAAATATCGTGAACTGCACCGCCTGGCGGTTGGTGTTGATCATCAGGTCGGCCATGTACGAGCACATGAACAGCACGATGAAGCCATACACCACCGTATCGATCTTGTGGAAGATGAGATACGACGACGATATGATGATCATATCCACATACAATATCATGCGGCCGATAGTCACGTTGGTATATTTTGCCACCATCGCCGCCACAATATCCGTGCCTCCCGTCGAGCCTCCGTGTACAAAGGCCATGCCGATACCGATGCCCGATGTGATGCCGCCGATCACACAGCTCAGGAACGGATCCAGGTGGAATATATTGCCGCACAGCGGTATAGTGATACCCATCATCAGCGATATCATCGTGGCGCCGAATATCGTTGCCACGACAAACTGCTTGCCCACAACCTTGAATGCTATCGCAAGCAATATCAGGTTGCACGCATAGTTGCCGATAGCGATCGGTATGCCTAATGTGAAATACAGAATAGTGCTCAGACCGGCCAGACCGCCGATAACCACTTCATGGGGCAGAATGAAAGATGCGAATCCGAAGGCATAGATAGCTACTCCAAGCGTGATGAAGAAGTAATCCTTGAATGTATGCCAGAGACGAATGCGGTCGACGGTCATTTATTGTGCAGGTGTTAGATTCGTGATAGATTTTGCTTGCAAATTTAGTGAGTTTTTCTCAATTAAAGAAATTACCGGCCCTTTTTCTTTCACTCGTCCGCTTATAATATGTTTTATGCCGTCATTATCTCTTTTTGGTAAATTTCGTACACCTTACCAAATACACAACCGGGCGTTGCATATTCCCCTTACCTTTGCAGAAAAAACAGCGCCCCATGCAAAGACAGCCACAACCCAGACTATGCCGCGGATACCGCCCCTCATTCCTTGACAGGCGGCTCGTCGAGATATATCCCGGCATATACAGCTTCGGCACCGGCGACAGCGAGATACTCCTCACTGCCGCCTCGCGCGACGAAGCCATGTGGCAGATAATCGGCGACATAATGCGTCCCCCGCCATGCGCCGCCGCCCTTTACATGGTTACACCTCTCAGCAACGAATCACACCCCCGGCCTCGACAGCCGTCTCTACCCGAGGCGTCGGCACACGACCCTCCACACT
>JAGANS010000064.1 GCA_017624155.1 Muribaculaceae bacterium | reverse complement strand
ACCTTCAACCTTCAACCTTCAACCTTCTCCGGCATCACCTTCACTCTCACACTCGCTATGCGGTGATCCGTAATATCGAGTATCAGGAAGCGGCAACGTCCATACACCAGCGGCTCCTTCTCCTTAGGGAAGTCACCCTTGATGGCAAGCAGCATACCGGCCAGAGTCTCACAGTCCTCGGTTACGTCCTTGTAATTGTCCTCATCGAGGTCCGTGATGCGGAAGAAGTCGGTCAGCGGCGTGCGTCCCTCAAATTCATACGTATCGTCGCGCAGACGCTTGTACGTCACCTCGGGCTGGTCATACTCGTCGTCGATGTCGCCCACGATCTCTTCAAGCACATCCTCCATCGTCACGATGCCCTGCGTGCCGCCATACTCGTCAACCACGACCGCCAGGTGCTGCTTGCGTTTGCGGAAATCCTCCAGCAGGTCATCGATGCGCCGTGATTCGGGCACGAAATACGGCTCTCGCAGCAGCGTCCGCCAGTTGAACTTGTCGTCGACCTTGCCTATGAACGGCAGCAGGTCGCGCGAGAACAGTATACCCTTGATATTGTCCTCATTGTTCTCGAATACAGGTATACGCGAATAGCCGCTGTCGATCACCGTCTCCATCACCTTGCTGAACGGCATTGCGATGTCCAGATCAGTCATGTCGATGCGCGGCGTCATTATCTCCGATGCCTCCGTGTCGCCATAGCGCAATATTCCCTCGAGTATCTCCTTGTCGCTCTTGGTGGCGCCCGAGGTCAGCTCAAGCGCCTGCGACAGGTCGTCGGTCGTCAGTGCCTCGGGCTTCTTCGTCACCACACGCGTCACTATCGACGTCGATCCTATCAGCAGTTTCGACGCCGGCGTGAATATGCGCGTCAGAAACTTTATACCCGGCGCGGCCCACTTGGCCCACTGCATCGGATAGTTCGTCCCGTACAGCTTGGGCAATATCTCCCCGAACAGCAATATCAGGAACGTCAGTATCACCGTCTGAAGCACAAAACTCCACACCGCAGGCATACTGTTGAATATCGGCCCCAGCGCAAAGTTGCATAGCACTACGATGGTCACATTTACCAGATTGTTAGCTATCAGTATCGTCGCCAGCAGCTTCTCGGGCTTGCGCAGCAGCTCGCGCACCGTCGGCCCCGCCGGACTCTCGTCCAGCTCCTCGCACTGGCTCTCGCTCAGCGAAAAAAACGATATCTCGCTGCCCGACACAAACCCCGACAGCAACAGGCATCCAAGCGCCAGCAGCAGCGCCACGATTCCGGCAACACTCATGCCGCCCGGTTCGATACTAAGCAATATACATTGAAGCGGCTCCATTGCCGCCGGAAGTGGATCTATATCCAAAGCTTTGAAATTTAGTTACACATGTGAATTTGCCTGCAAATTTAGTATTTTATTTCGTCTTTGCAAAGTTTATATCCTTATCACGCTCTTTTCTCGCCTATTTTTACTAACTTTGCCCCCAAAATTCTCTATCATGGATCTTTTTGAAACCGTTAACGCCGACATCAAGTCGGCTATGCTTGCCCGCGAGAAGGTGCGCCTTGAGGCTCTCCGCGGCATCAAGAAAGAATTCCTCGAGGCAAAGACTGCCCCGGGTGCCGGCGGCGAGCTTTCCGACGAGGCTGCCCTCAAGATTCTCGTCAAGATGGCTAAGCAGCGTCGCGAATCAGCCGAAATCTACAACTCGCAGAATCGCCCCGACCTCGCCGACGCCGAGCTCGCCGAGCTTGCCGTCATCGTGCAATATCTCCCCAAGCCACTCACTCCCGACCAGCTCACCGCCGAGCTTACACGTATCATCGCTCAGGTCGGTGCCACATCCCCCGCCGATATGGGCAAGGTAATGGGCGTCGCTTCCAAGGCCCTCTCAGGCCGCGCCGATGGCCGCGCTATCTCCGCCGAGGTACGCCGTCTCCTCGCCAAATAATGGATTGGACACTTAAACCATAAACCCAAACCATAAACCTAAACCCTCAACCATAAACCAATAACCCCATAACCCCATAACCCTTCGCGTAGCGAAATTATGCTTACATTACAGCAAATAAAGGCCGACCCCAAGCGCATCATAGAGCGCCTCGCCGTCAAGGGTTTCGACGGCACTGAACCCATCGGTCGCGTCATCGCGCTCGACGACGAGCGCCGTGCCCTCCAGCTCAAAAACGATACTCAGGCCGCCGAGCTCAACAAACTCTCGGCAACAATCGGCGCACACATGAAAGCCGGCGAGCGCGACCTCGCCGAGCAGGCCAAAGCCCGCGTCGCCGAACTCAAACAGTCGCAGAAACAGATCGCCGACACTCTCGCCGACACCGAGAATCAGATCCGTCAGATCCTCCTCAACGTTCCGAACGTCCCCTGCGACATGGTCCCTCAGGGCCGCACTGCCGCCGACAACGTCGTTGAGAAGACCGGCGGTCCCATGCCCGACCTCCCCGACGACGCTCTCCCGCACTGGGAACTCGCCCGCAAATACAACCTCATCGACTTCGACCTCGGCGTCAAGATCACCGGTGCAGGATTCCCCGTATACCTCGGCAAGGGTGCCAAGCTTCAGCGCGCCCTTATCCAGTTCTTCCTCGACCGCGCTTCCGAGGCCGGCTACCTCGAGGTACAGCCCCCCTATGTAGTCAACGAAGCCTCCGGATACGGCACAGGCCAGCTCCCCGACAAGGAAGCACAGATGTACGTCGTCACACTCGACAACCTCTACCTCATCCCCACAGCCGAAGTCCCCGTCACCAACCTCTATCGCGACGTAATCATACCCGCCGACAAGCTCCCCGTCAAGAACTGCGCCTACTCTGCATGCTTCCGTCGCGAAGCCGGCTCATACGGCAAGGACGTCCGCGGCCTCAATCGCCTTCACCAGTTCGACAAAGTCGAGATCGTACGCATCGAGCGCCCCGAAGACTCATACGCAGCCCTCGAGCAGATGAAAGACCACGTACAGTCCCTCCTCGACGACCTCGGCCTCCCCTGGCACATCCTCCGTCTCTGCGGCGGCGACATGTCTTTCACATCCGCCATCACATTCGACTTCGAGGTATGGTCAGCCGCTCAGAAACGCTGGCTCGAAGTATCATCCGTTTCCAACTTCGAGACATACCAGGCCAACCGCCTCAAATGCCGCTACCGTGGCGAAGACAAGAAAATCCATCTCTGCCACACCCTCAACGGCTCAGCACTGGCCCTGCCCCGCATCATGGCCGCCCTTCTCGAGAACTATCAGACACCCGACGGCATCATCGTCCCCGAAGTTCTCCGCCCCTACACCCACTTCGACATCATCAACTGACACATATAATAAGTGTAATAAACGCCAAGGCCCCGCCGGTATCCCCGCGGGGCCTTGGCTATAATATGTACGCGCCCCGTCCGGATGGGCAACCGACAGCGCGAGGGTCGGGGACCCCGCAATAATGAGAAAACCCCGGGCACGGCCCGGGGCCGGGCAAAACCGGCAAGGAAAAGTCTCGGAGAGACGCCTTGTGCTACCGGCATCGCCGATCGCGCTCCACACCGCCAAAAACAAGCCCCCTTCCTTATAGAACTTATACAACTTATAAGACTTATACGATTTATACGACTTACCCCTTAGGAAACCCGATTTGCAACCCTCACGACCACAGCAGTATAAGAAAAAAGTATGTTATACAACATAAAAAAGTCGTCAAAAAATTTGGTGGGTAACAGAAAAAGGCGTAACTTTGCACTCGCTTTCGGGAACGAAGAGCAAGAGAACAACGAAATTCTTAAACAAAGTTAAATTTT
>JAGANS010000063.1 GCA_017624155.1 Muribaculaceae bacterium | reverse complement strand
CCTGATGCGTCCAAAAACGAAACACCGCATCCCGATACGTCCGAAAATGTATTCGCGAACACGAGGACGCACCGCCAGGAATCTAAAAGAACATACGCATCCTGACACCTCTCTGGCACAAAAAAGCGGCACCGCATTGCAGTGCCGCTTTTTTGTGCCAGGGAGGTGTCAGCGTGTGGTGAGGGGCGGGAGGAAGGCGTCGGGGATATGGTCGAGCTCGTAGCCTTCGGGGCCGCCGGTTACGGTGATGATGTCGAACCGATAGTCGAAGTCGTGGCTCTGCATCGACAGATAGATGTCGGCGGCGCGGCATAGACGGCGTATCTTCTTCTCGTCGACGGCGTCGGCGGGGTCTACGTCGGCCGACGCGCGTGCCTTCACCTCGACGAATATCATCACGTCGTCGCGCTGGGTGATGATGTCGACTTCGAGATGGGAGTTCTTAGGGCGCCAGTTGCGTTCGCGCACCACATACCCCTCCCCCGTCAGATAGTCGGCGGCTATGGCCTCGGCCTGCGCGCCCCAGTCGTCGGGCTCTCCGCTCATACGAAGCGGTCGCCGAAGCGCGACTTGACGTCGTTGACCACCTGGCGTATCTTCTGCTCGTCGGCTATCGGGAAGATAAGGAGCGCGTTGCCGTTGTCGGCCACGATGTAGTCCTTGAGGCCGGAGGCCACGATTATCTTGTCGCCGGTAACGGCGAAGACGCTTCCCGAGCATCCGGAGGCGATCACCTTGCAGTTCTGCGTAACGTTGCCCTCGGCTCCGCGCGGCGAAATCTCGTAGAGCGCCTTCCATGTGCCGAGGTCGCTCCATCCGAGATCTACGGTCTTGACGTAGACGTTGGAGGCCTTCTCCATCACGGCATAGTCGATCGAGATGCTCTGTGCGTTCTGGAAGTTGGCGTCGATGAATTCGTTTTCGAGCGAGGTGTTGTAGTATTTCCGGCCGGAGTCGAAGAGCTGCGCCATGTCGGGGCAGAACTCGTCGAAGGCCTTGAGCACGTCGTCGGCGCGCCAGATGAATATTCCGGAGTTCCAGAAAAATTCGCCGCTGTCGACGAAGAGGCGCGCCATCTCGGGGTTGGGCTTCTCGGTGAACGACTTTACCTTGCGCACGTCGTCGCATCCCTCTACCTCGGCGCCGAGCTGTATGTAGCCGTAGCCGGTGTTGGGCGATGTGGGCTTGATGCCGAGTGTCAGCAGGCGTCCGCCGCCGGCCACGAAGTCCATGCCGCGCTCTATGGCCTCGACAAAGGCGTTCTCCTTGAGCACGAGGTGGTCGGAGGGGAGGGTGGTGATCACCGCCTCGGGATTGCGGGCCGCGATATGGTGCGTGGCCCAGAGGATGCAGGGAGCCGTGTTGCGGCGCGCCGGCTCGAAGAGGATGTTGCCGGCGGGAATCTCGGGCAGCTGCTCCTTGATCACTGTGGCGTATTTGGCGTTGGTAACGAGGATGATGTTCTCGACGGGCACCACGGGGCGCACCCTGTCGACGGTCATCTGCAGCAGCGAGCGGCCGGTGCCGAAGAAATCAAGAAACTGCTTGGGCATGTTGTCGCGGCTGAATGGCCAGAATCGCGACCCTACCCCTCCGCACATTATCACGCAATATCTTTCGTTGTTCATGGTCTGGACTGTTGATTAGGTGTCTGATTGATGTTATGACTGTCTTCGGGGGAGGGACAACCCTCCCCGGCGGCGCTCCGGGACTCAGTCGGCCGTTATGGGCTTGAACTGATGCTTCACGCCTTCGACCACATTGAGCATGTAGTCTCCCAGCTTCTCTGCCTCGGAGATGAGGTCCATGAAGAATATGCCTTCCTGGTAATCGTACTCCTTGTTGTTGATGTTGAAGATGTTGCCGTCGCGCAGCGAGTTGCGGAGATTGTTGATCTCGCGCTCCTTGTTGTAGGCGGCCACAATCTTCGAGCCTTCGGGGGTCTCCATCTCGCGGAGAATCTCGAGGGTATTGACCATGGCGTCTTCCACCATGGCATACATCGTGTCGATCTCCTTGAGCACCGGCTCGTCGAAGTCGACGTGGTTGCGGTTTTTGCGCGTGAGGGTCTTGGCCACGTTGAAGCATCCGTCGGCTATCGACTCTATCTCGCTGATGATGCGGAGCATGCCGGCTATGCGCATCTTGCCTTCGGGGCTGAGGCGCCCTTCGGCCACGTGGTTGAGGAAGTTGCCGATTTCGATTTCCATGCGGTCGGAAATCTCTTCGTATTTCTCGATGCGGTTGTATGTCTTCTGATAGTTTTCGTCCTTCTCCTTGAGGTGGATGAGGTCGCGCGCCATGCCGAGCATACGGTGCACGCGCTCGCCGTAGACCACAATCTCCTTCTGCGCCTGCGTGATGTTGAGCTCTGAGGCCGAAAGCATGCCGCGGCCGATGTATTTGAGCGAGAACTCCTCTTCCATATCCTTATGGCGGGTAGGCATAATCCAGCATACGACCTTCACGTAGAGCTTGGTGAACCATATCATCATGAGAAGGTTGAACGTATTGAAGACGGTCGGGAACATCGCCAGGCCGAAGGCCACGGAGGCCTGGGCCTTCGACGTCAGCCCCCCCTTAGGGTCGAGGAGCGTGCTGTCGGCCATGCTGCCGTCGACGGCCTTGTCGATGTCGAGCGGATTGAGGCCCTGGCAGGCCTGCGTGATGTCGGCCACAAGCTCGCTGAACGGGTGGAAGATGCAGAGCACTATGATGGAGCCTATCACGTTGAAGAGCACATGGCCCATGGCCGTGCGCTTGGCCGCGAGGTTACCGCTCAGCGAGGCGAGCACGGGCGTGATGGTGGTTCCGATGTTGCCGCCAAGGATGATGGCGCAGCCGAGCTCGAACGAAATCCACCCCTGAGAGCACATTATCAAGGTGATGGCAAACGTGGCCGCCGAACTCTGGGCCACCATCGTGAGCACTATGCCGATGCCGAAGAAAATCAGCACCGACCCGAAGCCGAGCGACGTGTAGCCGCTGAGAAACTTCAGCATCTCGGGGTTTTCCTGCAGGTTGGGCACATACTGGCTTATCATGTCGAGGCCCATGAAGAGGAAGCAGAAGCCTATCAGGAACTCGCCTAAGCTCTTGTAGGCGCTCTTCTTCATGAAGAGCATGGGCACGCCGACGGCCAGCAGCAGGATGCTGTAGTCGGAGATGTTGACCTCAAACGAGAAGGCGGATATGATCCAGGTGGTTACAGTGGTGCCGACGTTGGCGCCGAAGATGACGGCCATCGACTGCGCGAGCGACATGAGGCCGGCGTTGACGAAGCTCACCACCATCACCGTCGAAGCCGACGAGCTCTGTATCAGCGCCGTAATCAGGAGACCGGTGATGACGCCCGTTACGCGGTTCTTGGTCATCACGCCGAGGATGGTGCGCAGGCGGTCGCCGGCCACTTTCTGCAAGCCTTCGCTCATCACCTTCATGCCGTAGAGAAACAGGCATACCGAACCGAGCAGGCTTATGAAATCAATTATGGTATAATTCATCTTCAGTCGGGATAAAAGGCAGCCTGCCGCATGCGGCTCCCGCACCACGGAAGCGTACGGAACACCCGGTCCGCATCTCGGCTGCGCTTCGGGATTGAAAATAGTTCGCGAAATTAGTCAAAATATCTGAATAAGTAAGAGTTCAAATTAATTTTATGCTGTCCGCGACGTTATTTTTGAGTCGATTCCGGCCTGACCTGAAAGAAGACATCTCAATATCCCGCTGAGAGACAAGCCGGAAGCGCATTCATTCGGCTATCAGCGGCAACTCCTTGGTGAGGATGCGCTTCAGGCGCGAGAAGTATTCGGGAGTGATGCCCAGATACGAGGCGAGGATGCGCTGAGGCACATCGGCCATCAGCTCGGGACGCACTTTAAGAAGCGATGCGAAGCGTTCGCGCGCAGTCCCGTTGTTCACCATCCGGTTCTTGTATTCCTGATAGAAGAGTTCCTCCTCGGCGTAATGCAGCATCCACACGGCCGCCTCGATGTCGGTGGTGAGCAGACGGCGGTAAGACGCCTGCGAGATGACGAGCACCTCGGTAGCCCCCCACACGTCGACCTTATAATAAGAGGCAATCCCCTTCACGAAGGAATGTTTGTTGTAGAACACGCTCCCGGGCAGGGCAAACCCGAACGTCCGCTCGCGCTCGCCGTCCATGTCGCTGAAACGCACTATCCCCTTCTTCACCACATAGACATTGGTGTCGACCTTGCCGGGCTCGGTGAGCACGTCGGCAGAGGTGAGTTTACGGAGCTTGCCGAGGCCGATAAACCTGTCGAGAAGGGTGTCGGAGGGCTTGAATGCACATTCGGCGCGGAGAAGTGTCTTGAGTCGATTCATCTGATCTGCTGGAAGTGTTTTGTTTGTCCCTGCAAATATACTCATTTATTCCCACAAAAGCCTAAATACCCGGCGAAAAAATCCGCACTCACCCCCCTTTCGCCGCCCGGCGCCGCTTGCCGATGTTGGTGAGCACCATGCCGCCGACTATCACGGCCATGGCCAGAACCTGCGGCCAGCGCAGGCTGTCGAGCTTCATGAGCACGGCCGCCACCGTAGCCACCACCGGCACAAGATACTGATAGATAGACACAAGCTCCGACCCGATGCTACGGATGGCCGGCTGCACGAGGAAATAGGCGATGAACGTCGGACAGAGCAGAATAAACCCTATCTCGAGCCAGGGCACGGCCGACGCCGACGCCAGAATAGGCATGCCGCGCATACCCGGAAGCAGAAACAGAGCCGGTAGCGAGGCGAACAGAAACACCCAGCGGAGCATCGTGGCCGGACGGTAACGCTGAGTAGGTCCCTCGAGCACCACGAGATAGAACGCATAGCACACCGTCGACGCTATGGCAAGCAGGTCTCCCAGTAGGCTGTCGGACGCGTGGCCGCCCCCGCGGCCGCCGAGAATCACGATTACCGCCCCCGCAAACGACACCAGCACGCCGGCCCACTCCGTAAGCGAAGCCCGCTGATGCCGGAACACCACATTCATCAGTATCACAAACATGGGAGGCAGCGTCATGATAATCGAAATGTCGATAGGGCTGCCGTAGCGCAACGACGTTACAAACAGATAGATGAAGCCGAAAAGACCCACGACGACGCCAACACCGAGACGCAACCAGTCGCCTCGGCCCGTAATGCGCCCTCCGCGCATGAAAAGCGACACAAGCCAGAACAGCACACAGCCACCCATCAGACGCACGACCACTACATCGTCGGCGCTCATCCACTCCGGGATAAGAGCCTTCGTAACAGGGACATTCACGCCCCAGAACAACGCCGCGAGAAAAATACACGCATTGCCGGCCGCAGCGCCAATGCCACGCCTGCCGCCGGCACCCCCTGAGCCGGGAGAAACAATATCATTCTTCATAACACTATGCAATTTACAATGACTGATAAGACGGACTGAACGTGTCGCCGTCGCTCAGACGCCCCGTGGAGGCACCCTTCTCAAGCCAGCGCACACGCTGGTCGGAACGCCCGTGGTCGAACGTCTCCGGAACGGCATACCCCTGCGCCTGCTTCTGAAGATAATCGTCGCCGATCTTCGACGCGGCACGCAGCCCCTCCTCTATATCACCCTCCTCGAGCGAACCAAACATCTCATTGTCGTGATAGGCCCACACGCCCGCATAGAAATCGGCCTGAAGCTCAGTGCGCACGCTCATGCGGTTGGCCTCCGTCTTGTCAAGACGCGCCATCTGCTCATGCGCCTTGTCGAGCGTGCCCAGCAGATACTGCACATGATGCCCCACCTCATGGGCCACCACGTAAGCAAACGCGAAATCGCCCCCGGCACCCATCTCCTTCTCCATCTGCTCAAAAACGACAGATCGATATACATCGTCTTGTCAGCCGAACAATAGAAGGGACCCGTGGCGGCAGTGGCCCCTCCGCAGCCCGAGTTGACCGAACACGTAAAAAACACCAGCTTGGGAGGCTCATACTTCAGCCCCATCTTCTCAAACTCCTTGGTCCACACATCCTCCGTGCCCGCCAGAATCTGACGCACAAAAGTAGCCGACTCCTCCTCGGCCGCCGTAGGGGTATAAGTCTGCTCCTGCCGGCTCTGCATCTGCTGAAGGCCACCCTGCGTGATCACCTACAGAGGATTGCCCCCCGACATCCACACCACAAGAGCCGCAATCACGATACCCGCGATGCCGCCGATACCCGCAATCTTCACACCCGAACGTCTGCCGCGCCGGTCCTCCACATTATTACTGAGACGTCGTCCGTTTAGTCGCATACGCAAAAACAATTAAAAGCAATAAAAACCGGGCGCCATGCAGACACGACACCCGCATATATAGAGAAAACGCGCCCGGCCGCCACAAAGTTGCGCCCGCCGCCCACAAAACCCCCGACACCGCCACGCCAGCCAACGCCCTAATTTCCAAACATCTACCCCACCCCACACCTCATCCCGTAAAAAATAATTCAAAAATAATCCCCGAAAAATTTGCACGAACCGCGAAAACATACTAACTTTGCACTCGCAAACGCCCGACACGCGGTTCCGACCGAAAGTCAGCCTGCCACTCCGGCAACTTGAATCGGAATAAAGTTTGCGAAACATAATTGGTGCCATAGCTCAGTTGGTAGAGCAAAGGACTGAAAATCCTTGTGTCCCCGGTTCGATTCCTGGTGGCACCACAACCTAAAGCCGAAAGGCGATGCAAAACACTGAATATCAATGATATTCGGTGTTTTGTGCGTTTATAGGGCAATGCAAATCATTCAATCTCCACCAATCCTGTGGGTGAGCAATCGCGAACCGGGTGGATTGGATAATGTAAAGTGATTGATATCGCAATCTATAACACTGATATAATGCAACTTGCCTGCTTCTCATTCTGTTCTCTCTGTGAAGAGATAATTAACAAGATCATTGACAAGGCTGGAGTTTTTCGACACTTTTATCGGATTGCGTGACCGAAACGCTGGTGGAGCAATCGGTGGAGCAAACCGCACCGATGTACTATCTCCACCAGAATGGCGTTTAGATGTTATGTTTCAACTGTTTATCTACTAAAATATATGTCCGAATTGCTCCACCGCGTCATCAACCTCAAAACAGAAGATTTTGGCTATGAGAAGTAAAACCAATTTCCGAGTGTCCTTCTTTCTTAAGAAGGCAAAGTTGCTGAAGAATGGCGAGGCATCGGTCGCCATGCGAATCACCGTTGACGGACAACGTGTGGAAAACAATATCCGCAAGAGCATCCTGCCGTCACTGTGGGACCAGTCGAAAGAGCGAGCAAAAGGTACAAGTACCTCAGCCATTGACCTTAACCGCTTCATCGAGGATGCACGCGTCCGAATTCACCAGATTGTCACCGAACTCCAGCAGTCCGGTGCCGAAATCAATCCGCTGATTGTTCAGCAGCGTTTTTATGGCGTTGGTCAGGTGCCAAAACAGGAGCGCACAATCCTGCAAGTGATACAGGAACACAACGACGAAGCAAAGAAACTCATCGGTAAGGACTTTGTGGAGATAACGTGGAGAAGGTACGAAACAATGAAGCGTTACCTCGGCGAACTCATCAAGCAGAAGTATGGCGTAGACGACCTCCCGTTGTCGGATTTCACAGGAGAAGTAATCCGTGCTTACGAGGTGTATCTCAAGACCGAGAAAGACCTCTGTCAGAACACTCTCATCCGCTACATGAAGGCGTTGAAAAAGATAACCAACCGCTGTCTTGCCAACGACTGGATTCAGAAGAACCCGTTTGTCGGAATCAAATTCCGTGAAGACCCGACAGACCCGGAGTTTCTCACACTGGAAGAGGTTGACCGCATCTATAACTGTAATCCCGGCAGCAAACGCCTTGAGGTTATCCGCGATATGTTTCTGATGTCTGCTTTCACAGGGCTCGCATTCACCGATGTATCGCAACTCACCGAAGAGCATATCGTGATCGACAACGACGGCAACAAGTGGATACGCAAACCTCGTCAAAAGACAAAACAGATGAGCAACATCCCTCTGCTGGACATTCCCCTCGCCATCATCGAGAAATATCAGGGCGACAAGAAGGCCGCCAAAAAAGGCGTGCTGCTCCCGATTCCCTGCAATCAGGTGATGAATCGCTATCTGAAAGAGATAGCTACCATCTGTAAAATCAACAAGCACCTGACGATGCACACCGCCCGCCACACCTACGCAACGCTTTGTCTCTCGCAAGGCGTCAGCCTGAAAAACGTCTCGAGTATGCTCGGCCACGCAAGCGTCAAAATGACCAAGCGCTACGCCCGCGTCCTCGACTCCTCCATCCTCCGCGACATGAACGCCATCCGCGACACCCTCAAGCTCAGCAGAAATCAATAAAAAGCCTTTAGGCACTGTCCTTTACCGCAAAATCACCGCCGCCCTCGCTCCCAAGAAAGAGGAACAGGACGGCGAGGAGAACAAGCAGCAGCCCGACACCCAAAGGGTCGAAGTAAGAGATAATCGTTCTCAGACCAACGGCTCAAAGGAGACAATGGTGGCTGAGCCTGTAAGTCACTACTCTTTGCGCCGTAACTTTTTTGGCTGATAGATTTACTGAGTAACCGACAGATAACGATTTTTTTATCTGTCGGTTCAATTTTTATTAAAAATGTGCTACAAATTCTAAAACAATCTTATTCTGTTCAGAGATTGCCGGAGTTACGCCTTTATTATAGAAATATTGTTCATAGTTGAGTCGGATATCAGCCTGTAATGCTTTCTTGCCAAGACTCAATGTAACCCCCCCTGTCAGCCTGTGTCTTTCGGGATCGTCTATTTTAAGATTGCCGGATTCATCTTTGCTACCTTTGCTGTGGTCTGACATATAGTCGTATCTCCCCAGAAATGATAAAGCGGTCATCCCTTTTTTCAGAGGCAGTCTATAGGCGGCGAATGCGTCAATTGCATTTACTGGAGAGAACGAATTGTGTGCATAATGCTTACGCAGGTATTCCGCTTCGATATGCCATCGGTCGCTCTGCCAGAAAGCACCGGCATCATACATCATCACGTTAACATCTCCGGCATTTGCTTTCTGGCAACTTAATGTGATATTCAGCTGCTTTGCAATCATGGTTTGAGCCTTAAACGAAAAGTTGTAATTATCAGTCCAGAAGTTTTTCTGATTCGTCAATCCGGAACCGTTGAATATGCCGCCTTCAAGTGTAACAGGTATTCGGCCATTAAAATACCATGAGGCAGATACGCCTACATCGCGCACATTACCGACCTGTTTGGCAATGAAAGAACGGTTGGCAAAATATTGAATATGGGGTGAACGATGGGCATCGATTGTAAATGGGACTCGCATCTGTCCAAATGTGAATTTTAACGCATCCTTTGGTTGCAGACGTATGTAAGCGTCAAGCATCTTGATGGATCCCTCGTCCGAAAGGTCTATCTCGGCCTTGTATCTCACGATGGGAATCACCTTGCCTTCCACGCTCAGGCGCGCATTGCGTATCTCGAAGCGTCCCTTGTCTATCTGAGGCTCATACTCATATTTGGCACGGACTGTTCCGTGTATTTCCGGGATGAATGGATTTTTATCCTGAGCCACGGCAGACAATGCAAATACGGACAATGCCGTCATAATTAAAATCTGTCTCATGCTGTCATTAGTTTATTACCGGTTTCAGTGTTTCTGATCGCCTGTGAAAAAGAGCTGACAAAGGAATGAAGATAATACAGGAGCATGAGATATGAATATGCGGGTGCCCCCTCATCAAAATCTTCATGCGTCATTCCTTTGGAATGTACGGCGATGCTGTGTTCGATAAAATCTTTCTCCAAGCCTGTATCTCTGTTAATTTTCACTGTATCAGCATCTGCATCGAGTATGCTGTCAGTTAATTGGGACAGCCGCGCAATCCCTCCGCGAATTGTCTCAATCTCACATCTATATGAAATCGGAATATAGCTGTCAGGTGAAGTGATAAGATGACGTGTAGTTTCGGCAATCTTGTCGGTAGCCTCAAGCATATATTCGCAATACAGAGCAGTCTTGCCAATCGAGCTGTCAGCGTCTGCCGAACAATCCCGGACTTTCCCGGTGATTAAGTCAAGGTTTCTTGACCCGATTCTATGGTTCTTACAAACCGCTATACTGTCATTGCTTGAAAGACATTCCAACGCTTTGTCAATAATCGGACCGCATGACTGCATCGTCATAATCAGACACGACTTTCCAACATGCCGACCGGCGACAGAATAACCCGTTTCCTTGCTTTTGCGTCTGCGGATATGCCGTTGCAACATAAAGAAGGTTGCCGCCAGAGTTATTATCGAGATAACTGTTACGAACATAACTTATAGAATTTCTTTGATGCAAAGTAACTGCATCTATATTACACCATTATATCGGGAGTATTATATAAATATTAAATTTATCAGGCTCTTACAATATAAAAAAGATGGGAGAACAACTCACCCCATCTCACACATATAAAAACAATCTTTTTTACCTTGGACTTTATGCTGTAGGCACAGTAATTCTGGCAGGGCGGCTACGGAACTCCGAGTCGCGCAGTTTGGCAAACGCACGGAGGTATTTTCTTATTGACGATACCATTTCCTGTGTTTCCTGAAGCATATTCACATAGACATACAGCACAGCCATTGCCGATGTGTCTCCGTCGCGGAGTTGGTCATGAGCACGGTGATATGTGTCGGAAACTGTATCCTTTATCTCGTCGCAGTGTCGGCGAAGGGTACTTATTGTCTCCGTGTCCATGCTTCTCATCAATTCAAGGGTATCACTGAAAAGGGTGCTGATTTGCGTTCTTATCAACTCGTATTCGGTAGTATAGCGGGGCGGCAACGGAAGAAAATTATTGTCGATATGCTCCTTGCAGACCTCGTTGATACGTCGTAGATTATACAGTACGCCCATACAGCAGTTGTTGCTCAGGTAAAACCACGGGCTTTTTTCTATCGCCATCTCGCGGGTCAGATGACGGAGGCATAAGGTTTCTTTTCTGCGCGCATTTTTAAGCGTTGTCTTCTGGCGTGCAAGACTTGTCTCCGTCTTGCCGAGAACACCGGAATTCTCAGAGATGAAAGCGGATGTGATGTCACGGTATTTTTCCTCGGCATAAGTCATGAACTTTTCCTGCTGTTCGGTTATATACATCATCAGCAACGGCCATGTCTGGGTTTTATCCTGAGTGGATATGATGGTCTGGAACAAGGCGTCGCCATTATCTTCCTCAGACTTTTTTCTAAACCGGCGGTTGCTGTGGATGATTATGAATATGGTCAGAGCCGCCAGCAGCAGCATTACCCACTGGCCGCCATAGTGCATTGCGGCAACGATAATTCCTGCTCCGATGAACGCTGCCCCGGCGGTAAGGAACCACCCGCCGATTACGGAAATCACGCCGGTGATGCGGAACACGGCACTTTCACGCCCCCAGGCTCTGTCGGCGAGAGAAGTACCCATAGCGACCATAAATGTTACGAAAGTGGTTGACAGGGGTAGTTTCAGTGAGGTACCAAGAGCGATAAGTGCTCCGGCGAGCACCAGATTCACAGATCCCCGTATAAGGTCGAATGCAGCTCCCTGATCCATAATTGTCTCATCGACATTAAAACGGCGGTTAAACCAACGCCTTACTTTCACAGGTGTGACACGATGTACCCAAGAGAGGAATGATAATGTCCATCTTACCAACCGTCGGGCGATACGTGATGATCCAAACATCTCATCGCCATCCTGCTGGCTTCCGAGGCCGATTTCAGTCTTGGTGACCTTCCTTGCCTTTTTCGATGTGGCAAGCGATACCACCATAATAACGCCTGCACCTATCAGGAAATATATCGGAGTATTCGCAGGCTCGTTGAGAGAACCCATGAGGAATCCTCTGGCGTCACCACCTCCGTTGGAAATGAAGTCCTGATATGAAGCCAGACCACTCAAAGGAACACCTATAAAGTTTACAAGGTCATTTCCGGCAAATGCCACAGCCAATGAAAAAGTACCCATCAGCACTATCACTTTCAGCACATTAACCTTGCAGATATGAAGCAGTTGCATCAGCACAGTGAAAACCGCGAAACAAGACAGTATGATTATTGCCGTATTGCTTTTTATCCATGCCTTAAACTCAGGGGTCATGAAAGTCAGGTCTTTTGCCCCCTTGATCAAAAGGAAGTAAACAATAGCAGTGGCGCAGATGCCTCCGAATATCCCTATCTTCCATTTCAGATTGCTCCGGTAATTGAAGGAGAATATCATGCGGGATATAAACTGCACCACTGTTCCGAAGAAAAAGGCTATCGCCACCGACAGGAATATCCCGAGAATCACCGACAAGGCTTTCTCCGTGTTAAGCAGGTCATCAAAACCGAGACCGATGCCTCCCGCCATCTTGATCAATGCCACGACAAATGTCGCGCCTAAAAGCTCGAAAACCATCGACACTGTTGTCGAGGTCGGCATACCTATGGAGTTGAAAATGTCAAGGAGAATGATGTCAGTTACCATTACCGCCATGAATATGCAGATAAGGTCGTAGAACGAAAAATGCTCGGGGCGGAAAATTCCGTGCCGGGCAATCTCCATCATTCCGTTGCTCATAGCCGCTCCGATAAACACTCCGATTGATGCGACAATAAGAACCCTCTTGAAAGATGCCGCCTTTGACCCGATTGCCGAGTTGAGAAAATTGACGGCATCATTACTCACGCCTACCGACAGATCGAACACCGCCAGCAGGAATAGAAAAATTACTACGCAAAGAAACAGTATTTCCATTGTTTTCTTAATTACTTATTCTACCGCAAAGTAACAAAGAAAACATTTCATGATTATTTCAAAATTTTTAATTGTTTATTAAAACCGCGGACTGTCAGCGGATTCATTTGCGGTCAAACCGTATGTAACTCTGTTCTATGGGTTTGTATGAAGGATCATCCCACAGGGGACTTGAAATCATCAGATCCGCGCTGATTCTGTTACAGGCGATCGGCACGTTGTGGAGACGGCATTGACGCAAAAGCATCTGGATGTCTGCTTCGTGAGGCTGCGCATTGAGGTCGTCTATCAGGAAAACGGCGAGATCAATCTCGTTTCGTACCACCATAGCCGCTATTTCAGCATCCCCTCCCATCGGTCCGGAGTTCATACATTCGACTTGGGCTTCAATTCCCGCTTCTGAAAAAGCATTCTTTATAAGGCCGCCTGTCGTGCCGGTACAGACCAGCTCATGTTGTGAAAGATATTGGGCATTAAACTTTACCCAATCGACCATATCGGCCTTGCGTTGGTCGTGAGCGACAAGTGCGATTTTTAGTTTTGTCTTCATTTTGAGTTTCTTGAAAATGTTATTTTGAACAATAATCCGCCCGAGCATTGATTTTCGGCAGTAATATCGCCTCCATGCAGAGTAACGGCGTTTTTCACTATCGACAGACCGAGACCGGTTCCTCCTGCGGCTCGTGACCGTCCCTTGTCAATCCGATAGAACCTTTCAAACAGCCTCGGCAAATGCTCGGACGGCACACCGCATCCGTTATCAGACAATGCGATCACTATTTTGTCATTGCCGATGCTGATTGATTCTATTTTTATCTTTGTACCTCCACTATAAACAATGGCGTTGTCGATAAGGTTGTTGAAAACAGCCTCAAGCAAAGACTGATTCCCGGACATGACGATATTGCGGGAAATATAATTCTCGATCGTAATACCTTTTGTCGCGGCAATTATCTGTCTGTCCTCAACCACATCATTAATTATGTCAGTGAGATTAACCTGTTCCTTTAAGATAGAGGCACTTCCGTCATCCATGCGGGTCAGGAGTGAGACATCGGTCAATAGCCTCTGGAGCCTTTCTGTGTTCGTAAGACAGCGTTGCAGGAACAAAGTCTGCTTTTCTTCGCTCATATTCCTATGTGCCAGCATAGTTTCAACGCTGACCTTGATTGACGCGACAGGAGTTTTCAGTTCGTGGTTGATGTTGTTTGTCAACTGTTTCTTTATGCGCTCCTTTTCAAGCTGCTCATGAAGGGCGGCACGATGCTCGCTGTCCCTGTCGGCTACAGCCTGCTGCAACCGGGCATAAAGACGGACAATATGGTTTGAAATCTCGCCAAGCTCGTCATGTGGGAAAGGTTCTGTATCGGAAATCCGGGCTCCGTTTTCCGCGTTCTCCGCAAATTTGTTAAGCCTGCTTATGTGTAGGCCGACCCTTCGGGTTGCAAAGTACCCCAACACACACATGACTAATGTTATGGTTCCCATTATCCACAAAAAGCCGTAATCGGGCCGCAATAAACTGCTGAACGATACGGAATACGGTACTGCGGTACGGACAATATTGCCGTAATCCCCTTTCCTTGCCGAGTAAAAATAATAGTTGCCCGTACTCTCGCTGTGCCGTCTTACGGCATAGCCGGAGCCATTCAGCATTGCATCCCGGATTTCCTGACGGTCAAGGTGATTTGTTTTCGGCAACGAGTCAAGAGTATTGTCGTATATTATGTGTCCCTTGTCGGAAATTACGCTTACACGAATATCGTTGAACGGTTTGAACTCGTCAAGTTTTATATCCGGGACATCATGCCCTTCGCTCAGTTCTGTAAGAATATATGTGTTGATGAGCTGGAGCTGCTTGTCAATCTCTTCCGCTTTGAATTCCTTTTCCCTATGATATTGAAAAATTACAAAGCACCCGACCATCAGCAGGGAATATCCGAGAAGCCATACGAACAGACGCTGCGGATAGGAGAGTTTATTCAATGAACCCATAGCCGTATCCTGAGCGCGTTACAATATTCTTGCCGTATATGCCGACTTTCTGCCGGATACGGGTTATATTTACGTCTACCACCCTGTCAAGCACCACAACCTCGTCAGGCCATATCTCATTCAGAAGGTCTGTCCGGGTGAAAACCTGCCCTCGGTTGGACATCAGCTTCAGCAGAATCTCAAATTCCTTTTTGGGCATTTTCACCTCTGTTCCGTCAACCATACAGGTTCTGTTTTTGGCAGACAAGACGAGACCTTTGTATGAAACAATGTCAGAATCAGTTTTGGAGGGTGTGACAGAAGCCGCTGTCCGGCGAAGTACAGTCCTGACGCGTGCAAGAACGGCTTTCAGTGAATATGGCTTCATTATATAGTCGTCGGCCCCGAGGTCGAGACCGGCAATCATATCCTCTTCCGTGTCTTTGGCTGTGCAGAATATTATGGGAACCGAGGCTGTCGCCGGATTCGATTTCATAATGCGTGCAAGCTGGATGCCGGATATTTCCCCCATCATAATATCAAGGAGTATCAGGTCATAGCCGGCAAGGTCGCGGGCAAGAGCTTCCTCCGCGCTATATGCCATGTCTACGTGATAGCCTTCCGCCTCAAGATTGAATCCGAGACCGTCACACAGAGCCTCCTCATCATCCACCACAAGTATTTTCTTTTTTTCTTCCATGCCGCAAAATTACTAATAATCGGTCAAATGCTGTCCTGATGCTCAAAAATTTAATAAAAGTTTAATGATACAATTTATTTCATAAAACCTAAACAAAACTGATAAAACCATGAAACATTATGTCCATAATTTTGCGGCAGAAATAATGACAACGAGAATATGAATTGTAAAAAATTACATGTATGCGTAATGACTTTGTCAATGCTCGTTTCCACGGTCAATATGGATGCCGCCATAGTCAAAGGAAGAGTCTATGACTCGGCTACAAATGAACCGCTTATTGGCGCGACGGTCATAGCGGGCAACCATACGCAGGGGGCATCGACAGATATAGACGGTCATTATACATTGCAGCTCACCGCAGGGAAATATGATTTTGCAATAAAGTATATAGGATACCGGGATACGGTAATCTCACATCAGGTACCCTTAGGAATGGAAGAGCTGATACTTGACATTCCTATGATGCCGGATGCCACTTCATTGTCCGAAGTGACAGTAGTGGCTGTCGCACGAAGGGATACCGAGGCTGCCATGATAGAGGAGGAAAAGAAAAGTAATGTAGTGCAGACAGGTGTTTCGTCGCAACAAATCGCCAAGACGCAGGACAAAGATGCTTCGGAAGTTATAAGAAGAGTGCCGGGCATTTCGATTATTGAAGATAAGTTTGTTATGGTCAGAGGCTTGTCGCAGCGATACAACAATGTATGGCTCAACGGTAGCGCGGTGCCGAGTTCCGAGGCAGACTCCCGCGCTTTCTCATTCGACATCATCCCGAGCAGCCAGATCGACAATATGGTGATTGTCAAAAGCCCCGCTCCGGAATATCCCGCCGACTTCACCGGCGGTTTCGTGATGGTCAATACCAAAAGGCAACCGTTGAAAACCGGCTTCGACATCTCTGTCGGCGCAGGCATAAACGACAGGACACATTTCCGTGAGTTTGTAAAGGCCGGAGGCAAGTTTGCCGTCCCTGCCGGCGGACTTGACGCGCCGTTAGTGAGTTATCCCGGATTTGAAGGAAGAATCGATCCGTTGGCAAGCGGTCTGGACAACAACTGGCGGGTTAAGACCATACATCCCGTTGCCGACCTTAAGGCAAGTGCCGGATACAATCAGTCCTGGCTCATAGGTGACGGGCAGATGTGGCTTGTGGCGGCACTGAATTTCTCGAACAGCTACCGGACATTGCTGAATATGGAGAATTCGCTCTATGGTCCGTACGATGTATCCAACGACAAGAGCGTACCGCTGCGAAAGGCTTCCGACAACCAATATACCCGGGAGACCCGCTACGGGGCGATGCTGAACCTGTCTTTCCGTCCTTCGGGAGGCATCCATCTGTTTGAGTGGAAAAACATCTTCAATCAAATCATCAAGAACAGGTATTCCGACCGCATCGGTTTCAATGCGCAGGCCGACAATATCAACGACATGGAATATTATCACTCGTCGCGCCCCTCTTTCAACACTCAGTTCACCGGCAGCCATACATTCGATGCCGACCGCGTGGACTGGAGCGTCGGATATGCCTTTGCACAACGCAATCTGCCAGACCGGAGACTGATAGAGCGCACCGACCGCACGGAGCAGACTATGGGCATATACCGTATCGGCCGGGAATTTACAAAGCTCAACGAGCACACCGGGTCGCTGTCGGGCAATTACCGGCATGAGTTTGATTTCTCGATCATCAAACCCATACTTAAAACCGGCATATACGGAGAATACCGTACCCGCACCTACCGCACCCGTCAGTTCCAGTACGGCTGGCAGCCTGACAACAGCCTCCCTGACGGATTCATGTTCAATCCCGATGTGCAGGGCGACCTTTTGACTGATTCAAATTACGGGAATGACAAACTCTATCTTTACGAGGAGGTAAACTGGCTAAACAACTACAATGCGCATCAGACACTCGGGGCGGTCTATCTTTCAGCGGATATTCCCTTGAGAAAATTCGACATTCATGCCGGTGTGAGGTATGAATACAGCCGCCAGACCCTCGAGATGAACACCCGCCAGTATGAGGAGAGCCTCCATAAGACCGATTATGACTATCCGGGGCTGTTCCCGTCGGTCAATGTTACATACCATATAACCGACAGCCACCAGCTCCGCGCCGCCTACGGCCGCTCTACCAACCGTCCCGAGTTCCGCGAGCTTTCCTCGTCGGTATATTATGACTTCGACCTCGGCAGCAGCGTGATGGGCAACCCTGACCTGAAGGCGGCCACAATCGACAATGCGGAACTCCGCTGGGAATGGTATCCCTCCAGGGGGGAACAGATCTCGGTAGCGCTTTTCTACAAGCATTTCGCCCATCCGATTGAGTGGACATATACCGTGGCCGGTGGCACCGACCTCATATATTCTTTCATCAACGCCAATGGAGCCAACAACTATGGTGTGGAACTCGACATACGCAAGAACCTCGGTTTCATCGGACTCAGAGACTTTTCGCTGTCGCTCAACGGAGCGCTGATCAAAAGCCGGGTTACATTCGACAAAGGCACAAACAACATCGACCGCCCGATGCAGGGACAGTCCCCCTACTTAGTGAACGCAGGACTGTTCTATAACAACGATGAATACGGCTGGAACGCCGCATTACTCTACAATATCATCGGCAAACGCATCACCGGTGTGGGCAACCGTTACGGTACCGCATCGGACGGCACTGCACGCAACACCCCCAATTCCTACGAGATGCCGCGCCACAGCCTTGATATATCGGTGTCGAAGAAGTTCGGCAGATGGAGCCTGAAACTTTCGGCACGCGATATCCTCGCTCAAAGATACCTTTTCAAACAAATTGAGGAAGTGACAAACGAAGGGAAAGGTAAAACAATTGAAGAAACAACCCGGAGCTACAAACCGGGACGCAATTTCAACATAACAATCGGATATAATTTCTAATCAAAAAAGTACAATTTCTAATTAAAAATGAGAAAACGTATGAAAATCAACATCATCAACTCAGGCAGGCTGCTCATGGCGGCACTTGCCGTGGGAGCCGGACTTGCAATGGCATCCTGCTCATCGAACGATGAACCCGATTCGCCCAAGTTCACAGACCCGGAAGTGACCTACAAAGGGAACGTGGCCTACAGCAAGGGCATACTCTTCAACGAGGGCAAGGAACTCGGCAATGGTACCCAGAACTTCCACTTTACCGGCGACGTGACTCTTGAGAAGGGTGTCTATCTGCTCAAGGGATGGGTCTATGTGGATGCCGGAGCGAAACTCCGCATACCCGCCGGAACCGTCATCAAGGGCGACAAGCAGACTATGGCCTCGCTCATCGTGGAACCGGGAGGATATGTCGAGATGAACGGCACGAAGGACGCGCCGGTGGTAATGACCTCGGCACAGGCTCCCGGGCAGCGGCGTCCCGGCGACTGGGGCGGACTCATCATCTGCGGAAAAGCCCGAAACAACCAGCAGACAATGCAGATCGAGGGTGGCCCGACCACAATCCACGGAGGTGACAACGACAGCGACAACTCCGGCATATACCGCTATGTACGTATAGAGTTCGCCGGTTATCCCTTCGACACCGACAAGGAAATCAATGGCCTGACTTTCGGTTCGGTGGGCAGCGGCACGACCGTGGACCACATTCAGGTATCATACTCAAACGATGATTCATACGAATGGTTCGGTGGTTCTGTAAACTGTAAATACCTCGTGGCTTACAAAGGCTGGGACGATGAGTTTGACACCGACAACGGATTCTCCGGCAATGTTGAATACTGTCTGTCGGTTCGTGATCCTCGAATCGCCGATACATCGCAGAGCAACGGTTTCGAGAGCGACAACAACGCCAGCGGTGCCGAGACAGCCCCGTTCACGTCAGCTCATTTCAGCCATGTCACATTCATCGGTCCTAAAACCGCCAAGAACGGAGACTTCCGCAACAGTTCTGATTATATCACGGCCGGCAACATGTTCCCCGACAATGGCTCGAAACTCGGCAAATTCCAGTCGGCCATGCAGATACGCCGTGGCAGCAAACTCAATGTAGCCAATACTCTTGCCGTAGGTTATCCCATCGGTCTGATTGTCGATGGGGAGAAAGGCAATACCGTGAAATATGCCAAGGCAGGAGACTTCAAACTCGACAATATTATATTTGCAGGTATGGATATAATCGGCTCCGACAAAAACAAAGTATATGAGGATTATTTCATAGACCTTGCGGCCGGTACTGAGGACAAAGGCCGAGAATCATTCTCCCACACCTTCTTCCTGTCGAATCCTAACAACAAGGTCATGACCGAGGTCGCTCTCAACCTCACCGATCCCGCAGGTCTTGGCCAGAATTATTGTCCTTCCACGATGCTCTCGGACGGTAAAGGCGGATACATAGGCGCTTTCAAGGATACATCCGACGACTGGCTTCAAGGCTGGACAAACTTCGACCCCCAGAACACAGTCTATTAACGTATATATCCCTTCTGTTACTATCCTCACCATCCATTTGATTAAAATGGGTCGTGAGGATTTCTGTATATAATGACATCAGTAAGTTTCACAAAAGCTAAACAAAACTGATAAACCCATGAAATGATAGTTGGCTAATTTTGCACCGTAAACAACAAACAATAAACAACAATCACAATGAAGAAAGTAATGTCAACTTTTATGGTCGCGCTTGTTTCGGGGCTGACCATGTTAGCGGCTGACAGTCCGAAATACGGACTACTTAAAGGCCGCATCCTTGACAACGAGAAGAACCCGCTGGCAGGGGCGGTGGTGGTCATTGACAGCGACAAGCTGTCGGCAGTCACTGACCTTGACGGCTTTTTCTCGTTTGCCAATCTGTCATCAGGCAACCACAGTCTTAAGGTAACCTATATCGGATTTCTCCCCGTGAGCAAAACGATAACAGTATCGGAAGAATCGACTATCGACGATATTGTGATGTCGGATACATCGCGGGAGTTGAACGAAGTGGTGGTAACCGGTGTTTTCTCCGGGCAGCAAAGAGCGATAAATGCACAGAAAAACAACGTCAACATCACGAATGTGGTATCTGCCGACCAGATAGGCAAGTTTCCGGACTCGAATATCGGAGACGCGCTGAAACGTATAAGCGGCATAAACGTGCAGTATGACCAGGGCGAGGCGCGTTTCGGTCAGGTACGTGGCACTCCGGCGGAGTTCAGTTCGGTTACTATCAACGGTTCGAGGCTGCCGTCGGCAGAGGGCGACATCCGTAACGTGCAGCTCGACCTCATACCTTCCGATATGATTCAGACAATCGAGGTCAGCAAGACACTCATGCCTGATCAGGACGGCGATGCCATCGGCGGTTCCATAAACCTTGTCACGAAAAATTCGCCGCATAGATTCACTGTCGGAGCTGTCGCTGGAACAGGATACAACTGGATAAGCCGCAAAGCGCAGATGAATTTCGGTCTTACTCTCGGAAACCGTTTTTTCAACAACCGTTTCGGAGTAATGTTTGCCGCCTCCTATAATAATGCACCCTCCGGATCCTACAATACTGAATTTAAATGGGAAAAGGACGACAACGGCAAAATATATATCAATGACTACCAGATAAGGCAGTATTTTGTCACCCGCGAGCGTCAGAGTTATTCGTTGTCGCTCGACTGGAAGTTCAACGACTACAACAAGATATGGTTCAAAGGTATCTTCAACAACCGCAACGACTGGGAAAACCGCTACCGCACGACGCTGAAAGACATGACCCCGGAGGGGAAAGCCGATGTCAGGGTGCAGACCAAAGGTGGCACGCCCGACAACCGCAACGCCCGTCTGGAACGCCAACGCACTATGGACTTCACTCTCGGAGGCGAGAACCGTCTCGGCATTTTCGGGATTGACTGGAAATTAGGATATGCGAGAGCCTCCGAGGAAAGGCCCAACGAGCGCTATATCGATTATCGCCTGAAAAAGCAGAAGTTCAGTATCGATATGTCGAATCCACGCGAGCCTCTTGCCACTCCGGACGAAGGCTCCACCATGACACTAAATGATGATTTCTCACTCAAGGAACTGACACAGGCGCAGGAAGATATTGTCGAGAAGGACTTCAAGGCAGCTCTTAATTTCAAGACAAAACTCAGCGACAGGGCAAAGCTCAAATTCGGCTTCAAATTCGTCAGCAAGTCCAAGAACAAAGAGATAGACTTCTACGAATACACTCCCATTGATGAGAAGGCCTTTGACAAGGATGCTTTCGCCCATACTGTCGATATGACTACAGACCGTTTTATGCCTTCGGCTAAATACAAGGCGGGAACATTCATTGACAAATCTTTTCTCGGCTCTCTGAATCTTGATGATAAAAATCAGTTTGAGAGCGAACAGGTGGCTGAGGAACTTGCGGGCAATTACCACGCCCGAGAGAATGTCACTTCCGGTTACATGCGCATCGACTCACGGCTCGCGGACAATCTTCAGTTTATGGGTGGATTGAGAGTGGAGAACACCGACTTGCGTTACATCGGCAGAATCTATGACGACGAGACCGGAGAGGTGTCGAAAACCGCGCCGGCAACTTCAAGCTACATAAACTTCCTCCCATCGCTTCTTCTGAAATGGGAGATAAATAAGGATTTCCTGTTCCGTGCGGGCTACAATCAGTCAATATCCCGTCCAAAATATTCGGCACTCGTCCCGGGAATGAAAATAAGCCGCGGCGACAATGAGATAACGGTGGGCAACCCCGGTCTGAAGGCAACCACATCACACAACATAGACCTCAATGCCGAATATTACTGGAAGTCGATAGGACTTGTGTCTGCCGGTCTGTTCTATAAACGCATTGAGGGCTTTATTGTCGACGAGGTGGCCTACAACAAGGAATACGAAGGAAATTTATGGACGAAATTCACTCAACCGAAGAACGGCGGCAATGCCAATATATTCGGTGTTGAGCTTGCATGGCAACGCGATTTCAGTTTCATCACACCGGCGATGAAATGCCTCGGACTTTATGCAACATATACCTATACACGTTCACGCATCACCGATTTCAATTTCGAGGGTCGTGAAAACGAAAAAGGTCTAAGTCTGCCCGGTTCCCCTGAACATACCGCTAATCTCTCGCTATATTTCGACAAGTGCGGTTTCTCCGCAAGAGTCTCGTTCAATTATGCATCGGCATTTATCGACGAGATGGGCGCAAGCTCGTTCTACGACCGTTACTACGATGCCGTGAAATATCTGGATCTGAATGTCAGCTATACATTCGGGCGCAAAACTAAAATAACCGTATATGCCGACTGCAATAACCTGCTGAACCAGCCCCTGCGATATTATCAGGGAAGTAAGGACTACACGATGCAGCAGGAGTATTACGGAGTGAAACTCAACGGTGGAATAAAAGTAACATTCTAAACAATAAGTATTATGATTCGTAAATTATTTGTAGCGGCATTAGCTCTCATTTCGATTTCGGGAGCATTTGCCCAAAATGAGATCAAGAAAGGGGATGTAAATCTGATGGTGGTGTCCGACCTCGGACGCAACGGTCACTATGATCAGAAAACTGTAGCCGCCACAATGGGCAGAATTGCCGAGGAGGTGGGTCCAGACGCAGTCCTCGCACTTGGCGACACTCACCACTATAGTGGCGTGCAGAGTGTGACAGATCCGCTTTGGATGACCAACTACGAGCTGATTTACTCCCATCCAGAGTTGATGGTCAACTGGTATCCTGTATGCGGCAACCATGAATATCGTGGCAACACTCAGGCGGTAATTGACTATTCTGACGTTTCGCGCCGATGGGAAATGCCCGCGAGGTATTACGCAAAGACATTTGAGGAAGACGGGACAACCGTCAAAGTGGTATTCATCGACACCACACCTCTGATTGACAAATACCATAAGAAAGCCGACACTTATCCCGATGCGGCAAAGCAGGATGTTGACACTCAGCTTCAATGGCTTGACCAGACATTGGCTGACTCACCCGAAGATTGGGTTGTCGTCGTAGGCCATCATCCCATCTACGCCTATACCGACAAATCTGAATCGGAACGCACGGATATGCAAAAACGGGTTGACACAATTCTGCGCAAACACAATGTGGATATGTATATCTGCGGTCACATCCACAATTTCCAGCATATCCGCAGACCCGATTCCAAGATTGACTATGTGGTCAACACGTCCGGTTCGCTCACGAGAGTTCCGAAAAAGATTGACGGCACAGTATTCTATAGCGATTCTCCGGGATTTTCAATTCTGACTGCCGATAAAAAGAACCTCAGGCTGAATTTACTTGACAAAGATGGCAAAACAATCCACTACATCGAGCGCACAAAATAGCCTGAAAAGAATGTAGATGTACTGACACATATCAATAAGAACCTGATACGTTTTATGTTTTTTCATGAGACGTATCTATGTGTGTTTTATCAATAATTACAATAATTTAATTAACAATTAACAAAATCCTCATTGTGGATGCCTCCGACTCCGACCGTCGGCTCATGTCGGGCTTGCTTGTCAAGTCCGGCTATGAGCCGATTGCTGTTGATAGTATGGAGGCTGCAAAGGAAGAGGTGGCAAAGCTGCCACCCGGCGCAGTCATCGTCGCGGACTACAAACTCCCCGACGGCTCCGCCAAAGAGTTAATCAACTGGCAAAAGACCGAGGGCTTCAAATTCCCGGTTATAGCCATAGTAAATAATCGGACTTGCCCCGAAGCAACAGATGTCATGGAAGATCACGGAGCTGTTGCCGTCATACAGCGTCCGGCAATCGACAAGGAGCTTGTTGATTATGTATCCCGGTATGTAAGGGATATTGAATCGGCAACCCCACCTGAAGAAAAACTGATTGACCGTCCGAGCGACGAGTTCAGAAAAGTCAAGGAGAAGATTGCCCGGCTTGCTACGTGCAATGCCAATATCATAATCTTCGGTGAGAGCGGTATGGGAAAGGAGCAGATTGCACGAGAAATCTACCGCCGGAGTTCCCGCATCGATAAACCGCTTACAGTCATAGAGGCCGGTGGAGCCGCACTTATAGGCAAGCATAATCCGACGTCAACCGACAGCGAGATGTACGGTCGCATCAGCAGTTACTTCACAAATGCTGCCGGCGGTACGATAATCATCAAGAACATTCATCTTCTTGACTTCGACAAACAATCGGTGCTGTTGCACATTCTTGTTACAGACCATCCGGATGTGCGGGTGATATGTACTGCCGAGCCAGAGTTGCTTGATATGGTAGCCGACAAATCGTTTCGGTCCAACCTTTTCTTCAATCTGCGCGAGATGGATGTAACAATCCTACCGTTGAGAAAGTCGGGTGATGATATTCAGCCTGTGGCTGAGTATTATCTTCAGATGTTCGCCGAACAAAACGGGACACCGGTAAAACGCCTCGATGCTTCGGCTGTTAAAGCGTTACGCAACCACGACTGGCCGGGCAACATCAGAGAGCTGAGAAACGTAATCCGACACGCGACTCTAAACGCTTTAGGCGATGTCCGTCGCGCCCGGATGTCTGACCTCCTGATTGGTGATGCGCACTACTGATTCACAAAGGCAAATGGATATGGCCGACAACTGACGCGCTGCGCTCGACCATTATAGCAGGTGCAATAACGATGGCAAAAGTCAAGTTCGGGCTGCGAGAAGCGCTCCAATCATCCAGACAACGGCAATCACGTTTCACCCTCCCGAAGCAATGGATATGACCCAAAACAATCAAAACAAGAACGGCAACCTCGATGCGGAGCGGTCAGCTCGGATGGCCGACAGGCACCTGCCCGGAGTAGCCCCTTTGCGGAGGGCCTGACCACTCTGAGTTTTCCTATAATTTGTACCTAAAAATCAGAAACGATTGATATATTGCATTTTATAATTTTACGCCTTTGAATTATAGGTACTAATATAACCATAACTAATATTTGCTAAAATTTTTACCACCTGAATTTAAACAT
>JAGANS010000062.1 GCA_017624155.1 Muribaculaceae bacterium | reverse complement strand
TATTATATTCGCAGCCAAAGGCCGATAAGATTTGACTTGACGAAGAATGAGCGTAGCCGTAGCTACGTGATTGATGAGGAAAGTCAAAGATTGCGGTATTGGGCAAAAAGATGATATAAACTAATTTTCAATGACTACTTAAGCCATTATGAATATGAAAAGCATTATCCGCATATTAGCATTCGGTGGCTTTATGGCCGCCGCCCTCTGTGCCGGTGCACAGAATACCAACTCGGGCTACTTCCTCGACGGTTACACCTACCGTTATCAGATGAACCCCGCATTCGGATGCGACAAGGGCTTCGTATCCATGCCCGCTCTCGGCAACCTCAACGTCGCCGTACGCGGCAACCTGCACCTGTCGAGCGTAATATACGACCTCAACGGCAAGACTGTCCTCTTCACCAACCCCGGCATCGGTGTCTCCGAGGCTCTCGACAAATTCCACGACAAGAACCGCATCGGCTCCAATGTCAAGGTCAACGTCCTCTCCGCCGGTTTCAAAGCCTTCGGCGGGTTCAACACCGTTTCGATCAACGCACGCGCCAATGTCAACGCTATCGTACCCAAGTCTTTCTTTGAACTCGCCAAGGAAGGCGTCAGCAACCGCACATACAGCATCCGCGACCTCCGTGCCCAGGCTACCGGTTATGCCGAGATAGCCCTTAACCACTCACGCGATATCAGGCAGGTCCCGGGCCTTCGTGTAGGCGCCGCCGTGAAGGTGCTCCTTGGCATGGCAAATCTCGACGCATATTTCAACGAGGCCGACCTCACTCTTGGTACCGATTCCTGGACTGCCCGCACCAACGCCGACATCTACGCCAACTTCGGCAAGCTCCAATACGAACATAAGGTGAACAAACAGGGCCGCGAATACGTCTCCGGTGTCAACATGGACGGCGACGGCAGCATCGGCCCCAACGGCTTCGGTATGGCATTCGACCTCGGCGCAAGCTACAACTGGAACAAGGACTTCACCTTCTCCCTCGCCCTCCTCGACCTCGGCTGGATTTCTTTCTCCGACACAAAGTATGCCTCCACCGACGGCACACAGACCGTGAATACCGACGCATATACCTTCAATGCCGACGATGATGCGACAAATTCATTCTCAAGCGAATGGAAACGCCTCCGCGACGACCTCGGCAACCTCTACCAGCTCAACGACAAGGGCAACATCGGCTCGCGCACCGTCGGCCTCGGAGCCACCCTCAATGTAGGTGTCGACTACGCTCTGCCCGTCTACCGCAAGCTCCACTTCGGATTCCTGAGCTCCACACGTTTCCAGGGCAAATACACCTGGACCGAGGCCCGTCTCTCGGCCAACGTCGCTCCAGTCAAGTGCTTCTCCGCCGATGTCAACGTTGCCGCCGGCACATACGGGGCATCCATGGGTTGGGTACTCAGCTTCCATCACACAGGATTCAACCTCTTCCTCGGTATGGATCACATGCTCGGAAAACTCGCCAAGCAGGGAGTCCCCCTCAGCTCCAACGCCTCCGTCAACTTCGGCATGAACTTCCCCTTCTGATACATAAGACATTTTGAATAAGGAACGGCAGCCGCACCGGCTGCCGTTCCTTATTTCATACGGTCTATCTCATCCTGAGCCGAAGGCTCGCCCCTGTACTTGCCGGTGTGCCTGAAACTATATCTTACAACCACGCACACCGTACGGTCATCTCTGAATGATGTATTGTCCAGTATACTGCAATCATAATAAACGCGGTCCCTGGATTTCTGACCCGTGATATTGGTTGCCTGCAGCGACACATATAATGAGTTGTTGAGGAATCGCCTGTACAGTCCTGCGTCTATTTTGAAAAAGCTCGCATTACGGCTTTCACAGTAATTGCCCGGCGGGTTATAATACAGATCGACATATACGGTATTGCCTGCAAATGCTAAATAATTGGTGATCTTGAAATCCATATAAGGCAAGGACGATCGGCGCGGCATATTGTCGGCAACTCTTATATTGTAAAATGTCTTTGTCAGGCCGGCGGATAAATACGGATGCCATAACCCCACCTTGCGGTTGTAGGATAGATTGAACTGCAATGCTGTATATTCCGGCATATTTACTGGCCGCGACAATAGTTTCAACGGATTATCCGATTGTATGATACTTTGCTCGGTAATATAATTCTTGATTATACTATAATTTATGTCGGTCGTCAGTCCGGAATATTGAAAAGTATAGTAGACCCCGTATGTATATGTAGGCAAGAGCAACGGATTACCTTCGGTCGTTTCGTAACGGTTGAAATATTCGCATCCGTTGCGCAGTTGGTAGAATGTGGGCCTTTTGATATGGGAATTGAATCCTGCCGACATAGATGTGTTGCCGATATTGCCTGTTACTGATACATCAGGATATAGCCTTCGGTATGTCTTGTATAATAGTCTTGGCCCGTTATTGCCTTCACGATAGGTCACCGGATGAAGACTTGCAACCTGTCTCAGGGCAGTGTGTATGTCATCGGTATGGATCTGTGCCGTTACCATATAGTTGTCAAGCTCGTCGTATATAAAATTTATATCTATATCCGGATGGTCATCGGCTATTTTGCTCAATGCATCGGCAAGACGTATGGAGTTGAATCTGTAATTAAATGTCTCTGCACCTACATTAACAGCGCATATAAGCATAACCGACAATAATGCTTTCCGTATCATTTTTATTTTATGATTAATGCGTTATGAGTCGGAGTTATGTCAATACGTTCAAAACTGTTGAGATGTTCTATGACCTCTTCAAGTGCAAGCGACTTGTACCAATTGAAATACAGACGCAGATTCTTTATACTGTCGTTTTCAAATGTGGCGGTCGCTTCATAATATTCGCATATGGCCGATATTATATTGTCAAAAGACTCCTTTTTGAATACGATTACAGTGGTGGTATCCATATCTGTCAGTGTCGTAAACGGCGATGCCGTACAGCCTGCCGTCATGGTGTCGGCATTATGCCGTTCGACGCTGTCGGTTACGGTATTATTGTGCAGCTTCGATATATATGGTATACTTAACGTGGCTGCTACTACTGCGAGGGCGACAAGGCAGGCTGCAGTTACGGCGGCCGCATGCCTGCTGAATGGTAGCCGCACAGCATTTTTTATACTTGATCTGAGATGGTCTGCCGCAAAGCGCTCCCATTCCTGATCGATGTCGGGTATCGCTGTTTCTGCTTGTGAGTCTGCGGTCTTGCTTATCATATTGTAGAGTTTGCGGGTGTCGGGGGAGGCAAACAATGCGTCAAGTTCCTCATCAGAACAACGGTCGGGGTGCTCTATCGCATTAAGAAGTCGATCGGTATTATCTTTCATTTTTGTTTAAAATTGAGTCGTAAGACATTTATTGCATGGCGAAGATGTTTAATATCGTGCAGCAGGGCTATACTTTCGTCATCGGGCCATTCCTCGTCCTCGATATCGTCAAGATCCAATGCATATAATCTGTTGAGGCGGTCACGGGTCGACAGATTGCGTATATGATTCAGACAGGCATAACGCACTCCGTTCATAAGCCACGTCCTGGATACAGGTGACGCATCACCGCCAAAAAGCGATGCGAATACATCATGCACTATGTCGCGGGCTATATCTTCGTCGTGTACAAGTCTGTACGCTAAGATATACATTGCCCGGTAATTGCTGCGAAATAACTGTTCTATGTCTGTTTTTGTAGTCATACATTTTATATAAAACGCGGCTTTCGGTTTTCCTAACCCTGTGGTTGTCAAAATTAGCCAAAATATACCATACAAAAATACCCCGAAAGTCGGTGTGGGACTTTCGGGGTATATCGTCGTTTTGCGGAGCTCTTATTTTGTCACCGGTGAATCGGTGTCAGGCGCCTTGTCGATCAAGTCCATGAACTGATCGAGGCTCGGCGTTATGATAATCTGGGTACGGCGGTTGAGTTGTCGTCCTTCTGGCGTGTCGTTGGTCGCGATGGGATTGTATTCGCCCCGGCCGCCAGCGGTAAGACGAGACGGGTCGACCCCAAATTTATCCTGAAGCACCTGCACCACAGATGATGCGCGCAGCGCGCTCAGATCCCAGTTGTTGCGAATATTGGTGCGCGAGATAGGCACATTGTCGGTATTGCCTTCTACGAGTACGCTGTAATTCCTGTAATCTTTGATGATTTTGGCGATCTTGCTCAGGATATCCATCGCTGCCGGGCTGATCTCATAGCTGCCCGAACGGAACAGCATGTTGTCGGCGAGCGAGATGTATACTACACCTTTGAGAACTTTTACATCCACATCCTTAAGTTCGTCGGTATTGAGCGAGCGTGTAAGATTCGTGCTTAGTACCATCAGCAGCGAGTCGGATTTAGACTTGGCTTCGACCAACCGCTTTATATAGTTGTTGGAAGCATTGATTTCGTCGACGAGTTTCGAGATATTCACATTACCCGACTGGTTGGTGAGAATACTTTGGTCGAGCGTTTTTTGCAGGGCGGCATAGTTGTCCTTGAGTTCCTTGTTGTCCTGACGGGCCTGCGCGAGAAGCGACTCAAGATTCTTGGCATTCGTGCGGCTCTCGGCCAAAGCTACCTGCGAGGCATTATAGTCGGCCTGCAGCAAGTTATACTTCTTGTGTGTTACGCAGCCGGTGGTCAGCAGTAGCGACGCGGCCACTATAGGTACAATTCGTGTGAGTTTCATAACCGTAATCCCGGGGGAACGTAACCCGGTTACTTATCTAACACTCCCGCAGGCAAATTGTTGTGCTCTGTGGAGTCGGTCGGTACGGTTTGCCGGACACTGTCGGCCGGCGCGGCGGCATTGTCCTTTTTCTTGCGCCGTTTGTGGAACATACGGTCAAAGTCGCGGCGGAACATAATACCCACGCCCTGTGTCGTGGTTGCGGTACGTACATAGTAGTTCTGATCATTGTAGCGGTTATATGCCTTGAGGCGCCATGTGCCGCGCGGATTGAGAAGGTATTCGATGTCGAAGTCGCCTATAAACTGATTCGAGTTGAGCGATTTGTCGCGGTAACCGAAGTTGCCGTTGAACAGCAGCCGGTTGTTGAGCAGTCGGCTCGACAGGGCCACGTCAACCTCTACGTCCGAGAAGTCGCCGCGGTCGCTGCGCAGGTTTGGCGCAATGCTCCAGTTGTCGCTCAGCTTGCCCAGCATACTCGACAGCTGGCTCGATATGGTCGATGAGGCCACCGAGAACAGTTCGTTGCCCTTGGTCGTCGACTCCATATAGTCGGGCGTATAGAAGCGGTTGAGCGCAAGCAGGTAGATTATCTGTCGGTTCATCATGTCGTCGGTCGATATGATCGACCGTACCTTGCGGTATGTGTCGGATGTGAGGGTAGGGAAGCGCAGGTCAAAGTCCAGATCCGGTTGCCGCATGTCGCCCGATACCTTCATCAGTGCCTGCACCGGCACATTGGTGCGGTTGAGATCTTTGTCCTGAGTGAACGACTTGTCGAGGTCGCTCAGGTTGGCGTTCACCTGATATACGGCTTCGAGGTCAAGCTGGGCCGAATAGGGGTCGCCGCGAAATGTTATGGTGCTCCCGGGTTCGATGGTGAAGTCTTTGATGATGATGTCCTGCAGGGTGAAGTTGTAGCTGCCGTGCTCGAGTGTATACGTGCCGTACATGCGCAGGTCGTTCTCGTCGGCGTTGTAGGTCATTCGCAGGTCGCCCGAGCCGTTGGCGCGTATGCGGTCACCGCCCACAGGGTCCATCACCAGTATGATCTGTGCCTGCGGCGTTATGTCGACACGGATGTCCATTATATAATTGGAGGGCTTGTCGGCAGCCTTGTCGCGCATCCGTTGCTGGAAGTCGAGCACCGCCTGAGGTGTATCACCGGTCTGCATCATCTTCTCCTCGACAGAGTACTCCGTCACGTCATTGAATGTGATGAAACTGTATTGCTCGGCCTCAAGCTGGTCGGAAAGCACAAAGGTGAATGTCGAGCCGGCCGCTGTGCGCATGTCCACGCCGATGTTGATTTCTCCGGGGCGCCCCTTTACTGTGGCCCCACCGTTTCCGTAAACAGAGCCGTACCAGTCGGGATTGAGTTTCGATGTCACATTGTAGCTCAGGAAATCCCTGGCGTCGGTAATATGGAATTCAAACTCAGGCCGATGGAAATAATCGTGTGTGAGTACACCGTTGAGCAGAGCCGTATGTTCGTTGACGTCGTGCAGGGTTATATCGTGCAGATCGATGCGGCCGGGGCGTATGTGGATGGAATCCGTCGCCGAGTAGGTGGTGTTGGTGAAGTCGATCTTCAGTTTCAGATCTTCGGCAAATACGTCGCCCTCCATATCTATGTCCTTGAAGGTGCCGAACAGACGGGCGTTGCCCGACACATAGCCCGACACATCCGAGGTGAATGCGGCCATGAACGGCTTCATGAATCCGACCTTGACATGTTGCGCGTCGAAGTTCAGGTCGAGGCTCTCCTTTAACGGGAAGATGTCGCCGCTGATGCGCGAGTGCTGTCCCTCGGGATTCACAATATCGGCGTCGAGGAAGAAGGATTGCCGCTCGTTGTCCCATCGGGCCGTGATATCGGCGTCGCCAATAGTGCAGTAGTTGTAGCTGATATTGTCGACATGAAGATTGTCGGTGTCGAGCAGCGGCAGTCCCGACAGAGCCTGAGAGGCGGTGAATGTGCCGGTTGCTGTGCCGCCTATCAGCGCGTTGTCTATTTCGAGAGTCTCGAATATCGATATAAGATTGATATGGTCGAGCTTTACGGTCACTGTGTCGTCGGGCTGTTTCGATGCAACGCCGTCGATGCTGATGCTCTGCGAGTCAGCGGCAAGCCCGAAGCCGTTGACTGCAAGAGTATGGTCACACCATGTGATGTCGGACTGCTTTATGCTCCATACGTCATCGCCAAAGTTGATAGTGCCGGGATTGAAATGCGTGGCCACGCATACTGTCCCTGATTCCGACCGCGACAGATCGGTGGCAAAACTTATGCGGCCGTTGAGTGGAATTTTGCGGTCGATCTGCCAGTCAATCTGCGTGTCGAAGCGGCTCCCTGCACCCGATATGCCCAGTATGGCCGTCATCGGCCCTTTCTTGGTAGGCAGATGTGTAGTGGCATACAGCGTGGCTCGGTTTTCGGCTGTAGAAATTGTGGCACCGATAACAGTCGAGTCGATTATTTTGTCGCCTTGTTGCAGGTATGGGGCATCGAGTGTGAATGAGGCGAGTCCCGTGGCTGAACTGAGATGCATGTCAATGTCCACCGGGTATATCACCTGTACAGGCAGATGCATGAATTGTGTCAGATTCTCGGCATTGGCCAGGGTGAGGTCAATGGTGAAGTCGTTATGACTTTCGGTTTCGGTGAGATGCCGGTGCAGTGATTCGTCGGCGCTGAAGAGCGACGGCACTATGTGGGATGCCATATCCCTGATGATGGCAGGCAGTGTGGACGGGTTTATGCTGCCCTGTATGGTGCCGTTGAGAAAGTCGCTCGATATAGTGATTGTTTCGGGCACCGAACTGCGGTCGGCCTCGACAGCGATTGACTGTATGTCAAGACGCTCGTCGCGCGCGTTGACGAGGCTGATGTCATGTAGCCGCACGAATCCACCGATGTCGTCGATATCCGAGCCGGTGAGCGATGCTTCGAGCCGTCCGTGTCCGGTGATGGATTTTTCAGCCGGCATCAGGCCGAGTAATGCCGGGTCGAGCCTGTGCAGGTCGAGCGTAAGGTCGAGAGTCTTGTCATGCTTGCCGGTCGCTGCATCTATCGCCATGACAAAGGCGGCATCGGGGTCGCTGCTGTTTATGGAGAGGCTGGTGCCGTCGGGCGAGTACGAGCCTTGTACGTTTATGTCGGAGTACGTGTGGTCGAGCCACGAGGCCGATATAATGTCGAAGGAGCCTTCTGCATCGACACGACCGTTGCGTATGTGGCCCTTGCCGGTCGCATTGGCGCTTATGGCTCCGAGGCGTGATTCGGAGATTATAGTGCCGGCAGAAATGTCGGCGATAGCCACCTTGCCGTCAAAGGCGATGCTGCGGTATCGGTCGGATGTCGAGGCCGTGCCATCGATGTCGATATGGCCTGTGCCGACATCCACTCCGATGTCAAGTGCGGCACGCCGCATGGTAAAGTCGATGCTGCCGTGGGCGCCGATGCCTCCGGTGCGCCCGATGTATCGTGCGGCTGCGGGGGATATGTGACCCATGATATCAGCACCGTCGGCGGCGCTGATGTTGAGCGAATTCAGGGTAGCGGAGGCATGCATGCCATTGATAGAATCGGGCCTTGATATGACAGCGCTGAGATTCACCCGTGCTCCATGCGAATCGTCGAGCTTAAGACTGTGAAGAGTCACCATTCGTGTTGATGCAGTGATATCAAAGTCGACCGTGGCGGTGAGGTCAATGCTTCCGAGCTCAGGTGTGAGACATGCAAAGTCGGCTGTGGAAATCTGCCATGGCGACTGGGGCTGTAATCGGAATTCGGCGCGCCGGATATTGTCGGCGAGGCTCATGCTGCTGTCGAGAGCGAGACGTATGGGCTTGAGATTTATGTCCGTGTCGGGCAGGCGCATTGTGAAGGTCCGCAGGTCGATTACCTCGGGCGAATAGAGCACATCGGCCGTGAAGTCGCGAAGTTCGAAGCCCGACTTTTCTTTGAATGAGAGTGATTCAAGTTTGGCATCGACATAGTTGGGGCGGGCGTTGCGCAGATAGGCGTGCAGATTCAGATCGCTGACGAGAATGTGTGCCGGATTGAAGGTATCTGTGGAATCAGGTATGGATGCCACATCGTATCTGAGGCGTGCAGCCCGTATCACAACCGTGCCGATTTTGAGGTCGAACTGAGTAGGCGTATTCCCGGGATGCTTTGGCTTCAGACGATCGATAATCGGCTGTATATTGAGAGGGCGGTTGGGGGCGGCTCGGCTGACGCTGAGCTGCAGGGCATCCACAAGAGCATAGTCGAATACAAGCCGGTGTGTGCGCAGGAAGTGCCAGAATTCAAAACGGGCCGACAGGCGGCCGACTTCGAGTGCAGGGCGGCCGGTGGCGTCGCGCACACAGATATCGGTGACAGACAGTGTATTGAACGGATGATAATCGACGCGGCCGATCTCGACAGGGGTACCGAGCAGTGAGGTGAGCTGCGAGCATGCCACATCCCTTATCTTGTCTTGTGCCCAAGGTGTGGAAAGCACGACATACATGCCTGTGGGCAGAGCCACAACGAGCAGCAGCAATGTGAGCATAAGGGCTCTGATAAATCTCCGCAGGCGTTTCATATCGGTTTCAAAAATAACTTACAAAGATAAGAATTTATTTCTGCATCTTTGCAAGGTCGCAGGATGAAAATTAAGCTTTTTTAGCCGAAAACATGGCATAAAAAAAGTCGGCCCGAAGGTCGACTTATAGATTTGCTTGTTAAGCCTGGAATTTCTTACTTAACTTCAGCAGCAGCGCTGTCAGCAACGGCGCTGTCGGCAGCTGCGCTGTCAACAACTTCCTCAACGACGGTCTCTTCAACGAGAACGGCGGTATCAGCAGCTACGGTGTCTTCAGCAGCCTTCTTGTCAGAACCGCCGCAGGAGAAGAGCGATACGCTGAATACAACAGCGAGTAAAAGAACTAACTTTTTCATTTTCTTTTTGATTAAATAGTTAAACAATTGTTTAGTGCTTCAAAAACGCTACAAAGGTACAGCAAAATTTCGGACTGAGGAAAACTTTTTTCAAAAAAATTTACGCTGTTTATACAATAGTCGCGCAATATGCTGCAATATAGCCGATTATGAAATGTTAAATTTTTTCGGCTATGGCATTGGCCATCCGTACAGCCTTGGTGATATGGTCGCAGATATTTTCTGAGCCGATAAGGTTGTCGATACCTGCATGTTCGAGCGACTCGCGCACGTTGGGCTTGACGCCCGACAGCACGATGCGGATGCCTTCTTCCTGCGACGATTTGATCAGAAGCTCGAGGTTGTGCAGGGCGGTGGCGTCGACAAAGGCCACTTTACGCATACGTATGATGCGCACCTTAGGCTTGTCGACGAGGGTGCTTCTCATCATTTCGTCAAACTTGGTGGCGATACCGAAGAAGAACGGCCCGTCGATTTCGTAGACGCTGACACCCTTGGCTACTTCAAGTACTTCGTGGTTGGGGCTGTCGGTCCCCTCATCCACGTCGAGCTTGCCCGAGTAGGCGCGTATCTCTGTATTCTCCATCACGCGGCGCAGGAACAGCACCACGGCGAGCAGCAGTCCGATCTCGATGGCGATGGTGAGGTCAAATATCACCGTGAGGAAGAAAGTGACTCCGAGCACCCAGATGTCGCTCTTGGGTGCGTGGAAGATGCCAACGATGGTGCGCCATCCGCTCATGTTGTAGGCCACTACGATCAGAACGGCTGCCAGGCAGGCCATAGGTACGTAGTTGATGAGCGGCATCAGGAACATAAATATAAGGAGAAGCACCAGGGCATGAATGATGCCGGCCACCGGCGTGCGGCCTCCGTTGGTGATGTTGGTCATGGTGCGTGCGATGGCGCCGGTGACGGGTATGCCGCCGAAGAAAGGCACGGTGAGGTTGGCCAGGCCCTGACCGATAAGCTCTGTATTGGAGTTTGTGCGCGAGCCGGTGACACCGTCGGCCACAGTCGCCGACAGCAGCGACTCAATGGCGCCGAGCACCGCGATGGTAAATGCTGAGGGCAGCAGCATGTTGATGGTAGCCATATTGAGGTTGAAGCCATGTGGCATCGGAATGTCGGTGGGCATGTCGCCGAAGCGGTCGCCTATTGTCTCGATGTGATACCAGTCGGTGTAACGGCTCAGCAGGTAGGAGCCTAAGGTCACGACGATGATGGCTATCAGCGCGCCTGGCAGTTTCTTGGATATGAATGGAGCGCCTGTGATGATGGCGAGCGCCACGAGGGCTGTGCACAGGGTGACGGGGTCGATGCGGTCGAGGTTGCTGAGGAACATGCCCCACTTGGGAATGAACTCGCCTGGAATGTCGCGCAGTCCCAGTCCCAGGAAGTCGTTGATCTGGGTCGAGAAGATTGTGAGCGCGATACCGGCAGTGAAACCGACTACGATGGGATAGGGTATAAACTTGATGACTGTGCCGAGGCGGAACAATCCCATTACGATAAGGATGATACCGGCCATGGCGGTGGCGACGGCCAGGCCTTGCAGGCCAAACTGGGCGATGATGTTGTAGACTATAACGATAAATGCGCCCGTGGGACCTCCGATCTGAACGGAGCAACCGCCGAAAAAGGATACCATGAATCCGCCGATGATTGCGGTGATGAGGCCGATAGTGGGGCTTACGCCCGATGCTATGCCGAATGCGATTGCGAGGGGGAGGGCTACTATGCCGACTACGATGCCGGCGATGATGTCCTGACGGAGACGCTCTGTGGAATAATGGCGAAGCGAACTCCAGAGCTTAGGACGGAGGTTCAATGCTCCAGTGATGCTCATAGTAATAAATCTTTTGTACCTTATTGAAATTCGGTGCAAAGGTACAAAAAATATTGATTAAATAAGAAAAATTAGACATCGTTAACAGTTTTGAGCATGTCTTCGTAGCCGGGGATGGCGCTAAGGAATGTATAGGAAGGGCCGTCGAAGCGGCAGCAATAGTGATGCAGACCGTTGGATACAATAAGATACCGGGCACCGAGCACCGAGTTGTAGCGGGCGATCTGGTCGAAGACCTTGTGGCTGACGGCGACGCCAGCACGCTTGTACTCGACGATGAGCAGCGGGCGCAGGTCGCGGGTGAAGGCAACGGTGTCGCAGCGGCGCGAGGTGCCGTTGAGCCGCAGGCTTACCTCGTTGGCCAAAAAAGCTTTCGGAAATCCGAGCGTCGCGAGCAGGTAGTTCACAAAATGCTGACGCACCCATTCCTCGGGCGTGAGCACGAGCCACTTGTCGCGCAGGGGATCGTGCACCTGCACTGTGCCGTCGGGCAGGCGCCGCAGGGGTATGTCGAATGGGGGAAGCTTGAGTGCCGAATACATTTTTTGACTGGCTGAGGCTGTATTATTGAAAAAAACTGTGTAAATTTACACAAAAATACGAAAACGCCCAAATATGGCCGCACCTGCCCTTACTTACGAATCCTTGCGCCGCTCGATCGCTTCGGGTGATTATCGCCCCGTGTATGTGCTGCACGGCAAGGAAGGATATTATATCGATGAACTTGTCAAGCTGTTTGAACAGATACTGCCCGAGGAGGACCGCGAATACGGTCTCACCAACATGTATGCTCCGCAGGTGGCCGATGCGCAGGCTATAATAGATGTGTGCCGGCAGCTGCCCATGATGACCGACCGTCAGGTCGTGATCGTGCGCGAGGCGCAGTCGGTCAAGGCTGAATTCATCGACAAGCTGGCCCGCTATGTGGTGTCGCCGACTCCGTCGACAATCCTTGTTGTGGCCTCGCGCGGCGAGAAGATCAAGGGCAAGGAGTTGCTCAAGGCTCTCGCAAAGTGTGGCGGCGTGGAATTCGAGTCGAAGGAGGTGTATGCGAGTCAGGTGCCGCAGCTAATCGGACAATACATAAAGTCGAAGGGCATGACGACCGACCCGAAGGCTGTGGAGATGCTTGCCGAGTTTGTGGGTACGAGCCTGAGCCGCCTGTTCAACGAGATCGACAAGCTTGCCGAGATACTGGGCCAGGGCGCCATGGTCACTCCTGAGGCTGTGGAGCGCAACATCGGCATAAGCAAGGATTACAACAACTTTGAGCTCGTCGATGCCGTAGCCGTGAAGGATGTAGCGCGCATGATGCGTATTGCGGCGTATTTCGAGGCCAATCAGAAGCAGAATCCATACGTTGTGACGGCGGCCACACTATTTGGCTTTTTCGCTGACCTGCTTCAGGCGTATTATACGTCCGACAAGAGCGACGGCGGCCTGCAGAAGTCGCTGGGGCTGAATCCTAAAAACATCTTCGCGCTGCGCCGTATCAGAGCCGGCATGAACAGCTACAATGGCTTTCAGGTAATCGAGATTCTTGATGCTATCCGGCGCTACGATGCCATGAGCAAGGGCAGCGGCTCGCGCATGGATCCATACAAGATGCTCGGCGACCTGCTCTTTCACATCGCCACGGCTTCCGGCCGCCTGCCGGTATAATTAGCAGAAGACGCCATCACCATGGCGCCTTCTGCAATGATTATAGGGTAATAAAACAGTTTATTTGAACTTCTTGGCCGGGATTACGAGCAAGGCGGGGTTGGCATCTTCGTCCTCTTCATCGTTGAGCAAGACATAGAGATCATCGCCGAATATCTTTATAAGTGCTTTCTGTGAATATCGAGGGTCGTCGATACGGTAAATCTTCATGTTGCCGGTGTCTTTGTCTTCATCTATAACGCCGATATAGAACTGACTTTTGCCGGTGGTGAACACAAAGAACACGAGATTATCCCATTTCTGCACATTCTGTATTAATGTCGCATACTCGGCACCGTTCTTAATGGCATTACTGAATGCATACATTTTTTTAAAGACGTTGTTGTTGTCCTGGTCGGGGAAGCGAAGCTTGCCGAAGTCGACTGCATAGGCGGGCTTGACGGTGTCGGTCGTGATGGCGAAGATTGTGTCCTTGAGAGCCTCCCAGTACAGCAGGCGGTTGTTGGCCGGATCAGGTGTCACCTGATTGTCAAGGTTGCCGCCGGGTACATTTCGACCTGCGACAGGCTTTATGCGATTCCTGTCCTTGTCGTGTACCGATGCGAGAGGATTGGTGTCGGTGGTGCCGTCGGTATATGTGTTCAGCATTATGAAGCATGAATTGTCGGGATAAGGAAATTTGGACGTCGGCCCCATGCCGGGCGTTTCGCGGTCGTAATATTCCTTTTTCGACGCTATCGTCGAGCCGTCGGGCTTAAAACTGTGGGCGATATTGGTGTTGAAGTCGTAGATGTACAGGTTGCCGTCTTCGAGCCACATCTGTTTTATATTTGTATATTCACCGGGACCCTGACCGATGCTGCCGTATGTAGTGAGGTATCGGCCGTCACCGACATTGAACGATTTTACAGCTTTGCGCGTGAGCACGTAAAAGCGATCCTTGTCCATCTCAATGTTGATGACATTATCGAGCAGTGCGCAACTGTCGCTGCTGTCGAGGGGGATAATCCGGCCTTCGGAAACAGGAATATTTGTGATGGCGTCCATATCGGCTGTGGCCGTGACGAGTCCGCGGTCTTTAGGCCCGCTGCATGACATCAAAACCAATAGGGCTGCTACTATGGCTGTTGCAGAGGACTTGGATATGAATTTTGATTTCTTCATGGTGCTTTTTTAAGCTGTGTTTGAATGTTATCTTTGGAATTTCTTAAAATATCGGGCAGGAAAAATTAATAGTGCAGGATTAGCCTCATCGTTTTCTTTGTTTTTCAATTCGATGTAAAGATTGTCGCCGATCAACCTCATGAAAGGTCTTATTGCGAATTTGTCATCACGCAGTTCATATACCTGTATTTTGTTAGATTTTGTATCGAGAGCACTTATATAAAATGTATCTGTATAGTCTGTGGTGAAATCAAATAGAATAATATCATGCCATTTCTGAACATCTTGAATAAGTGTCGCATATCGGGCTCCATTCTTTAATTCCTGTTTTAATCTGCGTACTTTTCCAAAAAGATTATTGTCATCTTGCCCGGGGAATCTATATTGCCCGAAGTCTATGGCATAAATAGGACGAATACTATCGGTGGTAATTTCAAATATAGTGTCTTTGAGCCCCTGCCAATAGAGAATTCTATTGTTCTCATAATCTTTTGCTAAGCATGTGTTCAAGCTTCCGCCATCGAGTACCTCTCTCCCCGGAATGATTCTTTTAAACTCATTATTTAAACTTCTGATTGATGCCAATGGCGTATGTTTTTCGGGGCTGCCTCTATAAGTGCTTAAAGCTATAATGCAGGATGAATCCGGATATAGGATTATCTGACTTGGATAACATTGGTGGACACGATCAAAAAATGGTTGTCGCTTTGTGATGCACTCGTTCTTATTGTTATATACTAATGCACAGTTGCTATCAAAATCATGTATACAGATGTTGCTGCCTTCGGCCCATATCTGATTGATTTGGGCATATTCGCCCGGTCCATGGCCCAATCTGCCGACATCAGAGATATAATGTCCGTCGGCATCGCTAAATACTTTCAGTAAATTTCGTGAATGTACATACAGACGGTCGTCGATTTTCACAAGATTATAAATCTCGTAAATCAATGAACTATCATTGGTTTCCAATTCGATTATTCTGGCATTTGATAGCGGAATAATGTTGACAGCATCTAAATTGACGGTGACAGTATTGAAATTCGATGAAACCTTGCTTTCATTGCATGAAATAAGCCCCATCGAAAATGCAAAAATAACACTGAATAAGCAATAAATTTGCCAATACTTCATGTTAATTTATCTTAATGCAACCGCATCCATTAGGACCGCAGCAAGAATATTCCCCAGCACCACAATCGTTTGTGCAAATATTGCTATATTTAGCATTATCAGCATTGTGATTATGGCTAATGTTTTTTTCATGATGAATTATTTTTTTGCAAAAATACTACATATTTTTTGTTTTGTCAATATGTATTATCTTAAAAAAGGTTAATGCAAAAAATTCTTTCCAAACCTGAAATCCCCCCGGCCGAGGGGTCGGAGGGACTATGGAAAGTGAAAGAGGGATAGAGATGCAGGGCTTGTATGGAGTGTCAGGTGTAATCAATAGTTCCACTGGCAGGCAACCATGTTGAGGTTGGGGCAAGCCTGGGTGCGGAAGTCGACGATCTGGTTGTAGCGGCAGTTGATGTAGGTGAGGTTGGTGTCGAAGGATACATCAAGAGTGTGAAGCTGGTTGTTGTTGCAGATCACGCGCTGTAGGAAGGTGAGGTTACTGAGGTTGAGGTCGGTAAGGTCGTTGTATGAGCAGTCGACATACTGGAGGTTGGGGGTAGACTCAACGCTGAGATCGGTAAGGTCGTTGTAGGAGCAGACGAGGTCGAGCATTGCGGTGCACTGGCGGACTGCAAGAGTCTTCATATTGTTGTCGGTGCAGACGAATGTAGCGAGGCTGGGGAGGTTTGATACCACCATGCTGGCGATCTGGTTGTCGTCGACGTTGAGGTTCTTGAGGCTGGTGAGGCCGGCAAGGGTTACGTTGGTAAGCTTGTTGTAGCCGCAGTAGAGGTTCTTGAGGGCGGTGCAGTTCTCAACGGAGAGGAGTTCGAGATGGTTGGACTGAACGTTGAGGGTCTCGAGAGTGGGAGAGTTGCTGACGTTGAGTTCAACGAGATAGTTGGAGGCAACGTTGATGTCCTTGATGAAGGGAGCGTCGGTGATGTCGATCTCGGGCAGACGGTTGTTGTTGATCTGGAGCTTGACGATTTGGGAGCATCCGGTCATTGAGAACTGGGTGAGACGGTTGCGCGAAGCGTTGACTTCGGTAAGGGCTGCGTCTTTGTCGAGAGTAAGGCCTGTGAGCTGGTTGCGCGAAACGTCGACCTTCTGGAGGGCGGTGAAGCCTGAGAGGTCGAGGACGCCGGCAAGTTTCTTGCCCTTGAAGTCGATTGCAGTCACGTGGCCGTTCTGGACGGTGATGCCTTCGATGGCTGCGAGGTTACGGGTGTCGGTCACTTTAAGTGCTTCGGCGTTGGTTGCGGCTTCCTGAGCAGGCTGTGCGAGGAAGGCCTGAAGCTGTTTGGCTTCATTCTTTGCTAAATTTTGGGCGGATGCTGCAACGCCACAGATAGCAACGGCTAAGAATAATGCGATTTGTTTCATATCTGTAAGTTTTTAAAGATTTAGATGTTTTTTAATCGTTTATCTAAAGAACAATGCATGTTGTGATTTGGTTTGCGGGGTGTAAAAGTTTTTTAAAATTTTTTTTAAAAAGGAAAAAAGCGTACCTTTGTACAAACAATTATCACATGACCATGAAACTGAAGAAGCTACTATTGACGGGGTTAATCCTCGCATCTGCGGCCGTGGGGCTGCAAGCTCAGAAAATCGCAGTGCTCTCGGACATCCACATCACACCGGGGAATGCCTCTGAACCGAAGTTGCGCGAAGCCGTTCGCGAAATCAATGCCGGCGACTATGACCTGGTGATAATGGCGGGCGATCTGGGCAACGAAGGCTCGGACGCCGAGCTGACCAATGTAAAGTCGATTCTCGATTCGATACAGCATCCGCTGTTTGTGCTGCCGGGCAATCACGAGAGCACATGGAGCCAGTCGGCTACCAAGACAATATTTGATCTGTGGGGCAATGACCGCTTTGTTACCGAGGCTGACTCTCTGATTATAATAGGCATCAGCAGCGGCCCGTTCATGAAGATGGGTGACGGCCATATCAAGACCGAGGACCTGTCGTGGCTGCGCGATACGCTGCGCAAGCGCCTCACCCCCGGCAAGCGTGTGCTGTCGGTGAACCACTATCCGCTGAAGGATGACCTCGACAATCTGCCACAGTATATGGATGCCCTCAACGAGTTTCCGGTAATCGCCCACATCAACGGCCATTACCACCGGTGGATTCCATATACGGCGGGGGATCAGGCCGGCACGCTGCCCGGCTTCATGCTGCGCGCGCTCAATATGGGCAAAGACAACTACGGCTATTCGATAGTGGAAGTGTCGCCCGAGTGGATACACATATATAATAAGGAGCTCGGCAAGCCCCGCGAGGCCAAGTTTGCCATTCCGGCACGTACGGATTATAAAAAGCCGGTATTCGAGAAGACCGAATGGAAGTCGCCCGAGGGATACGATGTACGGAAAGTATGGACCGACACCGCATCGGTATTCACCCGTCTTGCGCTCGATGCAGATAACGTATACTTCGGCAACTCGCTCGGCTACGTGAAGGCTGTGGACAAGAATGGCGCAGGCCAGCGCTGGGAAGTGCCGACGGGTGCATCGGTGTTCTCGCGCCCCGTGGTTCTGAAGAACGGCAAGATTGCTTTCCCGGCAGCTACCGGCATATATGTCGTTGACAAGAACGGCAAGAAGAACCGTGTGCTGCCTTCGCGCGAAGGCCCGTATGTGGCCGACGGCCTGATCACTCCGCGCGGATGGGTGCAGGGCGGCTATAAGCGCCTGGAGATGCGCGATGCGTCGTCGGGCAAGCTGAAGTGGACTTACGACTCGATATTCAACTATTGCCAGGCATCGCCTGCATACGACGGCAACGACCTGGTGTTCGGCGCCTGGGATACTAACCTGCGCTGCCTGGATATGCGCAACGGCAAGCTGCGCTGGGCATGGAACAACGGCAAGAAGAACAATATGCTCGGCCCGGGCGATGTGGTGCCCGTAATTACTCCCGAGCGTGTATATACCGTGGCTCCCGACCGATATATGACGGCCATCGACCGTGCTACGGGCCGCACTCTGTGGCGCGACAACTCGCACCGCTATCGCGAGGCCATGGGTCGCAGCGAGGACGGCACACGTGTATACAGCAAGACTATGGACGGCGAGCTGGTGGCTGTCGATGCTACCGTGCCCGAGTTCAAGGAGCTGTGGACTGTGGACATGGGCCTGGGCTATGAACATGCTCCTTGCATCGTGCTTGAGAAAGACGGCGTGGTGTATGCCGGTTCGCGGCACGGCGTGGTAACGGCTGTTGATCCGGCCACGCAGAAGGTGATGTGGTCGCTGCCGCTGGGCTCGAGCGAGGTGAACGGTATCGATGTCGATCCTACAACCGGCGACATCTATGTATCGCTGATCGAAGGCACGATATTCCGCATAAAGAAAAACTGATTATAAGTTGTAATAATATTGAGGCCGGACTGTGAGTGACGCAGCCCGGCCTCAATTATTTTATCAGGATGGTTTATCTGGCGAAAGAGAGTGTGTCGAAGTCCTGTGGGCGGTGGAACTGCGGACGCTCGGTGTTGATGGGGCGCCACATCAGATAATTGGGCTCGGCGCCTCCGCATTTGTAGAAGTTGGCGGTCATTGTCGTGCCTCCGAGGTCGGAAATGGAGTCGAGAAACAGGGCTTCCTTTGGAATGATGAGCGACGCCTGCCACTCGACGGTGTCGCCACGGAAGTCGACCGGCGCTGTTCCGAGGGATGTATGGCGCTCAACAAGAGCCTCGATGTCGGGCGTGGCCAGCGGGCGGCGGGTGCCGCGGCGGCCACCCTGGAGCAGGAGCGAGCCGATGCAGTTGAGCTCAAAGTTGTAATAGCTGTCGTTGGCACCAGGCGACAGGAAGAATTCCACGCATGCGTCGCGGAATACGCGGCCGTTGTCGTCAGTGACGCTGGCCACGGCGCCGGCTTCGCGCACTATATATTGCAGCAGGATCGCATCGCCGGTGTGAGCGATGCGGAAGCGCATGGAGGGCGTATATGCCGGCGTGGCCCAACGTGAATATGAAGCGGAGTCGAAAGGCACGCCGGCGCTGTCGAGCGTGGCGCTCACGCAAGCGGCCCCGGCGGGATGCGGCACACGCGGCACGGTAAGCGCAGCCGACGAGAGGCCGGCGACAAGCAATGCGCCCGCGATGAGCAGGCGCATGCTGTGCTGAGGCCGTAAGGTTACTGGCATATTACGCGGTCGGGGGTGTCGGTGGCGGCTACACGCCAGCCGAAGAGCACGTCGCCGAATGTATAGAAGCTGACCTTGAATTCGCGGCCCGACATGGAGTCGGTGACGAGATAGCGCTGCAGGTCGTTGTTGCGCTCGATGAGGCGGTATTCGCCGGGCTTGATGTCGGGCAAGACAGCGTCCTTGGGGGCGTCGGCTGGCAGCATAAGGCGCTGCATGGCTTTGTTGACGCGGGCCAGTACGCCGGGATGGCTGAACGGGTCGGGATCGGCGGCAGCGGCACGGCCGGGACGCGGCGCGAGCTTACCCTCGGCGCGGACTGCGCGCATGCTGTCGGCATAGGCCTTGAAGCGGCCGCGGATCGACGGTGTGCGCAGGCCCTGGACGGTGAAGAGGGCTATGCCCTTGGCGCCGTTGGCAAATGCCGAGTCCATGCACTCGAATATGGCAGTGGTGTCGAATGCCATCATACCGCAGTAGAGCTGCGTCGACGAGCCGTTGAGGTCGCGCTCGTTCTCAAGGGCGCAGTCGGCGATGAAGCTGGGGTCGCAGGTGTAGAAATTGTGGTAGACCATCGGGAATACGACGTCGAGGTCCCAGTTTTTCCAGTCCTGGCGCACCATGCGCGAGCCTACCTTGGATGTCGGGAAAGGAGATGCGGCCATTACCTTGCCGCATTCGTGTACGACTTCGGCGAGTTCGTTGGCCACCTCGGTGACCTGATCGCAGCGGAACTGCCGCCACAGGGTATCCTGCGCGGGGTCTTCCTGTTCGCGCGGATCATAGCCGTGGAGAGCTTTGAACTTTTCGATCATTGCGGGATGGTATCCGTAGTCCCATTGCGGGTATTCCTTATCCTGCTCGATGCCGAATCGTGGCCAGCGGGTTGTGGGGAGGAGAACGTCGACAAAGCGGTTGAAGTCGATGGCAATGCCTTCGAGGCCTTCGACCTCGGCGAATGAGCGCACGCGGTCCTTGAGGTACTGTCGAACTTCGGGCAGAGCGGGGCAGAGGAATGTGTAGTGGGGCACATAGGCCATCGAGTCGGCGAGGCTATATCCGTCGCGGTTGACGCTGAGCCACTCGGGGTGCTCGGCCACGATCTGCTTGCGGTCGTGCTCGAGGTTGAGAGTCCACAGCCAGGCGTAGACGGTGATGCCGTGCTTGTTGGCGATGGGAATGAGCCGGCGGTAGTCGTCGGGGGTGGGGGCGTTGAGCATCAGACCGTCGATTCCGGCGCTGTCCATAACGGCGCACATCGAGTCGAAGTTCATGGTCGGACGGTAGTCGAGCCAGGTCCAGAACATGGGGCGCTGAGGCTCCGTTTCCTGAATTTTTTTCTTGCAGCACATCAGCGATGAGGCGGCGATGGCTGCGATGACAAGTAGCAGCAGTTTTTTCATATCTTAAGTTTAATGTGTATCCGTTCAAGAAGTCCTGTGATGAGGATTATGATGAATGAGAAGCACAGGCAGTTGACGATGCCCCAGATGCCGTGTGTAAACCAGTCGGGCATGTGCCAGTCGGTAAAATATGTGATACCGTAAGCTACATAAGGAAGGACGTAGGCGGTGAGCGTGGCAGTGCCGGCGGGGCGTATGATGGCAAACCAGCCCGAGAGGCCGCGGCTGTTGAGCCATGTGAATGTGAAGTAGAGCGTCAGCGATATTGCAAGGGTGTAGAAAATCCAGCAGGGTGTTTCTCCGAGCTTCGATACGATGAAGAAGCAGTGGAGAATCAGCGCTATGACAAGCATAATGGCGGCCGAGGCAAGTCCGATGCCCAAGCGGCGGTTATCGCTGTAGCCGGCCATGCGCGAGCACACGACCGAGAGCATCACCCCGCCCATGGAGAGAGCGGCGAGGCATCCGTTGCCGAGATGCACGATACCGAGAGCCTGGCCGTAGAAGTTTCCTTCCGGGAAATCGAGAATCGGCTTGCCGCCGAATTCCTCGCGCAGCGGGGTGTTGAGCACGCATATCACGACAAGACCGATGAATACGCCGAGGAGTGCACCGAAGTTGTGACGAAGCAGCAGATATACCATGGCACAGAACAGATATGCCCAGCCGATAAGGCCGAGGATACCCCACCAGCTCGAACGGAATACGGAGCCGTCGGCATGGCGGCAGGTGAACATCAGGAACAGCAGGATGGCCCAGCCGAGCACCTCAAGGGTGTTGAACAGCCATTTGCGGCCGGGGTCAGTGGGATATTTGTTCCAGATGAGGATAAATCCGGCCACCATCATCAGATAATAACCGCCGGCGTTGTAAGGAATGTCGGGTGCAAGATTGCCGGCATTGACGGTGCATACGCCCATGATGAGCAGGGCGAATGTGCGCTTGAGAATGTGGGCAAGGGTTGATTCGCCCGAGAGGCCTTTGCTGTAGCGGCTCTCGATGGCGTAGGGGATGGACATGCCCATTGCGAAGAGAAAGCAGGGAAATACGAAGTCGGAAAGTCCGGCGAAGTCTTCGCCGACAACGGCGTGCTCCATCCAGTGTGGGACGTCGTGAACCGACCACAGGTCGTTTACGAAAATCATCGTAAACATCGTTAGCGCCCTCAGCATGTCGATAGCGAGGTTGCGCCGCGCAAAATAGTTGTTATTTTCGGTCATAGAATTAAAGGTTGTATATGGCACAAAGTTAACTTAAAAAATCATAATATGCAAATAAAAAACAGGGGCGTGCAGCGTGCGAAGCCCGCCCTCTTGGTCGGTTTATGGTTTAGGTTTAGGGTTTAGAAGCAAGGGCTTCAACCTTCAACCTAAACTTTAGACTCGCCAAGGCGTTCGCGGGTACGTGCGGCGAGTTTGCGCCATGAGGCAATCTCGCGTGTGCATGTCGAACATTCCGACTCGGGCGGCTCGGGGCGTGCCTGTAGCTCTTCGAGCCGCTCCTCATAGAGGTCGGCAATGGCTTCGGCGGCCTGCCAGTCGCCGAATTCGTAGGCATCCTCCCAGTATTTGCGGGCGAGGCGGAAAGCTTTGTTGCATCCGATACCGTCGGCGTGGCACCAGCCCATGCGGTAGCTGTAGTCGTGGGGATTGAGGCGCACGGCAACGGATGTCCAGTGATAGCTCTTCTCTTCAAGCTCCCTGTCGCGGAATTCGTCGGGAATGATGGCATCTACGTCGAGCTGATCCCAGTAGTAGTCGCTGAGTTTGCCGGCTGCCTCGGCGTTGTTGTCGGCGATGGCTTCGTAGTGCTCAACGGCTTGGTCGGGATCGCCGCCCTGAGCACTGTCCATGAAGTAATCGCCGAGCCACAGGTGTGCGGCATCTGACCATCGGCAGTCGGTGGCGGCGCAGAGGGTGTAGAAGCGCTCGGCGTCGTAGTGATCGTATTTCTGCCTGGGGCCGCCGGTGCGCTGATCCGGGGTCTCGATATTGTCGCACATGTATCCGAGCAGGAAATATGCGAGCCCCTCGCCGTCGGCAGCGGCTTTTTCTGCGAGGTCGAATGCCTTATCGAGATCGGCCTTGACGCCGATGCCTTCGTGGTACATGAGGGCGAGCAGGGCCGTGCTCTCGGGTGTTGCGGGGGCGGAGAGCACGGCCCGGGCTACCTGTCGCTGTGCGGCAGGGTCGTCTTCGTGCCCTGCGAGTGTATTATGGAAAAATTCGGTGAGGTTCATGCGAGTCTGGAGCCGCAGCCGGGGCAGAAACGTGAGCCGGGAGGGACGGGGCTGCCGCACTGTGTGCAGAATGCCGCTGCGCCCGGGGTGGCAGGTGCCGGTCCGGGCTGCCATGCGTTGGAGGCATAGGGCCGGGCATTGTGCTCGTTGATGACGGCCTGTGCGGATGCGAGGGCCCGGTCGTCGAGCTTGGACTGTTGCACCATGCCCCATATCTGTGTGACGAGTACGGGCCACAGGAAGAAGTAGCTGATGACGGTGGGTATGGCCTGCTGGCCGAATATGCCCACGCCGGCATCGAAGGCCACGCCGTCGGTAGCCGGGATAAGGGATACCTTGAGGGCCGATTTGAGGCCGAGGACGGCCTTGAAGACACCGCCCTTGGCGATGGAGATGTCGACACCACCGCTGATAAGTTCCTCACGCTTTACATCGAAGCCGTCGGCCTGGAAGTCGGCGCAAATGCGGTCGGCCATGGCCGGAATGAGTTCGGCAGGTGCGGCCAGATTCTTTTTAGTGCTGAAAGTTCCCATTATCTGCGTAAATCCTGAAGTTCGTGAATGTGATATGATGCAAAGAGGACGCTTAGCTCGGTGATAGCGTCGAGCACGGCCGCCTGTTGCTCGGGGGTGCAGATGTCCTGCAGGTGGCGCAGGGCATCGATTGCGCGATGTGTCTGAGCGTCGAGTTCGTCGTCGGTGACGATACCGTCGGCCATGATAGTCTTGAAAGAGGCGCTGTCGGTGACGATGTCGCTGACGTTGAGCACGCCGTTTTCGTCAAACAAGGATTTCATATTTATAATAAGTAAGTTATTCACTGAAGTTTATAGCCGCAGTGGAGGCAGAATTTCCACGCGGGATCGACGGGGCGGCCGCACTGAGGGCAATGGCCCGGCTGAGGCAGTCGGTTGTTGAGGCCATTGACGATATTCTGATACTGTGGCGTCTTGGACCAGTTGAGGATTTCGCGTACGCGCACGGCTGCGAACGGGTGGCTTGCTTCCATGATTGCGGCGGTCTGAAGGGTTTTGTTCCACAGGCCGTCCTTGCATATCTTGTCGTACTGATCGGCCTGAGCAGCCCATTGCTGCATGTCGATATTCTGGGTGAGGCTGCGCGGGCCGCCGGCGAGGCGTGCCATTACCTGGGCGACAGTCTGCGGCGAAGTGACGATGGCGCCGGCGCGGTCGCAGGAGAGCTCGCTCTTGCGCTGCCAGTAGAGGATGGCATACTTGAGGGGAACGGTAAGGGCGCCGAGCATACCGAGGGAGTCGACACCGCTGAGAATGTATTCGGCCACGGAGTGATACAGGACGTGGCGGCATAGGATGTGTCCGCATTCATGGGCGATGACGGCGTCGAGTTCCTCGTCGCTCATCATGTCGACGAGGGCTGACGTTACGGTGATGTATATCCGTGTGTCGCCGAATGTCCATGCGTTGGGATATGGATCCATCGAGAGATAGAACTCGGGCTCGGGGATGCCGAGTTTCTCGCAGATAGGGGGCAGATGGCGGTAGAGCTCGGGCATCTGCTTCTCCGACAGGCGGATGGCCGAGGCCATGTTGATGCCGTATTGCAGTTTCTCGAAGCCAAGCGCATAGAACTTTTTGACAAATGTCGGGAAGCCGGGTATGCTCTCCATCTGGCGGAGAGCTGCGGCGTCCTCGGGGTGGATAAAGTCGGAGGGTTTCATTGCTTTGAGCTTATGATTGTTGATTGATTTCGATCAGCAGGCCGTCGTGGGCGAAGTGTACGCCCGGCGGAAGTGTTACCGAAGCCTCGGGACCGATGTCGTGGCTCATGTGTATGAGGTAGGCTATGCGCGGATGTGCCCGCCTGATGATGTCGAGAGCCTGGGCAAGGCAGATGTGCGACTGGTGCTCCTTGTGGCGCAGGGCATTGATGACGAGGGTGTCGACGCCGGTGATGGCACGGAGGGTCTCGTCGGGCATAGCCTTGCAGTCGGTGATATATGCGAGGCCCCCGGTCATATAGCCCACGATAGGCAATGCGGCGTGCATCACGGGCAGGGGCAGGAATGTGTGGCCGGCGATGTCGAAGGATTCCATGGGCCTGATGTCGCGGATGTCGAATGTGGGGACGCCGGGATATAGTTTCTCGGCAAATGACCATGGATTGCGGACGCGCAGGTCGGCGTCGACGTCCGCTGTGCAATAGGTGGGGAAGTGCCTGTTGCCCTTGCAGTAGGGGCGCAGGTCGTCGATGCCTCCGGTGTGGTCGTAGTGGCTGTGGGTGAGGACGAGGGCCTCGAGCTCGGGCGAGCCGGCGGCAAGAATCTGCTGCCGGAAGTCGGGTCCGCAGTCGATCAGCACGTTGATTCCGTCATCGAACATCAGCAGGGCCGATGTGCGCAGGCGGGTGTCGCAGGGGTCGGTGGACGTGCAGGTGGCGCAGTTGCAGCCGATGACGGGCACGCCTATTGATGTGCCGGTGCCGAGAAATAGCAGCTTCATGTGCGGAAACGTATTAAAATGCCGTCCTCAAACAGGAGATACACGCCGTTGTCGTAGCTCCATCGCTCCATCTGGAATCCGCGGGTAGCACCGCGGTCGATGGAAGCCGGGGCGCCGAGGGCAAGGCGACATTCGTCGCGTGTCATACCTTCCTCGACGCGCGAGTGGATGATGTTGTCCCAGATCTTGTCGGTGATGCGCGGGTAGGACTTGCGTGGATCGTTGAAAGAGAACAGCCGGTCGAAATTGCGGGTGGCCGACGATGCGGTGCCGTAGGTCATGAGTATGTAGCGCTGCTTATCGCCGAGGCTGTGCGGAGGGGTGAATGCGACGCGGAGCGGATAGCGCTCGGTGCCGGGGATGACGCTGTCGACCGTTACGGGTACGTGGCGCAGTCCCTCGACGGCCCGGCCGTCGGCGTCATACCACAGCGGGGTTGTAATATAATATGTGTGGCCGCGCATCAGAGAGTCGGCGATTGCCACAGCAGATAGCTCGACGGCGAATGGCACGGCGAGCGACGGGCTGTCGGCCCAGTCGTCGGCCGCAATGTCGGGGCGGTAATACAGCGTCTGGCCGTCCGGGCCGGTGAAACGGAGTTCCATGCCGTCCTTGCCCGAGAATGTGGGTATCCGACGCGAATCGGCGAGGACTATATTGTCGCCGGCGGCAAGGTCGGTGCCTGTCGAGGCGGCTGTGAATATCATGGAAATGCGGCTGTCGGCGACGAGCCAGCGTTTGCCGGGTGCCCAAGCCGATGGCGCCTCGGGGATGACAACGGCTGTGAGGGCCTGCTCGGGCGAGCCGAGGGCACCGGCCTGGCGTACGTCGGCTCCGGTGATGCGCGGGGTACTCTCGATGCCCGTGAAGCAGGCACCGCAGAGAATAGCCGCGGCGGCCGATGTGAGAAATGCAGTGATCGGTGAACGCTTCATTTGAGGGGTTGTCGGCCCAGATTGTAGAGTATGAACGAGTATATGTCGGTCCATTCGTCGATGACTTTGGCAATCGGCTTGCCTGCGCCGTGGCCTGCCTTTGAGTCGATACGGATGAGCTTGGGGTTGTCGCCCGTATCGGCGGCCTGGAGGGCGGCGGCGTATTTGAACGAGTGGGCGGGCACTACGCGGTCGTCATGGTCGGCGGTAGTGACGAGTATCGAGGGGTAGGGGGTGCCGTCGTTGCGGATGGTATGCAGGGGCGAGTATCCAAGCAGATAGCGGGCCATCTCGGGCGAGTCGTCGGCTGTGCCGTAGTCGCTGGCCCAGTTCCATCCGATGGTGAAGAGGTGGTAGCGCATCATGTCCATGACGCCTACACGGGGTATGGCCACGCGGAAGAGCTCGGGCCGCTGATTGACGCATGCGCCCACGAGGAGGCCGCCGTTGGAGCCGCCCTCGATGGTAAGCAGCTCGGGCTTGGTCCAGCCTTCCCTGATCATGTATTCACCGGCCGAGATGAAGTCGTCGAATACATTCTGCTTGTGCATCTTGGTGCCGGCTTCGTGCCATGCGTCGCCGTATTCGGCGCCCCCGCGGAGGTTGGCCTGGGCGTAGATGCCGCCGTTTTCGAGCCAAAAGAGACGCGATGGCGAGAACGATGGGTTGAGGGTGATGTTGAAGCCGCCGTAGCCGTAGAGATATACGGGATTGCTGCCGTCCTTCTTGAGTCCTTTCTTATATGTGATGAACATAGGAACTTTTGTCCCGTCCTTCGATGTGTAGAACACCTGCTCGGTGACATAGTCGGCGGGGTTGAAGCCCTTGAGGGCGGTCTCATGGATGGGTGTGCTGCGATGGCGCAGGCTGTCGTAGGAGAATATTGTGGGCGGGTATGTGAAGGAGGAGAAGCTGTAGAATACTTCGGGGCTCTTGTGTGAGGATGAGAAGCTTACCGAGCCGTAGGTGGGAAGCTTTATCTCTTCGACGAACTTGCCGTCGGGGTCATAGAGGTAGGCGCGGTTGGCGGCGTCGCGGTCGTATGTGGCTATGACGCGGTTGTTGATAAGCAGGTTCACGGCAGTGAGCACAGCCTCGGGATCCTCGGGCAGGATATCGACCCACTGCGAGCGGTCGGGAGCCTGGGTGTCGATTGCAACGAAGCGGTAGCGCGGAGCGTCTACCGAGGTGTAGACGAGCAGCTTGCCGTCGTGGGTCGAGTCGATGACGTCGAGAATATAGTCCTGCGATTCCTCGACGGTGACCCATCGGCTGTCGGGATTGCGGAGATCCCTGAAGTACAGAGAGTTACCAAAGCCCTGTCCGCCGCCCTCGATAATGAGGAAACGGCCGTCGTCGGTTACCTTGGCCGAGTGGAAGTGCAGGGGCTCCTTGCGGTTCTCGTAAATCACCTTGTCGTCGGTCTGTGGCGTGCCGAGGCGGTGGTAATATACGGTGTGGTATTCGTTTGCGCTCGAAAACTCCTTGCCGGCTTCGGGGCGTGGATATGCGCTGTAATAGAATCCGTTGCCATCCCATGCTGCGCCGGTGAACTTGGCCCATTCGATGTGGTCGGACAGCAGCTTGCGTGTGGCGGTGTCCATCACATATATTTCGGTCCAGTCTGATCCGCTTCGCGATATGGTGTAGGCTGTGAAGCGACCGTCGTGGCTCTGGAACAGACCTGTGAGGGCCACGGTGCCGTCGTCGCTCAGCTTGTTGGGGTCGAGGAATATCTCGGCATCGGCAGCGTAGGGTGTCTTGCCGCGGTATATCACTGACTGGTTGCGCAGGCCGTCGTTGTGAGCCCAGTAGTACAGGCCGTCGTTTTCGAGCCAGGGCATACCGGTCTTGGCATAGTTGTTGAGCGCGGTGATGCGGTCGCGGATCGCGTTGCGGAAGGGTATGCGGGACAGATATGCGCCGGTGAGCTCGTTCTCGGCCTTTACCCAGTCGAGCGTGGCGGCCGCTGTATCGTTCTCGAGCGGGCGGTAGCGGTCGTCGACTTTGATGCCGAAAGCCTCGTATGTGGTGCCGTCCTGCGGGGCATCGGGATATTGCAGCTGCGCTGTGGCGGCTGCGTGAGTGGCAAATATAGCCATTGCGGTTGCGATGATTGGTTTGGACATAGTGTTCGTATATCTTATGTTACGCAAAGGTAATAATTTTGTGTGATATAGGCAAAAGAGGACAGCGAAGAAATTGATTTAACATTCTTTAACCATGTCTTGTGTCATTTTTATGTAACTTTGGCGTCAAATGCAAGTGAACCATCAGAAAACAATCACAAAATATATTTCATCAATCACTAAAGTTTATGAATAAACTGTTAAAGAGCGGCCTTGCCCTGCTGATGGGTATCTTTGCCGCCACAGGTGCTTCGGCCCAGATGCAGGAACTGCCCGTCGACTCGGCGGTGCGTGTAGGCACACTGCCCAACGGCCTCACCTATTACATCCGACACAACGAGACGCCCAAGGGCCAGGCTGACTTCTACATCGCACAGAAGGTAGGCTCGATTCTTGAGGAAGACAACCAGCGCGGTCTGGCACACTTCCTGGAGCATATGTGCTTCAACGGCACAAACAACTTTCCTGACAAGGGAATCATCAACTGGCTCGAGTCGATCGGCGTGAAATTCGGTTACAACCTGAATGCGCAGACCGGTGTCGACGCCACAATATATAATATCTCGGCTGTTCCTGTGGACCGCAAGAGTGTGCAGGACTCGTGCCTGCTGATTCTTCACGACTGGGCCTGCGACCTTACACTCGACCCGAAGGAAATCGACGCCGAGCGCGGTGTGATCCATGAAGAATGGCGCCGCTCGATGCAGGGCCAGATGCGTATTCTCGAGGAGCAGTTGCCCAAAATGTACCCCGACAGCAAGTACGGCTACCGCCTGCCTATCGGCACGATGGAGGTTGTGGACAACTTCCCCCCGCAGGCTATCATCGACTATTATCACACATGGTATCGTCCCGACCAGCAGGGTATCGTCGTTGTCGGCGACATCGATCCCGACTATATCGAGGGTAAGATCAAGGAAATGTTCTCCTCGATCAAGATGCCTGAGAATGCCAAGGAGCGTGTATATGAGCCTGTTCCGGACAATCAGGGTACAATTTATGCAATCGGCAAGGACAAGGAGATGTCGGCTCCGGTGGCTCTCATGTTCTTCAAGACGGATGTGATGTGCCCCCGCGAGGCCCGCAACACCCCCGCCTATTATGCCGTGAAATACATGACCGATGTAGTGGAGCAGATGCTCAACGTGCGCCTCAGCGATCTGTCAAAGAAGGCAGACTCGCCTTTCGCTCAGGGCAGCGTAGGTTTCGGCGACTTCTTCCTGGCCAAGACCAAGGAGGCTCTCACGCTTGAAGCCGTAGGTAAGGACGGCAAGATCCTGCCGGCTCTCGATGCAGTGTACCGCGAGGTGCTCCGCGCACGCAACGGCGGCTTCACCCCCGGTGAATTCGAGCGTGCGAACGCCGAGATCCGTTCGCAGTACGACCGCCTCTACAACGAGCGCAACAATACCCGTACTGAGGCATATTCGCGTGAATATGTAAATTCGTTCCTCGAAGGTGAACCCATTCCCGGTATCGAGATGGAGAAGCAGATCATGGACATGATGACCCAGCAGGTTCCCCTGCAGGCCATCAACCAGCTGCTGCCCCAGCTCATCACCGATGACAACCGCGTAGTGCTGATGATGCTTCCCGATGCCGAGGGCTTCCATGTACCCACCGAGGCAGAGGTAGCCGCCAGCCTGGCTGCCGTAGACAAGGAAACACTTGAGCCTTACCGCGACGAGATGCGCACCGATCCCCTCATCCCCAACCTGCCCGCTCCCGGCAAGATCACCGGCGAGACACACAACGCACAGTGGGATGCCACCGAATTCACACTCAGCAACGGCCTTAAGGTAATCGTAAAGCCCACTACCTTCAAGGATAACGAAATCCTCTTCATGGCATCGGCCAAGGGCGGTCTGTCGGTTGTTGGCGACGAGCAGGCTTCGTCGGTAATCTTCATGCCTTACGCTCTTGACAGCCGCGGCCTGGGTGCATATACCAACTCGGATATACAGAAGTATCTCCAGGGCAAGCAGGTGAATGTAAATGTAAACTTCGACTCCTACTCGCGCTCGGTATCGGGCAACACCACCAAGGCTGATCTGCCCACACTGATGGAACTTATATATGCGACATTCACCGAGTTCAACTTCAATGCCGATGAATTTGCAGCCCGTCAGAACATGCTGACCGGTGTATTGGCCAATCAGGAGTCGACTCCCGAGTTCTATTTCGGCAAGCTCGCTCTGTCCAAGTCCTATGCTGCCGCAGGCAAGCAGATGATCACATCGGCTCATGTCAAGGCTGCCGATCACGCCGCCACTACTGCAATCGTGAAGGATATGCTCGATTGCGCCAACGACTTCACATTCTACTTTGTCGGCAGCATCGACATGGCAACATTCAAGCCTCTGCTCGAACAGTATATCGCCACTCTGCCTACCGGCAAGTCGAATGTGGCTTACGCATACAATGCCGGCCATGAGGTGACACTCGGCAAGCAGGCAGTGGAAGAGGTGATGGAAATGGCCACACCTCAGACCTGGGCCTATTACATCATATCGGGCAAGGTACCTTACACCGCCAAGAACCGAGTGATGAGCTCGATGATCGGCCAGATCATGAGCAAGCGCCTTCTCGACAAGGTGCGCGAGGAAATGGGCGCTACATATTCGATCGGTGCTCAGAGCTCGCTCACCCGCATGAGTGAGAATAACTTCGAGCTCGAGATAGCATTCCCGATGAAGCCCGAGATGCGCAATGAGGTAAGCAAGGCTATCGATGTGATCATCGAGGAGATGGGTCAGAATGTCACCGAGACCGAACTTGCACCTGTCAAGGAATACATGATTAAGACCGCCAAACAGCAGCAGGAAGAGAACAGTGCATGGCTCTCGGCTATGAATGGCGCCAACCTCAATGGTGTGGATGTATTCAACGGTCAGGCTGATGTGGTGAACTCTGTGACTATCGCAGATCTGCAGAATTTCTGGAACGAAATCCGCGGCCTCGGCAACGCCACAACCGTGGTTCTCAACCCAAAGGAATAAACCGTTAAAAAGCTTTTCTGAATTTTAAATATAGTCAGCCCGGCCTGTGCCGGGCTGATTTTGTTTATAATGACACGCTTGTATATTGATAAAAATTAGTACCTTTGCGTATTAAAAACGACTTTATGGCCAATTACAGCGACTTCAAGCGGCTCTACGGGCTTATCGGCTATCCTCTGGGGCATTCATTCTCCCAAAATTTTTTCAATCAGAAATTTGAGTCGGAGAAAATCGATGCGCGTTATGTCAACTTCGAGATAAGCAGTATCGATCTGCTTGTGCAGGTGCTTGAACGGAATCCCAATCTTGCGGGTTTCAACATCACCATACCGTATAAGGAAAAGATATTCGACTACCTTGATGCGGTTGATCCCGAGGCTCGGGCCATCGGGGCAGTAAATGTGGTGAAGGTGTTCAGGCAGCCCGACGGGTCACGTTCGCTCAAAGGATATAACAGCGACAGCATAGGATTCTGGGACTCTCTGAGGCCGATGCTGACGTCGGGTGTGCATACCAAGGCTCTGGTGCTCGGAACAGGGGGCGCCTCGAAGGCAGTGGCCCATGCGCTTGAAAACAACGGTATCGCCGTGAAGAAGGTGTCGCGTACAGCGGCTCCGGGCGTACTGACTTATGACGGCCTTACTCCGGACGTCATAAGGGATTACAAGATAATAGTAAATACCACTCCCGTGGGAATGTATCCGCATGTCGACGAGTGTCCGCGTATACCTTACGACGGACTTACTACAGAGCATATATGTTACGATCTGCTCTACAACCCTGACACCACCTTGTTTATGAAAAAATCGGCCGAGGCGGGAGCATCGGTAAAGAACGGGTTGGAGATGCTGCTGCTGCAGGCATTCGTGTCGTGGAACATCTGGAAGAAATGATCATATCACATACTAAAATATAAACCATACAAAAAGCAATGAAATCGCTTTCAAAGATTGTATATATCGGGCTGATAGCCCTGATTCTTATTCCATTTGCGGCCTTCGGACTTTCCGGAATGGTTATCTCGGCGCCGATAGCCTTGCTGTGCGGCCTTGTATATGCCTTTATATTCGAGAATCCGTACCCTAAATTCAATAAAAAGTGTTCCAAGTATCTGTTGCAGGTGGCGGTGGTATGCCTCGGATTCAATATGAACCTGCAGGAGTCGCTCAAATCGGGCGCCGACGGTATGATGTTTACTGTCGTTTCTGTAATCGGCGTGATGGTGATGGGTGTGATGTTCGGGTACTGGATGCATATCAACCGCAAGACAGCTTACCTGATTTCGTCAGGTACGGCTATATGCGGTGGCAGCGCCATTGCAGCTGTCGGCCCCGTACTCAAGGCCGATACTGACGAGATGGCCGTGGCCCTCGGCGTTATTTTCATCCTCAACTCGATAGCCCTCTTTGTGTTCCCGCCGCTGGGACACATGCTCGATATGAGCCAGACACAATTCGGTACATGGGCCGCCATAGTCATCCACGACACATCGTCGGTGGTGGGCGCAGGAGAGGTGTACGGCGAACAGGCGTTGCAGACAGCCACTCTCATCAAACTCACCCGTGCGCTGTGGATCATTCCGCTGGCTTTCGCCACTATGTTCATCTTCCGCGACAAGACCGGTAAGGTGTCCATCCCCTGGTTTATCTTCCTGTTTGTGCTGGCAATGGTAATAAACACGTATGTGCAACTGCCTCAGGTGTTTGTCGACGTGATGGTGTGGATCGCGCGCCGCGGCATGGTTGTGACTCTGTTCATGATCGGTGCGTCGCTTACCATAAAGATGATGAAGAGTGTGGGCGTTAAGCCCCTGCTGCTCGCAGTGTTGCTGTGGGTAGTGATCAGTGTGTCGAGCCTCTTTGTAGTGCTCAACACTGTCGACGTACAATGATCGAGAAACTTAACAGGATGCCTGCCGTTCCGGCCCTCGCGGGCTGGGCGGCAGGCATTCTGTTGTGGTATATGGGGGCCGAATGGTGGCTGGCCGTGCTTGCGGCAGTCATTGGTATGGCTGTGGCATTGTGGCGCCAGTATGCCATGATGTCGCTGCTGTATGCGCTGTCGGCCGGATGGACGGTGGCCTGCCTGTCGGAGCCTGTTCCGGCGCCTGATGCTGTGCTCGACGGCCGCGAGCTGCAATATGTGGCGACGGTGCGCTCGGTGCGCAATACTCCGGGAGCCCTGACGGTTGTGGCTGATGTCGACAGCGTGGCGGAGCAGGCATGTGCGCCTTTCGGCGTGCAGATAGCCTCTGTGCCCGAATGGATACCGCCCCGGGTGGGTGATATGATTCGTTTTACCGCCCGACTGGATGCGCCGGAACTCCCGGGACATTACCGCCATGCGCCCGACTATACCTTGCGCTACCTTGCCGACGGGGTAGTGGCTACAGCATATATAGACAGCGAGATAAATGTGTGTGGCCACCATGGAGGGTTCGGCCCGTATATGGCCGCGCGGCGCGATGCCATTGTGCGCCTGCTTGCCCGCTCGGGACTGTCGGACGAGGCTTATGGCCTGCTCGCGGCACTTATTACAGGCTATACTGAAGATCTCGATCCCGGTGTGTGCGAGGGCTTCCGTGCGGCCGGTATAGCCCATGCGCTGGCTCTGAGCGGATTTCATGTGGGTGTGGTAGTGATGCTGGTGTCGCTGCTGCTGTGGCCGCTGCGGGCATGGCCACGGCTGAGGCCATGGCGATTCGCCATGGGGCTTGTGGCCGTATGGGCCTATGCATTCATGACCGGTATGCCCGACTCAGTGATGCGGGCAGTGGTGATGCTGAGCATATACAGTCTCGGACTGATGCTCGGGCGTGGCGTGAACCCCTATAACACGCTGTCGGCTGCCGTACTGATAATATTGGCCGTGAGGCCTTACAGCCTGTTTTCGGCGGGATTTCAGCTGTCGGTATGTGCAGTGCTCGGCATATTGGTCTTTGCCGACAAGTTCAACCCGGTTGATCCGCGGCGTCATCGGCTGCATGTGGCTGTGGCTCCGATCGCCGTGGCCTGTGCGGCGCTTGTGGGTACAATGCCGGTGACGGTGGCTGTGTTCCACCGTCTGCCGCTGCTGTTTCTGCTGTCAAACCTGCTTGTGACGCTCATGCTGCCGTTGCTTATGACGGGCGGCATGCTGCTTATCGTATGTATGTGGACCGGTGTCGGAAGCGCATTGCTGTGCCGCGGACTCGACCTGCTGGTGTCGTGGCTCGACAGCAGTATCGGGGCGATTGCTTCGCTTCCGGGATCGGCCATACACAGCATCTATCTGACGCCCGTGCAACTCATGCTGCTTGCGTCGGCTATTATTGCCGCCGGGATAGCCGTCCACTTGCGCCGTCGCATTGCCACCGCGGCAGCGGCAACGGTTATTGCGCTGTTTTGTTCATCGTGTTTGTGGGGCGGTGAAGATGTTCCGCAGAGCGATGCCTTTATGGTGCCGGTTCGGGGCAATACGACTATCGTTGCCCGGCATGGAAACAAGGCTGTGGCTACGCTTACCTGCCACGAACGCCATGGCGCCAACGCACGGGGCAATATCGAAAGGGCTTTGGAGCATTACCTCGCAGCCTGCGGGGTCGATACCCTTGTGGTGACTGCCGGCGATTTCACCGTAGGGCCATATTCGCGTCGAGGCGATATATTCCGGGCCGGCGATGTGACCGTGGCGTTGCTTGTGCATCCGGGCCGACCCGACAGCCTCGCCGAGTCGCCTCGCTATGCCATTGTAGGCAGCCGTTGCCGCCTCAGCGTCGATGACATCTTCCGTCTGATACATCCCGACACGATAGTGCCCGGCTACGACCTCTCCCCTCGCCGCCGCAGTGAACTCTCAGCTTCAGCTATGCCGTGTATCGATTTGTGTAGTTATTAAAAAAAGTTATTTTTTAAAATAATTGTCAGATTACTTCATGAATTTAAGAACAAATAATTATTTTTGCAAAAAAATGTAATAAGCATGAAAAAGAAATTATTGACATTCTCTTTTGTTGCACTGCTTGGTCTGTCTTGTTATATAGGAAGTATGCAGTTTCAGCAAAACACCAGGGAATACAGTGATGTAGTCCTTGCGAACATAGAGGCACTAGCTTTTCCTGAAATTCCAGGATATGAGCTGAAATTAATAGCATGCAGACACTCATGGGGTAATGAGTGTATAATCTCCACTTTAGATTATCAATCTTGTTCTCACCTTTCCGAATGTCCCTGAAAGTTAGCGCATCATGCAATGCACTGATATTGGCGGCTTTTATTGCTGCGATATCATCTTGTAGTGGTAAAGAGAAGTCATCCGGTGATATAAGTACTTATCAAGTATCTGTTGAGGTTGATTCACTGGCGATCGAATGCCCAGCTGAGTACCGTGTATTGCCTTCGTATACTGAAGTCGACTGCTATACAGCCGAGAACGGCAACGTTATGCTCGCAACCTATAATTATAAATCCAACTCCATAGAACTGTTAAACCTCACGGATAAGCGATATGCCCGTAATATCGGGTTGGCTACCGATGGCCCCGACGGTATACCGGGCAGTATTACGTGGATCCAACAAATCGGCTGTGATAGTCTGCTGGTGTTTGACCGTCTTAAGCTGTATCTTGTAGACAGCCTTGGTCATGTGAAGAATTCGTATGTGTTGCCCGGAGGCGCGAATGCACTGACGGGCCGTAATGCCCGCTCGAATGTGGCTTGTCTGTATTACGACAAGACAGCAGGAACGGTCGCCTATCCCGTGGCTGACGGTGGTAAAATTTTGTTGAAAGAATATTCCCTTGCCGAAGGTGTCGAAAAGTCGTCGGTGGAAATATGTGATGACGATCCCGGCGGTCGATACGGCTTCTACCGTTATCCCAATGTATCAGTAACTGACAGTGTTGTAATATACAACTATGCATTCGACCGTGGCGTGAAGGTGATGTCGCGCATCGATGGCTCTGTACGCTGTTACGACTATGATTCACACATTGGAGGGGCAAATCCGGTTGAATGTACCGGTGATCCCGAAGAAATGACCTGGCACGGCTTTGAGAATCCGGCATATTTTGATTTTACATATCTCGAAGGCCCCGGCGTATATGTTCAGGTGGCTCTTGGCGCAACCACAGTCGGCGACCGCAGCGATATGAAGGTTGCCGCGATGTCCAGGCCGGTGTTCATCCGAGTGTTTGACCCCGATTTCAATATGATTGACGAAATCGAGTTGGCCGCCGGGCGATTCAACCCCTTCTGCGGTTGGTTTACAACTGATGATGGAGTTATGCTGTTCAATGACAATGCTTTGTCGCCCAATGACACCGAAGACACCATAAGACTGTCGTATTACCGGCTTAAAGCTGATTGACTGTCAAGGCAGCTGAAACTCGAAGCCGAGGCGTGCTGTAAACTTTACATCCGTGCCCTGATAGTGGGTTTCGGGTCCTTCGGTGATTCCGCCTCCGGGCAGGATGATATGCCCGGGATAAGAATGACGTCGGCCATAGATTGAGGCTCCGAGGCCGAAGTTTATGGCCGATTTGCGTCCCCAGTTGAAGCGGTAGCCCACCGTGGGCGAGCAGTATATGCCGCCGTGGTCGGCCAGGTTGGCACCCAGTTGAAGCGAGAAATATGGCGTGAAGCGATGCCAGCGGGTGTCAAGGCGTGCCTCGGCAAAAACGGGGATGATGAACCGGCAGTCGCCGTCGTTATTGCCATATTTCTTCCAGTCGAGATTGTATTGGAATCCGGCGCCGCCGCCCACATACAGCCACGAATTGAACTGATAACCATGACTTGTTGTAAATCCGGTGAATACCTTTGAGTCGCCGGGTTCGCCGGCGATGAATCCGATATTAAGGTTGAGGTAATTGTTCCAGTCGATAAAGGCTCGGTACCCACGTTGCGGCTGCAAGGCGTAGGTGCATATCGTCGCCAGGGAGAGTGTGATTATGAGTAACAGTCGTTTCATTTCACAAAATTAGCAATTACCAATGGATAATCGGAATGGGTTAATGTAATTTAACTTGATCATGTACATGGAAATGTAATCAGTTACTGATTTATCAGATACTTTTGTTGTTTTTTTGGATATATTATTGTCCTAAAATTCGTTTAAGCCCTGCTTGATTTTTTGTATTGGATTAGATTTTATAAATTTACACACTTTAATCATTATCATGTAACTCTGATTAATCTATGCGAAATATCTTGCCCATTTTAACTCTGACTGCCTTGCTTCTTAGTGCTTGTCAGTCCTACGAACCAGAACTGTCAATGTCTGAAAATAAGGTTAAACGTACTCAAATAGAGGAAATCGAGCCCGTGCAGATCACAGATGATGTGAATTCTGTGGAAGTAAATAACATTTTGGTTAGCCTTTTCGGCAATGAACGTAAAAGTCGTTCTGAAGAGTATACTATTTCGTTGCTTAAAGACAAGAATGGCATCGATCGCATGATCTGCATCAATTATGCTGGCAACGGAGGGTTCGCCTTGATTAGTGCCGAGAAGACACATTCTCCGATTCTTGCCTATGCAGAAGATGGTAATTTTACCATGTCTGATGAATTGCCCTTCCCCTTGAGTGAGTGGATGGAATGTGCTATGCGCAGCATAGCTGAGTCGGAAACATTCTCTGTTGATTCTCTACAGATGATTGCAGCCAAGTGGCGCAAATATGCCGGTTCTGTAATGCCACTTGATTACCAATCTGCGGGAAGCAATATGCCCTGGGATGAATATTACGCCCTTACACGGATAGTTATGGATAAGATGGCTGAATGGAGCTCACAGGGGTATCGTTATTATCCGATAGATGATTATAACGGAACTACATCGCTTGGCGATAAGAATGGTATTGCAACCTTTGTGCAGAGTATAATGTATCCTCCGTATTTAGAAGAATATCGTAACTTGACTTTTGTCGTAGAGAAAGACATAAATTATACAACTGGGAAGGGCCATTGGATGAATACGGAATGGAAACAAACCAATGGCTATAATAAAAGTTTTGAAACTAAACCGGAAAAGCCTGAAGAGCATATCCCTGTAGGTTGTGGTCCTTTAGCTGTAGGGCAGATCATGTATGCATATAAATATCCCAACGCATTTGATTGGAGTGGAATGACTATATCGGGTGAAGGAAATAAAATTACATCTGATTTTTTATTGGATGTGTTTAAAAACTGTCAGGCCTGGTATGAATATTATCCGGATGAACCCGGTAAAAGTGGAACGTACAGCTATACAGTATATCTTAGAGATGCTTTGCAAGAATATGGATATAACTGTGAATATGTGTCGAAAGTAAAAGCATCACAGTTGCTGAACAATCCAGCAATTATTTCAAGCCATTTAGAAGGGGTCAAGAACGATGGATCGAAAACAGGAGGTGACCATTCTTGGATTGTTGAGGGCGGATTAAACATAGAAACACATATTCAAACAGAAGTATGGACTTTTACTAATGAATCGGAGTTCGCGTGCATACATAATGAGCTTGGCGATATAAGTTCTACAACTCAATTATTTTATGTGAATTGGGGTTGGGGCGATGGCACAAAAGCATATTATAATTTGGACATGATGATTCCAAGTCATCGCAATATTAATTCTAATACAATTAAAAGTGCAATAATCAATATAAAGCCGAATAAATAAGTATTTAATATGATGCATATGTGGAAATTGGTTGCTGGTGCAGCCGTGTCATTCCTGATGATGGCACTCGCCGTGTGTTCATGTTCGAATGATAGCAAACCAGAGCAGACTGGTATGGAAGATATTGATGCTGTATTCCTGTCAGGGCTTGCACGCGGGGAGATATCGACTGTTTTTGATCTTGACAAGATGGAGGTGCTGGAGAAAAATTATGATCCGGTGAATGGCGTTGACGGTAATTGGCGTGAATCCTCATTGCTGGGCTGGGAATATCCGGATTACAGCAGTATTATGGTAATGAGTGGCAGTGCCTGGCGCCCGATATGGCTCTTCCATATTTCTGCCGAGTCTTCGATACTTTATTATCCCTGGAAATACTATTGTAAGGAAACCGGCTGGACAAAAGCCATCAGGATAGCCGTTGCATTTGAATTCGATGCAGATAATAAAAAACTCAGGATAGATAAAAGCAGTTATGATATTGAAAAAGCCGACACCAAATCAATTACGATATCAAGCACATTGGTGCGCGAAGTTCCGGATAACGGCGATGGCGATCTTGTCCCCGGACTGCTGAAATTTGTATTGCACTATAGCAGGGATTCCAAGGCTCCGGACGTAGACAGCATTTTATTTTTTGATTCGGAAAAAGATGCGAAGCTTGCAATGGTAAGGATGATGCGCGAGTATTTCGGAGATAAAATAGATTTGTGCGATTATGCTGAGGAAGACGATTATGCTGATCGGATATTTGAAAATCCGGTAATAGATCTTGCGGCTTTGGAGGATGATCTCCTGAATGACCGTGATGAATGGCACAGCTGGAGCAGGTGATGTGTCACCATACTCCGCGATGGTCATTAGGTGATATTTTGAGTTAAAATTTGTAAACATCGGGGTGGGACGCTTGCCGTACGGAGTAAAAAACGTAACTTTGCATCTTGAAATGAAAGTTATGCGCAAATTTATCATATTCTCTCTTCTCGCTCTTGTGATGTGTTCGTGCGGTGAATATCAGCGCGCGCTCAAGAGCGAAGACTATAATTATAAGTTCGAGTTTGCCAAGCAGGCCTTCGAGAACAAGCGTTATGTGCAGGCGGGCACCCTGTTCAAGCAGTGTTGCAATGTGTTCAAAGGTACCGATAAGGCCGAGGAATCGCTGTATCTGTTGGGACTGAGCGACTACGAGAATCAGGATTATCTGAGCTCGGGCGCTGTGTTCAAGACATATTACCAGCGTTACCCCAAGGGCAAGTTTGTTGAGCCGGCCCGTTTCTATTGCGGATATGGCTATTACCTCGACTCGCCTGATCCGCAACTCGATCAGTCCACAACGATCAAGGGCATCGAGGAGCTGCAGGCCTTCCTGGAGTATTTCCCGCGCTCCGACAAAGTCGCTCAGGCACAAAACGCGATATTTGAGCTTCAGGACAAGCTCACTCTCAAGCAGTTGCAGAATGCACAGCTTTACTATAACCTGGGTAACTATCTGGGCAACAACTACGAGAGCTGTGTGATAGTGGCCCGTAATGCTGTAAAGGATTATCCTTACTCGAAGTATAAGGAAGACCTTGAGCTGCTGATTCTGAAGGCCCGCTATCAGGAAGCCGATCAGAGTATCGACGAGCGTAAGCAGGAACGCTTCCGCGAGGTGATCGACGAATATTATTCGTTTGTCAACAACTATCCCGACAGCCCTAACCGTCAGGAAGCCGAGAATATATATCAGATTGCAAGAAAATACGTTAAAGACTAATATAAGCTATGGACTATAAGAAATCCAACGCACCCCTCAACACTGTCACCCGCGACCTCGTGGAGCTTGCCGAACCGACCGGCAACATCTATGAAACGGTATGTATAATCAGCAAGCGTTCCAATCAGATCGCAGCAGAGATGCGTCACGATCTTGAGAAGAAACTTCAGGAATTCGCTTCGCTCAACGATACGCTCGAAGAAGTGAGCGAGAACCGCGAGCAGATCGAGATATCGCGTTATTACGAGAAGCTGCCCAAGCCCACGCTCATCGCTACACAGGAGTATGTGGACGGTAAGCTCTATTATCGCAACCCGGCCAAGGATCGCTCCAATATGGACTGATTCTCGCTGTCGATATGCAAATGCCGCGGCTCTGCACGATTCCGTGCGGGGCCGCGGCATTTGTATGACGCTGTGTAGTTATGAATTGAGCTCGAAGAAGTCGAGGCCTTCGGTAGTCATCAGTTCGGACAGCTGGTAGGGGTAGAAGGGGATAGCAATGGCTCCCTGAGCATAGCTGGCCACTTCGTATGGCTGGTATATGAATACGATGGACTCGTCGAGGGTGATGTAGAAGTTGCCTTGTGCCGGCAGCGACCGAATGTCGGTGGGGCCTATGACGGGGGCAAGTTCCTTGGCGCGGTTCTGAATGAGGGCCGGAAGCTTGGTGAGGCCGTCGGCCGTGAATATGTCGTTAAGACCCATGATGCGGCCGTTGGCGAGGTTGAAGGTTATATAGTTGGTGATGGTGATGCCGTGCGCTGCGCCGGGCGAGTAAGAGTAATTGCTGATGCGGTAGGTAAGTACACGCGATGTCATATTGAGGACATCGCCGGTGACGATAGTCATGCCGTCCCAATCGGAGCGCTGAACCGAGTCGTCGGGTGTATACTGGTAGCCGGTCTCGGCCACGGCATTGCGGAAATATGCCTGCATGGCTACGTTCACGTCGGGGGCTATGGTGTCGAATGCCACCTTCATGATGGTGTCCTTCAGTGCATCGAGATTATGCCCGTAAAGGTCGACGGGAAGGATGAGCGTTGCCGAGTCCTGATATGCGATGTCGTGCTCGGCCTTGAATAGGCCGGCAGTGTTATCGAGGCGGTACATGGCCTGACCCTTTACGGTAGTGAACGACAGATTGTTGTCGGGAGCATCGTCGCCATGGGAGCAGGCGGCGAACGAAAGCGCTATCATCAGGGCCGCTGCGGTCGGGAGTGTGTGTCGGAGTAGCATAGCTGATATGTTTTTAAACGAACTCTAATAAATAAGAAACAAAGTATTGCTTTAAAAGTTATCTAAACTGAACCGAAAATAAGCAGTGCGAGGCCGGCAAGGAGTATGCAGAGGTCGACTGTCTTGCGGCGTACACTTTTCTCGTGAAGCATGAGAATGCCGTAAATGAATGATACGACCACGCTGCCGCGCCGTATCATCGACACTATGGCTACCATCGCTCCGGGCAATGACAAAGCATAGAAGTATGCGAGGTCGGCTATGGTAAGAAATACCGAGATGAAGAGTATCGACCACCGCCAGTGCAGGCGGCCGCCATCGCCGTGACCGTTGCGCGACATCAGCAGGATAGTGGCGCCCATGATTATAAACTGGTAGAAGGTGTACCATGCCTGTACCTCGAGCGGCTTGAATCCGCTCATGAGATATTTGTCGTACAGTGCGCTTACCGCGCCCATGAATGCGGCGCCTATACTGAGCCACAGCCACTTGGCCTTACCACGTGCAAAGCCTTCGCTTCGGCCTATCCTGCTGATGAAGAACAGTGAGAAGAAGCCCAGCGCTACACCGGCCCATTGCAGCAGGTTGAGGCGCTCGCCGAATATCAGCAGGGCGCCGGCCAGGACCATTACGGGCCTCGATGCATTTATCGGTCCGGCTATGGTGAGCGGCAGCTGTTTGATGCTGAAATATCCCATCAGCCACGATGACAGCACAATCACCGCCTTGAGGATAATCTGTACGTGGCCCTGCCAGGTATTGCCCAATCCCCAGTTACCGCCGAGCAGACCGGTAATAATTACCGGTGACATGAGCAGCGAGCAGAACAGGGTGTTGAGAAACAGTACGGCCAATACATTGTTGCCCCGTAGCGACAGTTTCTTAGTCACGTCGTAAAATCCAAGGCATAAGGCAGATACGATTGCTAATATTACCCACATGATGTTTGTGATACTTCCCGTTGAAATCGTTTTGCAAAGTTAGTCAATTTTAGTTAAATTTGCAGAAATATCCAATCTGAAAAATATGAAAGCGTACAGAATATTTATGGCGTTACTTGCGCTGACGGCTATATTGCCGGCGTCGGCCTTCACATCGCGTGAAGTAGTCATTGACAACAATGTCGACGGGGTGAAGCTTGCCGGCACTCTCACTATGCCCGACAGCGGCAAGCCCCGTGCGGCCATTCTGATGATAACGGGCAGCGGGTCTCAGGACCGCGACGAGACTGTTTTCGGCCACAAGCCGTTCAGGACGATCGCTGAATATATGAGCGACCGCGGCTATGCCGTGCTCCGCACCGACGACCGCGGCACCGGATCGTCGACGGGCAGCAGTGACGGTATCACCACGACGAGCAACATCCGCGATGCAGGGGCATCGTTGTATTGGCTTGCCGCAGAGTATTCCGATGTGCCTGTCGGGCTGCTCGGCCACTCGGAGGGTGGTCAGATTGCCTACCGTATGGCTCTCGACTCTGTGTGCCGGTTCATAATCACCATGGGGGCGCCGGCCTGGCGCGGCGACTCACTGATAATGGCCCAGAGCCGGGCGATAGCTGTGGCGTCGACCGGCTCATGGCCCGGCGAGCAGTTGCAACGCACGCTCGTGACGGCCGCGGCATCGGATGCGCCTGCGTTTTCGGCCAGGGTGATGATGCTGTCGGCGCTGTCCGAGGCCCTTGGCGAGCAGGCAAAACTGCCACAGGTTCAGGAGATGCTCGGCCGGCAGATCGACGGTATGTTGTCGCCGTGGTATCGTGAATTTCTGCGATATGATCCGGTCACCACCATAAAGTCGGTGACTGTGCCGTGGCTTGCGCTGAACGGCAGCAAGGACCTGCAGGTACCTCCGGCCAACCTTGAAACCATATCCGCGCTCAATCCGCGGGCGGAGATACGACTGATGGAGGGACTCAACCATCTGTTTCAGCCGGCCGCCACGGGATTGCCTCAGGAATATGCCACTATTAACAGTGATGTGTCATCCGAAACGCTCGCTACCATGGTCAGTTGGCTCGACGAGAAGTTCGGCAAGTGATGCATACGATTATTTTTCAATATTTTAAGAGTCGCATGCGCTGACTTTTGAATCTTTTTTCGTATCTTTGCATAGATTATTCATACTTATATCATAACCTACATGAAATTAACACAAATATTGCCGATAGTGTGCGTATGCGGCATGCCTTTAACCGCAGTGCACGCTCAGGCACCTACCGAGGATGAAACTATCCTCCACGCATGGACATGGAGCCTCGACACCATCGCAGCCAACATGAAGACTATTGCCGATGCCGGCTATACCTATGTGCAGACATCTCCTGTACAGACCTGTTATGTCGGCGATGGAGGAGGCATGGCACTCTTCAGCGAGCCCGGCGATTCCGTTCAGGGCAAGTGGTACTACTATTATCAGCCCACCGACTGGCAGATAGGCAACTATATGCTCGGCACCCGTGATGACTTCCGCAACATGTGTGACAGTGCCCGTGCCTATGGCGTGAAAATTATCGTGGACGTGCTGCCCAACCATACCGCCATCGACCATACGGCCGTATTGCCCAATCTCGACAATGCAGTCGGTGGCCATGAGAACCTGTATCATGCCAACGGCTTCACCCCCATCACCGATTATAACGACCGTCTGCAGTGCACTACCGGTGAGATGGGCGGCCTTCCCGACGTGAATACCGAAAATCCCGATTTCCAGTACTACTATCTGCAGTATGTCAACGACCTCATCAACCTCGGCGCCCGCGGCTTCCGCTATGACACTGCCAAGCATATCGGCGTGCCGTCTGATCCTCTTGACCCCAAGGCCAGGCAAAACGATTTCTGGGATGTGGCTACAGGCCGCAAGGGTGTGAAAGGGCTTACGGTGCTGATGCCCGACAGCCTGTATATATATGGAGAGGTGCTCCAGGACCGCAATGTTCCCGAAAAAGAATACGGCGAGTACATGGACATGACTGCCAGCGCCTATGGACATTCGCTTCGCGACGCTCTCCGCGCCGGAAGGGTAAATGAGGCCCTCCTCACAGACTGGAACCACTCACTCACGCCCGACCGCCTTGTGACATGGGTGGAGAGCCACGATACATACTGCAACGCTCATGAGTCTGCCGACATGACCGACGAGCAGATGCGCATGGGCTGGGTATTTCTCACCTCGCGCCAACACGGTCGTCCGCTGTTCTTCAGCCGTCCTGCCGGCAGCACACGCGAAAACTACTGGGGCAACAACCGTATCGGTGCCCGCGGCAATGACGAATTCATTCATCCCGAGGTAGTGGCCGCCAACAAGTTCCGTACGGCCATGCACGGGCAGGCCGAGAAGCTGTTTACTGCCAACGACGGCCGTGTGGTAGAGATTTGCCGTGGTGATGCCGGAGCCGCCGTCATCAACATGTCTGACAAAGAGCAGAAGGTAAAAATGCCTACAGTGCTTGCCGACGGTGTATATGCCGACAAGGTTTACGGCAACGAGTTCAGGGTTAAGAAAGGAATGCTTGAAGGCCGTATGAGTCCGATGACTTCTTACATATTGTACAGCAAGTAAAAACCGCATCAGCACACGATTTATAGCGCCCGTACAGCAGTCTGTGCGGGCGCTTGCCGTAAAATTGTAAGTAAAAAATGGTAAAATCGCTATTTTACTGCGGCTTAGACGTAAGATGGCTAAGAGGCTGCTTAGAGTTATTAACACTATGCCCCTCTGAACCGTATAAAAACTATCCTGAAAAAGTATGCTGTATAACATACTGTAATCCAAACGGTCAATTTTAACCTATATTAACAATGTTGTAAATTGTAAGTCAGAAGTTCAAAACTCCTCAAATATTAACTAAAGTTCCCCGAATTTTATAAAAAAGAAGACTAAAATGGTGCATAAATGCTAAAACAGTACCAAGAACCGCTTCACAGGCCAAAAGTCGGCCTATTGCACAGTTAAAAATTAAGGTTTAACTTTGCATCGGAAATGAAACGACAACCTATGCTTTTTCATAGAAAATACTAACACACATATCATAGTGGAAATTTAATTAAAGATCTGGAATAGACATATTAATCTAACATTAAGTACACAGTATGTTTAAATTTTAGGGTGGTCTGTGAAGATCGCCCTAAAATTTTTATGTACCTTTGTGAAAAAGAATTTTGGTTATGAAAATCGTAGTACTTGACGGCCATGTGGCCAACCCCGGCGACCTGAGCTGGGACTCACTTGCCTCTTTGGGCGAACTGACTGTATATCCCCGTACTGCTCCCGGGGAAGTGCTTGAGCGCTGTGCCGGAGCGACGGCGGTCTTTACCAACAAGGTGGTGCTCGATGCCGCCATAATAGCTTCGCTGCCCGATCTTAAATTTATTGGTGTCCTTGCCACGGGATATAATAATGTGGACACAGCGGCAGCGGCGCAGGCCGGAATCGCTGTGTGCAACGTACCGGCATATTCGAGCGATTCGGTTGCGCAGACCGTGTTCTCGCTGCTTCTCGAGATTACCAACCGCACCGGTGAATATTCGTCCGAGGTACGCTCGGGCCGGTGGAGTTTGTGTCCCGATTTCAGCTTCACGCTCGGGCCGATTACCGAGCTTGCCGGACTCACTATGGGTATATATGGCCTGGGCAATATCGGCAAGCGTGTTGCCGCGATAGCATCTGCGTTAGGGATGAATGTAGTGTCGCCTACGTCGCAGGAAGCTGCCGCGCTGCCGCCTTATGTCACGAAAGTGAACTTCGATGAGTTCCTTGCCATGAGCGATGTCATGTCGCTCAACGCTCCGCTTACCGCATCCAATCGCGGTAAATTCAATGCGGAGACATTCGCCCGTATGAAGCGCGGCGTGATTTTCATAAATACGGCCCGCGGCCCGCTTGTCGACGAGGCTGCACTTGCCGACGCATTGCGCTCGGGCCAGGTCGGTGCTGCCGGTCTTGACGTGCTGGGACAGGAACCGCCAGCGTCCGACAATCCATTGCTCACGGCGCCGCATTGCTATATAACGCCGCACATCGCCTGGCAGTCGACCGCGGCCCGCCGTCGCCTGCTCGATGTGACCGCATCCAATCTCGCCGCCTTTATTTCAGGCCGTCCGCAGAACAAGGTTAACTGACATCAGCAAGCCTTTGCAACGATATAAAGCCGTGAAATCGGTGCAAAAAGTTTAAATTGTGTTAAAAGCGAATTTTTTCCATTCAAAAATTATGCTGTATAACATAAAATGTTTAACTTTGCATCAGTTTTTCATGGTATTAGATTTAAGGTAAGAAGATTATTCGTCGTGATGACGGATAATTTTTTTTGTTTTTACACCTGGGTATTTCGCTAATCGCCGAATTCTCCGTAACTTTGTACTCGAAATGGGAAGACTCTTGTCAATAGATTTCGGACGAAAACGTTGCGGCATCGCCGTGACCGATCCTCTGCGCATCGTGGCCAACGGTCTGGCTACAGTGGCGACTTCGTCGCTTATCGACTTTATAAAAGGATACATATCCCGTGAGCCGGTCGATCTGATTGTGGTGGGCCAGCCCACGACGATGAAGGGCGAGCCGTCCGACTCGATGCGATACCTTACTCCGGTAATCAACCGTCTGCGCAAGGAGGTGGCGCCGCTGCCGATCGTGTTCTATGACGAGCGTTTCACCTCGGTGCTGGCACACCGCGCTATGCTCGACGGCGGCATGAAAAAGATGGCGCGCCGCGACAAGGCCATAGTAGATGAAATATCGGCGACGATAATCCTGAACGATTATCTGCAAAGCCGTCAAAATATGATCTGAACAAATGAAACTACCTGTTTACCTGTACGGACACCCTGTGCTCCGCAACGTATCGGAGGATATCACCCCCGAATATGAAGGCCTCAAGGAACTGATAGAGAATATGTACGAGACTATGTATGCCTCGGACGGCGTGGGCCTCGCCGCTCCGCAGATCGGTCGCAACGACCGCATCATTGTCATCGATGCGTCGCCGCTCGAGGAATCCTTTCCCGAATTGGCCGGCAAGAAACTTACGCTGATTAATCCCCGCCTGGAAGTGCTCGACGGCGAGGCTGTTACGCGCGGCGAAGGCTGCCTGAGTCTGCCGGGACTGTCGGAGAACGTGAAGCGCGTGGAGCACGTGCGCCTGCACTGGCTCGATGAGGATTTCAAGGAGCATGAGGAGGAATTCGACGGTTTCTTTGCCCGTATTATTCAGCATGAATATGATCATCTGGAGGGCAAGGTGTATATCGACCATATATCTCCAATCCGCAAGCAGCTGATCCGCGCCAAACTCAACAACATCGTTGCCGGTAAGATACGCTGCGACTATCCCGTGCGCTACGCTCCGCGCCGCAAGTGATTCGTATTTTGCCCTTGGCAAAATACGAGGGTTATGAGGTTATGAGGTTATAAGGTTATAAGGTTATAAGGTTATAAGGTTATAATCATATTCATAATCATAATAACTGTTTTGTATAGATTACTAATTAAACCAATAAAATGGCTGACGATAAAAAGATAATTTTCTCGATGGTAGGTGTTTCAAAGACCTATCCTCCCCAAAAGACTGTCCTCAAGGACATATATCTCTCCTTTTTCTATGGCGCCAAGATCGGTATTATAGGTCTTAACGGCTCGGGTAAGTCGTCGCTTCTCAAGATAATCGCAGGTGTCGACAAGGATTACCAGGGTGAAGTTGTGTTTGCTCCCGGATACTCGGTCGGTTATCTGGAACAGGAGCCGAAACTCGACCCCGACAAGACTGTGATCGAGGTTGTGCGTGAAGGCGTGCAGCCCATCATGGATCTGCTTGCCGAGTTCGACAAGGTAAACGAGGCATTCGGCGACCCCGACGTGCTCGAGGACCCCGACAAGATGGAAGCGCTGATTGCGCGTCAGGCTGAGCTTCAGGACAAACTCGACGCAGCGGATGCATGGAACATCGACTCCAAGCTTGAGCGCGCTATGGATGCGTTGCAGTGTCCGCCCGACGACCAGAAGGTAGATACACTGTCGGGTGGTGAGCGCCGCCGTGTGGCTCTGTGCCGCTTGCTGCTCCAGCAGCCCGACATCCTCCTGCTCGACGAGCCTACCAACCACCTCGATGCCGAGTCGATCGATTGGCTCGAACAGCATCTGCGCCAGTATCCCGGTACTGTGATCGCCATCACCCACGACCGCTATTTCCTCGACCATGTGGCAGGCTGGATTCTCGAACTCGACCGCGGCGAAGGCATACCCTGGAAGGGCAACTATTCGTCGTGGCTCGAACAGAAGACCAAGCGCATGGAGCAGGAGGAAAAACAGGCATCCAAGCGTCGCAAGACCCTCGAGCGTGAGCTTGAATGGGTGCGTATGGCGCCAAAGGCACGTCAGGCAAAGGGCAAAGCCCGACTCAAATCGTATGACGCCCTGCTCAATGAGGATCAGAAGCAGAAGGAAGAACGCCTCGAGATATTCATCCCCAACGGTCCGCGTCTCGGCAATAAGGTTATAGAGGTGCATAATCTCGCCAAGGCATACGGCAAAAAAACGCTGTTCAACGACTTGTCGTTCTCGCTGCCGCCCAACGGCATCGTAGGTGTTATCGGCCCCAATGGCGCCGGCAAGACTACGCTATTCCGCCTTATCATGGGACAGGAGACGCCCGATACGGGTACATTTGAGGTCGGCGAAACCGTCAAGGTGGCCTATGTCGATCAGCGTCACCACGACCTGCTCCCCGAGAAGAGCGTGTATGAGGTGATTTCGCAGGGCGTGGAATCGTTCCGCATGGGCGGCCGCGACGTCAATGCACGCGCCTACCTGTCGAAATTCAATTTCACAGGAGCCGATCAGGAAAAGAAAATCGCCGTCCTGTCGGGTGGCGAGCGCAACCGTCTGCATCTGGCTATGGCACTTAAGGAAGAGGGCAACGTGATACTGCTCGACGAACCTACCAACGATATTGACGTGAACACACTGCGTGCTCTTGAGGAAGGTCTCGACGACTTTGCCGGCTGCGCTGTGGTTGTAAGCCACGATCGCTGGGTCCTCGACCGTATCTGCACCCATATCCTGTCGTTTGAAGGCGACGGCAAGGTGGTGTTCTACGAAGGTTCATACTCCGAATACGAAGACTTCACGCGTGCCCAGAACGGCGGAAAGGAACTTCCCCGCCGCCGCTACCGCAAGCTGATGGAGTGATTGCGATTCACCCTTGAATCCGTGAATTCGGCGATATGTGGCGCCCGTAGGTCGCCGATTTACTCGTAACCGCGTTCACCGGAGCCGCAGGCGGAGGTGTACGTGGACAGAAGTCCCAACCGTGAAAGGCGCCCGCAGGCCGCCGATTTGAGCCGCGATGCCCGATGTAGCGCCGTTGATATTATCGGCGGCCTGCGGGCGCCAATCCATGAGCGCGTGACTGTCCGGGCACGCCTCGCCCGGGGCCTCGACGGGCCCGGTTACGAGTAAATCGGCGGGCTTCGCACGCCTCTTGGTTGGTTTATGGTTTAAGTTGAAGGTCGTTTAAGTCATCTCTTGCCCAAACGCCCTAAAACCCACCGCGCCCTAAAAACTGAGAGGACACTGAAAAGTGTTTACTTTTTCAGTGCCCTCCCTGCGGGTGAGCCTATTTTTTATGTAGGTTGAGTATTATTCAAACTCGATGAGGAGGTCGTCGGTGCCGACTACCTGGTCAGGAGCGACGAAGATGCGCTTGACGGTACCGGCGGCTTCGGCGTTGATGTCATTTTCCATCTTCATTGCCTCGTATACCATCAGTACGTCGCCCTTCTTGACTTCCTGTCCGGGCTTCACCTTGATTTCGACGACGCGACCGCCCATGGGTGCCTTGAGAGTGGGACCGGTGACGGGTTCGTCCTTGGCTGCGGGCTTTTCTTCCTTGACTTCTTCCTTGGCGGGAGCCTTTGCGGCAGCCTCTTCCTGGCGACGGCGCTTCAGGAAGCCGTTGGCAACGGTTGGCAGGAGTGCGAGCAGCAGCTCTTCCTCGCCGTTGGATGCGAGCTTGACGCCGAGTTCCTCGATGACTGGATTTTCGGGAGCCTTATATGTGCTTACGTCGTAGGGCTTTTCGACAGGGCTGCCGGTGATCTTTTCGCGGAATGCTGGGTCGATGGCAACGGGAGTATGGCCGTATTCGCCCTTGACGAGCGAGATGAACTGGTTGGAGCAGTTGGAGTAGTCGGGCTTGCCTTTCTTGCGGTCGAGAGCTACATTCACAGCCTGAGCACCTACGATCTGCGAGGTAGGAGTAACGAGGGGCACCAGACCGGCGTCGCGGCGTACCATGGGGATGAGGGCCATTGCGTCGTTGAGCAGGTCTTCGGCATGGAGAGCCTTGAGCTGAGCCACCATGTTGGAGTACATGCCGCCGGGGACCTCGGCGTGCTTGACGAGTTCGTTGGGCTTGGGGAAGCCGAAGTATTCCTCAACCTTATGGCATGCGTCGAGGAGCTCATCTTCGTTGCCGGCCTTGGCTGCGGCAATGGCGCGGTCGACCTGAGCCTCGACCTCGGCGGGCAGCTTGTCCTTGAGAGGATCGAAGGGACGCGGCATCTTGTCCTTGTTGAGGTCGAAGGGAGCGAGGACCTTGCGTGCGTCGAGCAGGTGATCGCGAATCTGGCCGACGGCCTCCATGTTGCACTCAAGCTCTACGCCGAGTTTCTGTGCGAATACATATACGAGTTCGATTGCGGGAGCGGCCGAGCCACCGCCAAACCACCAGATGTTGGTGTCGAGGATGTCGACGCCGTTGAGGATGGCCATGATCGACGATGCCAGTCCATAGCCGGGTGTGCAGTGAGTGTGGAAGTCGACGGGTACCTTGACGTTGGCTTTGAGCTTGGATATGATGGATGCTGCGCGCGAGGGGCTTACGAGGCCTGCCATATCCTTGAGGGTGATGATCTTTGCGCCGAGGCGTTCCATTTCCTTGGCTTTTTCGACGAAGTATTCGTCGGTGAAAATCTTTTCGGGCTCCTCGGCCTTTTTGCCGAAGAGGCGCGCGAAGAATCCGGGTTTGGGAGCTTCGGGCGCCTTAGGATCGACCGTGTAGCATACGGCTCCGTCGGCTATGCCGCCGAGCTCGTTGATCATCTTGATGGATTCCTTCACATTGTCGATGTCGTTGAGGGCGTCGAAGATACGCATCACGTTGAGG
>JAGANS010000061.1 GCA_017624155.1 Muribaculaceae bacterium | reverse complement strand
GGCATGCTTTTTTGTGGCCTATCCGCATGGCAATTCGGCATTCATCCCCCCGACATTCAACCCATCACTGACGGAGCAGGCGGCGGAGGGTGAGGAGGCTATAGGCGAGCGAGGCGGCGGCGAGCAGGCCGGCCACAGCGTAGGACAGTTGAGGCCCGGGCAGCCAACGGATGGCGGCAAAGGCACCGGCGACGAGCACCGTGCCGAGCAGATAGTCGCCGAGCACGCGGCGGCTGAAGCGGTAGCCGTATTTGAGCCGGTTGACTATGTAGTATACCACGATGCAGGTCAGATGCTCGGCCACCATGGCGTAGCCGAGGCCTTCGAGCCCATAGAGCCAGTAGCCTGCGCAGCCCAGCGACAGCATGAGCAGGTTGCAGAATACGCCTTCGAGCATGAAGAACAGCGACTTGTTGCCCTTGGCAAAGGTGATGTAGCCCATCGGAAAGGAGAAGGCCTTGAAGAGCACGCCGACGGCGAATATGCGCAGCAGGGGCACCACGACGTCGAATTCGCCAGAGAGCAGTATCTTCACCACCAGCGGCGCGAAGATGATGAGAAGTATGGCCAGGGGCGCCGTGGCGAGCGCGATGAGCAGCGACTGACGGTTGACGATGTCGGTCATGCGGGCATTGTCGCCGGCAGCGGCGGTGAGGCGCGGGAAGTAGTCGAGCGACATGGCGGCGAACACTACGCCGAGATACTGGTTGGTGATGGAGTTGGCCGACTGGAAGAAGCCCACGGCATCGAGGCCGCCGGTGCTGCGCACATATACGCTGAGGATATAGGTGCACAGGCTGCCGATGAGGTCGCCGGCCATGAGCACGAGGCCCATCACGACGAGCCGCCTGACAAGGGGACGGTGACGGGTCCACACAAAGGGCACGCGGGGGGCACGTAGGCAGCGGCGCAGGAACAGGCTGTAGGTGATATAGGTCACCACCGAGAATATCACCATGGCGGGCACGATGCCCTTGTCGCCCCACAGGTAGTAGAGCGGCACACTCACGCACAGGGCGGCAACGGCACCGATGAGGGTGCTGGTCGACAGCACCTTGACGCGGTGCATGCCCTGGAGGATGGACATCATGCCGTTGCCGGCCACGGTGAAATACACGGCGCCGCCGAGGAGCATGAACTGCCAGGCGTAGTCGCCCGAGCCAAAAGATATGCGGCTGAGCCAGGGGGCGAACAGCACGCAGAAGAGGCATCCGGCCAGGGCGGTGAGGGTGATGACGCGGCTGCTGACGGTGCGGATGACGGCCAGAGCGCCGGCATCGTCCTTGCGCTCGGCCACTTCGCGCACGATGGCGAGGTTGAGTCCGAGCGAGGCGAAGCGCTGTATGGTGGCCGATGAGGTGTTGAACAGGTTGGAGATGCCCATGCCCTCGGGCCCGAGCAGCAGAGCCACAAACTTGCCACGGACGAGATTGACGAGCACAAGAAACACCTGCACACCGCCAAGAACAGATGTTCCCCTAAAGATACTCTTATAACTGTTTTCGGCTCCTGTATCGCTCATATAGACTTAATATTTCAGTAATTACCGAAAACGGCAAATGGAGTAATGCGTAGTAGCGCGGGCTTACATGAGGACGTATTAATTTATAATCTATCGTACTTTCGGCCTTTCTGATCATTCGCATCACTTCATCTTTCTGAGTCCCTTTAAGGCCCGACCGTCTCAAGTGCAGTTAAGCGCCAAAAACGCCATGAAAATTCTGACGCTGGGCAAGAATATATTCTTCCGAAGTTTCAGAAAACACATTCTTGCAGAATTTTATTAATAAAAGATTATTAATCAGATACTCAAAGGTACGAGGCGATGCGATATGAGTAACCGACGAATCATTGTTTCTATAATAATATTTCGCTTTAGAAATGGCTATCCGATCTGCATGCAGCAATATATAACGCGTAAGTAATTCATCTGCATAAATAAGACTGCTGTCGATATCCGATTTATCAAAGGCCCGCTTATATAATTCTTTCTTTATCAATCCGCCGTTAGCGCCGATCCGCCATCCATCAAGTGTATATTTAATCAGTTCTTTTCCTAAAAATATATGATCATAAAAACAATCTTCTGCGGGAGCGAACCTACCGAAATCTTTATTTCCTGATCCCTTGGCCAACCACATTGTCGGATACACAAGGTCCGGATCTTTATCTGTCGCACAAGCCAGGAGATTTTCCAGATAATCCGGATCTATCCAATCGTCAGCATCAATAGGTGAGACATACTCTGTTTCTGCCGTCTCTATGGCTGTCTTTCGTGGTAAAAAGGCACTTCCGGAAGAAGATCTCAGAGACTTAACAGTTATACGTGTATCTTCGCTTGCAAAACTACGTGCTATGTCAAGAGTGTTGTCCGTAGAGCCGTCATTAACAATTATAAGCTTCCACTCACGCACGGTCTGCGCCTGCAGAGATCTTATCGCATCCGCGATAAAAGCCGCCGCATTAAAAGCAGGCATAACAAATGTCACCGTAACACTCATTTTTTAATTATTCTTAACAGCTTATACCACCCGAGTTAATATACAGTCACAAAGATAAGAAAAAGGGGCTTATCGGCCAAATATACGGTATAAAATAGCGGCGGCCCTGATGGGTCGCCGCTGTGGTTATGGGGGAGGCGTGTGTTTAGTCGATAGCCTCGTCAGCCTCGTAGCCGCCCATCTCGCGGATGGCGTTCTTGAGCATGACATACTGCTGGAAGAGGTGGTTCACTGGCACCTCGCCCTTGGTATAGTCGTGCATCGGGCTCTTGAGGAAGAAGCTGAGGAAGCGCTGTATGCCGTGACGGCCGGCACGGGCGGCGAGGTCGCTCAGCAGTACGAGGTCGAGACACAGGGGAGCAGCAAGGATTGAGTCGCGGCAGAGGAAGTTGATCTTGATCTGCATGGGATAGCCCATCCAGCCGAAGATGTCGATGTTGTCCCAGCCTTCCTTGTTGTCGTTGCGCGGGGGATAATAGTTGATGCGCACCTTGTGGAAGTAGTCGGTGTAGAGGTCGGGCTGATTCTCAGGAACGAGGATCGACTCGAGGGTAGAAAGCTTGGAAACCTCCTTGGTGCGGAAGTTGGCGGGTTCGTCGAGCACGAGGCCGTCGCGGTTGCCGAGGATGTTGGTGGAGAACCAACCGCTCAGGCCGAGGCAACGTGTGCCGATGATGGGAGCGAAGCCCGACTTAACGAGGGTCTGGCCGGTCTTGAAGTCCTTGCCTGCGATGGGCATTTGGGTCTTCTCGGCGAGTTCCCACATAGCGGGGATGTCGACGGTGGTGTTGGGGGCACCCATGATGAAGGGAGCGCCTTCCTGAAGGGCTGCGTAGGCATAGCACATCGAGGGGGCGATATGCTCCTTGTCGTCGGCCTTCATGGCAGCCTCGAGGTGCTCGAGGGTGTCGTGGATCTGCTCGTTGACGGGGACATAAACTTCGGTGGAAGCGGCCCAGAGAACTACGATGCGCGAGCAGCCGTGCTTTGCCTTGAAGTCGCGGATGTCCTTGCGGAGGTTTTCAACCATTTCCCAGCGGGTAGCGCCCTTCATGTAATTTTCGCCGTCGAGACGCTTAGCGTAGTTGTGGTCGAAGGCGGCCTTCATGGGCACGATAGCCTCAAGTTCTTCCTTGACGGGGAGGATGTCCTTTTCCTTGAGAACCTCGGCGTTCATGGCCGACTCAAAGGCGTTGGCGGGATAAACGTCCCATGTGCCGAAGACGATGTCGTCGAGCTTGGCCATGGGGACAATCTGGTCGTAGTGGAGATATTTTTTATCGGCGCCTTCGCCAACACGCATTTTGTCGTACTGGGTCATTGAGCCGATGGGTTTTGCGAGACCTTTGCGGGCCATAAGGACGCCGGTCATGAAGGTGGTGGCAACAGCGCCGTTACCAACGACGAGTACACCAAGCTTGCCTTCTGCGGGCTTTACATTGCATTTAGCCATGTCGATTAAAGTGAAATTGGTTTGTTATTTCTTTATTAGTTTTTTCTAAATTCGTGTTCGCCACAGAGGATACTGCGGCAATTTCCGACGCCAAAATTATGAACAATTTCTGAATTGTAAAAAAGAATATAGTTTAAACTAAGTAAAATAATGTAAAATTATGTAAACAATGCGGCGGTATTGTGAAATAATTTTAAAAACAAGGCAAATTACACGCACTTTAGCAAATATATGTTAATGCCGCTATCGGAACAAAGAGGATAGAATTGCAATAAAAACCGCGGCTTTCTCACGAGAGCCGCGGCACAATAAATCCATTAAAATTTACATAAAAAAATCCTGTTTTTTATTTCGCTATGAGCAGGAAGTAGTTTTTCTTGCCTTTCTGCACAATTATATATCTGTCGTTGAGGAGCAGTGCTGTCGATGCGGGTGCATAGGCATCGGCGATCTTCTCCTTGTTGATCATCACGCCGCCATTCTGGGTCATCTTGCGCATCTCGCCTTTGGAGGGGAAAACCTGTGCCTTGTCAACGAGGAGCTCGGCGAGTGGGATGCCGGCCTCGATGTCGGCGCGCGATACCTCGAATGTGGGTACGCCCTCGAATACCTGGAGCAGTGTTGTCTCGTCGATGCGGTGAAGGATGTCGGCGGCCTTGTTGCTGAAGAGTATCTGCGAGGCCTCGACGGCTGCCTCATAGTCCTCGGCCGAATGTACCATGGTGGTGATCTCCTTGGCCAGGCGCTTCTGCAGGGGACGTGCGCCGGGGTCCTGGGCCTGCTCGGCCACAAGAGCCTCGATCTCCTCGCGGGAGAGGGCGGTGAATATCTTGATGTATTTCTCGGCGTCGGCGTCTGATACGTTGAGCCAGAACTGGTAGAACTTGTAGGGCGACGTGTAGCGCGGATCGAGCCATACGTTGCCGCTCTCGGTCTTGCCGAATTTGCCGCCGTCGGCCTTGGTGATGAGGGGGCAGGTGAGGGCGAATGCCTCGCCGCCCTCGGTGCGGCGGATGAGCTCTGTACCGGTGGTGATGTTGCCCCACTGGTCGGAGCCGCCGAGCTGCAGGCGGCAGCCCTTCTCGCGGTAGAGGTGCAGGAAGTCGTAGCCCTGGCACAGCTGGTAGGAAAATTCGGTGAACGACATGCCCTCGCGGCTCTCGCCCGAGAGGCGCTTCTTCACTGAATCCTTGGCCATCATATAGTTGACGGTTATGTACTTGCCTACGTCGCGGATAAAGTCGAGGAAGGAGAAGTTCTTCATCCAGTCGTAGTTGTTGACCATCTCGGCGGCATTGGGCGCATCGGAATCGAAATCGAGGAATTTGGCGAGCTGTGTGCGGATGGCCTCCTGATTGTGACGCAGGGTAGCCTCATCGAGCAGCTTGCGCTCCTGACTCTTCATCGATGGATCGCCGATCATGCCTGTGGCACCGCCGATAAGGGCGATGGGCTTGTGGCCGGCACGCTGGAAGTGCTTGAGCATCATCACGCCTACGAGATGGCCTATATGGAGCGAGTCGGCCGTAGGGTCGATACCGAGATAGGCCGTTGTCATTTCTTTCTGGAGTTGTTCTTCGGTGCCGGGCATCATCTGGTGGATCATGCCGCGCCAGGTCAGTTCTTCTACGAAGTTCATCTATCTTTTATCTTTATTTTTAATAATTATCCTAATTCGGTGAACGCAAAGGGAAGCAGCGAGCGGATCGACGGCAGCACATATATTTCCTCGCTGCCTACAAGAATCACCTCCACATCGTGGCCGGCTCGTCCCTCATATTCGAGCAGGGCCTGGCGGCAGGCTCCGCATGGGGCTACGGGATGGCGCAGCTCGTGGCCGTCGGTGCCGCGTGCGGCGATGGCTACGGCCTCGAATTTTGCCTCGGGAAAGCGGGCGCCGGCCGAGAAACAGGCCGAGCGTTCGGCACATGTGCCCGAAGGAAATGCCGCATTCTCCTGGTTGGCGCCGCACACCACCTCTCCGTTGTCGAGAGCTATGGCTGCCCCGACGCTGAAGTGTGAGTACGGAGCATAGGCATTGTGTGTGTACCGGCGCGCGAGGTCGACAAGGCGGCGGCGACGGTCGTCGAGCTCGTCATACGACAGCCTGCGGTAGGGTATGGAGAGTTGTAATTCTTGCATGGCGTTGGTTTTTGGATTGCAAATTTAGTCTTTATATGTCAAAATATGAAATTAATGCCCCCAAAATTTTATTATTCCATTAATTTGAGCTATTTTTGCAGCTTGAAAAAGGCCGTCAAAGCCCAATCTGTCGCATTAAAAGAAAAAACAAAAGCATAAATGGAAAACAAAGCTCCCCAAAATCCCGTGGCACAGCAGGCCGACGATGCACAGGACATCCTGGCCCGTGCCAAAGCCAACAGCAAGCGAATCCTCGTCTTCTCGGTATTCGTTCTCGCCGTCATAGCGGCAATCCTCATCTGGTTCTTTGTGGCCAAGGCCGGCAGTGCCAAGGCCGACGAGGCCATAGGCCGCGCCGATGTGGCCCCCAACGACTCAGTGGCTCTCGTGCTGTACAAGGAAGCCGCCCAGAAGGGCTACAAGAGTGGCAACCGCGCCAAGGTTGAGGCCGGCATCCGCCTGTATCAGCAGGGCAAGTATCAGGAGGCCCTCGACTACCTGAAGGACGCATCGGTCGATGACAACATCGTGGCCGCCGGCGTATACACCCTCGAGGGCGACTGCTACGTCAACCTCAAGCAGTATCCCGAAGCCCTCAAGGCATTCGACAAGGCTGTAAGCAAGGCCGACAAGAACCCCTCGATAGTACCCCTCGTGCTTATCAAGAAGGCCAACGTGCTCCGTGCCGAGAAGGACTATGCAGCCGAAGCCGAGGCTCTGCGCACCATCGTCGAGCAATATCCGCAGTTCATGCAGACCTCGCAGGTCGACGTGCGCAAGCTCTACGAACGCGCAAAGGCATCTGCCGGCAAGTAAACCGTTTTTGCCCTCCGCAAGGCTAACCGGCCGGACGCATGCTCAGCGCTGTGTCCGGCCGGGACTTTATTAAATGGTGAATTTTGAATGTTGAAAGTTGAATTTGAATTTTAAATGTCGAATCCTACGAAATCAGGCCTTGATACCCTCGCTACGCGGCCCGTGGGGCGCCTGCTGTGGCAATACAGCCTTCCGGCAGTGACGGGTATGCTCGTCATGGCGCTGTACAACGTCGTCGACCGCATATTCATCGGCCAGGTGGTAGGACCCGAGGCCATAGCCGGCATGGCGCTCACCTTCCCGCTTATGAATATCACCACTGCGATAGGCGTGTTGGTGGGCGTGGGCTCGTCGTCGCGCATATCGATACTGCTGGGACGTGGCGACAAGCCCGGCTCCGAACTGATGCTGGGCAACGCCGCCACCCTTACTTTTGTAAACGCGGCAATATACATAGCCATATTCGCCACGTGGATGGATCCGATACTGCGCGCCTTCGGCGCCGGCGATGTCACTCTGCCCTATGCCCGTTCCTATATGCTGTGGGTGCTGCCGGGGCTACTGCTCACCAATGTAGCCTTTGGCCTCAACAATGTGCTGAGGTCCACGGGCTACCCTGCCCGGGCCATGATGACTATGGTGATCGGCGCCGTCACCAACGTGGTGCTCGATGCGATATTGGTGCTGTGGCTCGACATGGGTATGACCGGCGCGGCCATCGCCACCGACATAGCAATGGCCGTATCGGCATGGTTTGTGGTGAGCCACTTCTTCAGGCGCGACGTCAATCTGCGCTTTCGCAGCGGTACATTCGGGCTGCGCGCACGGGTGGTGCTGTCGATGATATCGCTGGGCGCGGCGCCGTGCATCATCAACGTGGCATCGTGCCTTGTCAACGCCCTTATCAACCGCTCGCTGGTGGCCCACGGCGGCGACATGGCCATCGGTGCCGCCGGCATATTCGTCACCTACACGTCTCTGTTGTGCACCGTGGTGCTCGGCATCAGTATGGGCCTGCAGCCCGTGGTTGGCTACAACTACGGCGCCGGACTGTATCACCGCCTGCGCCGCGCCTACTGGCTGGCCGCAGGGGTGTCGACCGCAATATGCGTTGCAGGCTGCCTCGCCGGACTCACACTGCCGACATACATCGCGCGTGCCTTCACCTACGACAGTTTTCTCATCGACAGCACGGTGGTGTGCCTGCGCCACGCCCTGTGGGCCTTCGGCGTCGTGGGCTTCCAGATTATCTCCACCACATATTTTCAAAGCGTGGGCGCGCCCGCACGCGCGATGGTGCTGAGCCTCGCCCGCCAGGTGATATTTCTGATTCCGCTCATGCTGGTGCTGTCCGACAGGATGGGCGTCGAGGGCGTATGGCTTTCATTTCCCATATCCGATCTGCTGGCCACCATCGTGACCGCCGCTCTGATCATTCCGTCGCTGCGCTCATTGTCACGAATGGGCGCAAGGAGCGCCGGGGAGGCCACAAATCCGAGGTAAAATACTCCAAAACATTATCCAAAACAACCTATTTTGCATTTTATCGTAAAAAAAATCAGAAAATACTTGCACGGAACCAAAATCCGCCTTAACTTTGCACTCGCAAAAAGGCCACAAGCCCACGCCTCTCCGAAAGGTTAGAGAACCAAAAACAAGGTGCGGTAGTTCAGCTGGTTAGAATACAGGCCTGTCACGCCTGGGGTCGCGGGTTCGAGTCCCGTCCGCACCGCCAGAGGAGAGAGGAGAATGAGAAATCGCTAAACTTCGGTTTACGTTTCTCATTCTTTTTTTATTGTCTGACGGGTCCGACAGGTCAGACGTGTCTGACGCGTCCGGCCTGTCGGAATTGCGCCCGATGTACAATAAATTTGCATAATCGGGATTTTTTGCGTATCTTTGCGCGATTTATGCGATTAAAACACTTTATTATATAAGCTTATATGAATCCAATCAAAAAAACCATCACGCTTGCTGACGGTCGCACCATCACCCTGGAGACCGGGAAACTTGCAAAGCAGGCCGATGGAGCGGTAGAACTCCGCATGGGCAACACCATGTTGCTCGCCACTGTGGTTTCCGCACAGGAAGCCGGCGAGGGTGTTGACTTCATGCCCCTGACAGTAGAGTACAAAGAGAAATTTTCGTCCAACGGTCGTTTCCCCGGTGGCTTCCTGAAGCGCGAAGGCCGCGCCAGCGATTATGAAATCCTCACATCGCGCCTCGTCGACCGCGTGCTTCGCCCCCTCTTCCCCGACAATTATCACGCCGACACTTTTGTCAATATCACCATGTACTCGGCCGACGGCGAGGAAATGCCCGACGCCCTGGCCGGCCTGGCCGCCTCGGCTGCCATCGCTTGCAGCGACATCCCCTTCAACGGCCCCATCTCCGAGGTCCGCGTGGCACGCATCGACGGCGAGTATGTGATAAACCCCACCTTCGCACAGCTTGAAAAGGCCGACATGGAACTCATGGTCGGCGCCACCTACGACAACATCATGATGGTGGAAGGCGAGATGAAAGAGGCCTCTGAGGCCGAGCTTCTCGGTGCCCTCAAGGCTGCCCACGACGCCATCAAGGAGCAGTGCAAGGTGCAGCTCGAACTCGCCGAGGCAGCCGGCAAGACCGTAAAACGCGAATACTGCCACGAAGTAAACGATGAAGACCTCCGCAAGGACGTGCACGACAAGTGCTACGACAAGGCTTATGCCGTGGCCAAGACCGGCTCGGCCGACAAGCACTGGCGCATCGAGGCCTTCGACAAGATATGCAACGACTACATCGAATCGCTCCCCGAGGAGGAACGCGAGGAGAAGACCCCGCTGGTAAAGCGCTACTACCACGACGTTGAGAAAGAGGCCATGCGCCGCTGCGTGCTCGACGAGGGTATCCGCCTCGACGGCCGCAAGACCACCGAGATCCGTCCCATCTGGTGCGAGGTCGACTATCTGCCCGGCCCTCACGGATCGGCCGTGTTCACCCGCGGCGAGACTCAGGCCCTCGCTACTGTAACCCTCGGCACCAAGCTCGACGAGAAGATCCTCGACGACGTGCTCAACCAGGGCCGCGAGCGCTTCCTGCTCCACTACAACTTCCCCCCCTTCTCCACCGGTGAGGCCCGCCCCGTACGTGGCGTAGGCCGCCGCGAGATCGGCCACGGCAACCTGGCCCACCGCGCCCTCAAGAGCATGTTCCCCGACGACTTCCCCTATGTATGCCGCATCGTGAGCGACATCCTCGAGTCGAACGGTTCGTCGTCGATGGCCACCGTATGCGCCGGCACACTGTCGCTGCTCGACGCCGGCGTCAAGATGAAGAAACCCGTTGCCGGCATCGCCATGGGCCTGATCTCCGATGGCTCGAAATATGCCATTCTCAGCGACATCCTCGGCGATGAGGACCACTTGGGCGACATGGACTTCAAGGTGACCGGCACACGCGACGGCATCACCGCCACACAGATGGATATCAAGTGCGACGGCCTCAGCTATGAGATCCTCGAGAAGGCCCTCATGCAGGCTCGCGAAGGCCGCCTCCACATCCTCAATATCATCAACGAGACTATCCCCGCGCCCCGCGAGGACTACAAGCCCCACGTGCCCCGCATCGTCACCATGCTCATTCCCAAGGAGCTCATCGGTGCTGTCATTGGCCCGGGCGGAAAGGTCATTCAGGGTATCCAGGAGGCATCAGGTGCCACCGTATCGATCGACGAGATCCCCGAGGGCGGCTACATCGAGGTCGCCGCTGCCAACAAGGCCAGCATCGACAAGGCTCTCGAGATGATCAACGCCATCGTCGAGCTGCCCGAGGAAGGCAAGACCTACCACGGCACCGTCCGCAACATCATGGACTTCGGCGCATTCGTCGAATTCATGCCCAACCGCGACGGCCTGCTCCACATCTCCGAAATCTCGTGGGACCGTCTTGAAGACATGGCCGCTTCGGGCCTCAAGGAAGGCGACGAAGTCGACGTCAAGCTCATCGAGATCGATAAGAAGACCGGCAAATACCGCCTGTCGATGCGCGCCCTGCTCGAAAAGCCCGAAGGCTACGTGGAGCCCCAGCGCCGCGAGCGCGGACCCCGCCGCGAAGGCCGTCCCGCCGAAGGTGGCGAACGCCGTGAACGAGGACCCCGTCGCGAAGGCGGCGACCGTGGTCCCCGCGGCCCGCGCCACAATAAGGAATAAAGCATCCTGCAACCTTCTCATAGAAAAGCCCGGCACCCCTTGCCGGGCTTTTTCAATTTGCGATCAAGCCTCCGCCTTGCCTATGCATTAGAAAGAAAAACGCTCTATTTTGCCTATACATTAGAAGACTTTATTGGCAAATTTGCCCATGCAATAGAAAATTTATGGAGCGGATTTGCCTATGTATTGGAAATTTTATGTATCTTTGTGCTTGTAAATCAAATTATTCGCCATGATAAAACGGAATCTCCTGAATGATCTTCGCATTTGGGCTCAAAAAAAGCAGCGTAAGCCATTGGTGATACGGGGCGCACGTCAGGTGGGCAAGACAACGCTTGTAAAGGAATTCGCAAAAGAATTTGATGCATTCGTGATGCTGAATCTTGAGCGTCCTGACGATCGCCTTATATTTGAGAATGCCGACTCTCCGACAAAAGTCATGGAGATTCTGAGGCTGACGAGAATGGGGCATATAGATTCTTTGTCCGGCAAAAGAATACTGTTGTTCCTCGATGAAATTCAATCGGCTCCCAAAGCCATAGGAATGCTGCGTTACTTTTATGAGGATATGCCGAATCTCTTTGTGATTGCCGCCGGCTCGCGGCTTCAGGAGCTGTTTAAAACCGGTGTGTCATTTCCCGTCGGAAGGGTTGAATATCTGTCAATGCGCCCATGTTTCTTTAACGAATTCCTATGCGGGATAGGGCTTGGCGAGCTAAGTGAGCAGGTGTATGGCGGTATCGTCGATCCAATGCTCCACGATCAACTCGGCCGGCTGTTTCAGACATACGCACTGATTGGCGGTATGCCCGAGGTAATCGATACATACGCCGATACAAGGGATGTGGCATCGTTGTCATCTCTATATAATGGGCTGTTGCAAAGTTACGATGAGGATGTTGAGAAATATGCAGTGTCACCGCAGCAGATTGCTGTATTACGACACCTGTTGCGAAGCGGCTGGAGCTATGCCGGGCAATCTGTTTCGTTCGCAAGATTTGGCGGAAGCTCTTTTACTTCTTCGGCGGTTCATCAGGCATTTGAACTGCTTGAGAAAGCATTTCTTGTATCGCTCGACTACCCAGTCACATCTGTTCAGGCTCCGGCCCTGGAGGCCCTTGCCCGATCGCCAAAATTGATTTGGCTTGACTCTGGGCTTGTCAATTTCTCAGCCGGCATTCAGGTTGAGTACCTTACCAACACGTCTTTAGCCGATGTATGGCGAGGGCATGCTGCCGAGCAGATTGTCGGTCAGGAATTGTGGCAGGCGCTTGACCGTAACTATATCGACTCGCAATGCTACTGGGTGCGGGACAAGCGTGGCTCGAATGCCGAAGTCGACTTTATATTCCAATGTTTCGGAAAAATTATTCCGATAGAGGTAAAAAATGGCAGTAACGCTCATCTGCGCTCATTACAATCATTCACAAGCCTCCCCGGTGCCGGTGACTTGGCCCTGAGAATATGGCCGGGACAGTTTTCTGTAGATGAGGTAAAGAATCCGATCAGCAACTCCACTTTTCGGCTTGTCAATATACCGTTCTATCTCGTCGGCTGTATTGATATAATTTTGAGAAATAAAGGAATTTTATAAACGGAAGCCGGAGGGTAGAGGGGATTATCAGCTGTGCCAACAGTTGGCGCGGCTGTTTTTTTGGTTCATACGAACGTTGGTTTTAAGCGTTAATTTTGTGACATCAATGTTACATTACATGTACAATATGGTGTATTTAATCACGTTGTAACAGCGATGTAACAATTTGTATCAATTTTATATATCTGTATATCAATATATTATAGCAGTATAATCGAAATTTTTCGTGAATTAGCATTTATTAACACAAAAACTCTTGACAAGGCAAAAATTTGCCCCAATTTTGCATCGTTATCAGACAAAACCTCTAAAAACTCCAAATTATGAAAAGCGAAAAATTCCAATCTGAACTCATGCAACTTCAGGGCAACCTGCTGAACTTTGCCTACATGCTCACCTCCAACCGCGACGACGCATACGACCTGCTGCAGGACACCACCCTCAAGGCTCTCGACAACGAAGACAAGTATGCCGACAACACCAACTTCAAGGGCTGGGTGTTCACCATCATGCGCAACATCTTCATCAACAACTACCGCCGCGGGCAGCGTGCCGCCACCGTTGTCGACACCACCGAGAACCTATATCACCTCAACCTGTCGCAGGACAGCGGCATCGAGGCTCCCGAGGCATCCTTCCACGCCTCCGAGATCTCCGAGGCCATCGACAGCTTCGCCGACGAATACCGCATCCCCTTCTCGATGCACGTGGCAGGCTATAAATACAACGAGATCGCCGAACACATGAACCTCCCCCTCGGCACCGTCAAGAGC